>DATHVH010000310.1:0-33914 GCA_035461405.1 Anditalea sp.
AAGTTAAAGAAAATTGCCCTATTTGTAGATCTCTCGGAGATGGATTCACTCATGCTGGACTATATCAAAAGGCTGGATGATTTTTTTGATTTTCAAGAGCTTTGCCTGGTCCATTTTATCCAGATGGAGGGTGTATCCAAAGATATTCTGGACTTATTGCCATCATTGGGTAAACCGCTCACGGCCCTTATAGAAGAGGAAGTAAGAGAATCAGCTGTGGAGTTTTTTGGAAGAAAGAATGAAAATATCAAAGTATATATCCAGCCTGAAAATGATCTGGAAGCTCTTATAGAATGGTTTGAAAAGGAAAAATTTGATCTGGCTATTCTCGGCCTGAAAGATTCACATAATGGTTCGGGGATTTTCAGCCGGAAGATTGTACGACTTAACAATTGTTCAACACTTTTTCTTCCTGAAAAGGCAAGGCCTGTTTTCGAAAAAATAGTGGTTCCGTTGGATTTTTCTCCATATGCTGATAAAACAATCCAACTAGCGCAAAAACTTGCCACAATAGCCCACAGTGAAGTATATCCTGTACATGTACTTAAGGTTGGTATACAGTATTTCCCTTTTATTCAAAACAGTGGTGAAGTCCAATCTACATTGGAAAAAGAGACCAGGTCTAGATTTAAAAAATACCAGATCAGATATCCATTTTTGAAGGACCTTGTCATATTGGGAAATCAGGAAGAAAAAATCAGCGTTCAGCTTTATCACTTTATTGTAGATATCAAGGCAGATCTTATCATTATTGGTCAGAAGGGAAGAAACAGTGACAGCGAGCTATTGATAGGTAGTGTGGCAGAAAAATTAATATCCAGCGAAAAAAATTACCCTATTTTGGTAGTAAAATAAAAGAGGGAGCATTTCAGCCCCCTCTTTTTTCTTATTTAATAGATTTGATTAACCTTTCATTTAGACCTACATAATCCATGTTTTTTGCTTCTCTTGCCATTTCCATAGATTTATTGGCACTAGCTATAGCTTCTTTCTTTTTACCTAACTGTTGTTCTATTTTCGCTTTAAGGTGCATTGTCCAAAATTTAGGATCTTCTTCTACAGATTTGTTAATCCACACCAGGGCTTGATTCATGTCTTTACCGTTTTTGAAATAATAGTCAGCTGCCTGATAGTATAAACCTGGATTATCCGCTTCTTTATCTATCACCATTTCTTGGATTTGTTTCATTACGATAGGCTCAACATCAGTTTCTATACGGAATTTGGCACTGGTATTTTCCCATTTGGTCATAAGGGATGCACCGGTATCAGTAATATCTACAAAAGATATTTCCATGGTCTCATACTTATTTCCAGTTTTTCCAGGCTTTACTTTAAATCTAACCGCGTCTTCTGATGGGTCATAACCAGTAGAACCCCATAATTTTGTGTTACTTGAAAGTATAAAAGTCCATTCATTTTTGTCTGGGATAGAATAAAGTGCATAACTACCTTTAGAGACATCATTACCTTCTACTTTTACATCCGTCGAAAATGTTACAATGGTGGCAGCATTCGCACCAGTTCTCCATACTTGACCAAAAGGAACTAATTCTCCAAAGATCTTTCTTCCCTTTGTGCTTGGTCTGCTGTATTCCACCTTCACATCTGTAAGGCCTACCTTTTGAGTATTTATTGCCTGCGGACTGGCTTGTGGCATTTGAATCTGTTGAGCCAAAGAGAGACTTGAAAAGGTCATTAAACCTACCATGGCACAAATAAATAATTTTGCTTTCATAAAATTTTTCTATTAAAATTAATTTTGACTAATTTAGCTAATACTACTTTGTTTATAATTCTATTAATTCTTAATTTAAGCCTAGTTTTTAATTGAATGCATAATATTAAAGTTTTACCTAAATCATTCTTTTTAAATGGAGATGTAACTGCCATTTCCCAAAGATTATTAGGCAAAATTCTGGTCACAAATATAGATAATCAAATTACAATTGGAAGAATAGTGGAGACAGAAGCTTATCACGGATCTAAAGATAAAGCATGTCACGCATATCTCCATCGTAATACGAAAAGAACATCGGTGATGTTTAAGGATGGCGGAAGAAGTTATGTCTATCTGTGTTATGGCATCCATTCTCTTTTTAATATAATAACTCACGGGGAAGGACAGCCAAATGCTGTTCTGATCAGAGCTTTAGAACCTTTAGAAGGTATAGATATTATGAAAGAAAGAAGAAGCATAGCATTAGCACGAAATCTTTGCAACGGTCCAGGAAAGTTAGCTCAGGCTATGGGGATAGATAAAGTGGTAAATGATATCGTACTTTATGAAAATAGCTCTCCAGTATGGATTGGAGAGTCAAATTCAGATTTGAAGTTCGATATAGTTACTACTACCCGAATAGGTGTAGATTATGCTGAAGAAGACGCCCTTCTCCCATGGAGATTTTACATAAAAAATAATACTTACATCAGTAGAAAATGAAGATAGCTATTATAGCTCCCGGCCGTGATGTTTCGATCTGGAAAAAGATTATAGAAAGAGATAATGATGATATCCAGGTAGAAATTTATCCTGAGATAGTAGATCCTGAAGAAATAGAAGTAGTAATGCTATGGCAACATCCCAAAGGCATACTCAAGGAATTTAAAAATGTGAAATTTATAAGTTCGATGGGAGCAGGGGTGGATCATATACTGAAAGACCCTTCTATACCAGAAGATATGCCTATAGCTAGGATTAAAGATGAAAAGCTAACATTTTCCATGACAAATTATGTGGTAATGGGAGTTTTAAACCATCATAGGAGACTTAGACATTTTGAAGAAAATAAAAGAATCCGGAATTGGGATATGTCCCAGCCGGAACTTGATATAAAGGTAGGCGTAATGGGTGTAGGTGAACTTGGTGGTGATGTACTGGATAAGTTATCATATATGGGGTTTGAAGTGGCAGGCTATGGTAATAGTCAGAAGAAAATATTCAATTTCCCCTATTTCTACGGGGATGACTTGCCAGAATTTCTCAAAGAGGTAAATGTAGTCGTATGTCTTCTACCACTTACCCCTCAGACGGAGGGATTTATGGATAGGGAATTTTTTCAAAAATGCGAACAAGGTACATACATTATTAATGCTGCAAGAGGCAAACATCTAGTAGAGGAAGATTTATTGGACGCTTTAAACAGTGGTCGCATATCCGGTGCATTACTTGATGTATATAGGGAAGAGCCTCTGCCAAAAGATCATCCCTTTTGGGAACACCCACTGATTACGATGACACCTCATATTGCAAGTGTAACTAACCCTGAAGCAGCTGCGCCTCAAATAGCAGCTAACTGCAAAAGAATAATGACAGGAAAACCGCTTAAGAATATAATAGATAGAAAAAAAGGATATTAATCATAACCAATAGATATGAGTATTTTTAAAATTATTTGCCCAACTGATTTTTCAGAATGTTCTCTTAATGCCATCGAATATGCGGCTAAATTAGGGGAGAAGTTCCAGGCTGAACTTGTCCTTTTTCATGTGCCTAACACTGATGATTACCAAAAGCTTTTCGCAAAAAATCCAGTAACTATGGACTTACTTACCTTTGCCGAAAAAAAATTGGAAAGCTTAGTACAAGAGGTCAAAAAAGAAAGCTTGGATAAGGGGCTAACTTCATGCACTGGGATCATAGAGGAAGGTAAAACGAGCAGTACAATATTAGAATTTGCTGAAAAGCATAAGTTTGATTTGATCATCATGGGCACTGAGGGTATAAATGATTTTAAGAAAAATTATATCGGTACCAGGACCAGCAAGGTGGTAGCTAAATCAAGTGTAGATGTAATGGTCATCCCTAGGAAGGTGTTTTTTAAACCTATCAAAAAATTTGTTTATGCCACTGATTACATGGAAGAGGATAAAAAGGCCATTCAGAAGATAGTTCAAATGGCAAGGTTTTATGATAGTGAAATAGACATCGTGCATGTGGGTACCAAAAAGAAATCGATAGATAAAGCCTTACACAATACTATGGTTTCTGAGATTACTCCTTACGTGAATTACGAAAAAGTAAACTTTATACTTAAGTCCTATAGAGATGATCCCGGTCTCGGCCTTGAAAATTATCTGATCACCTCTAAAGGAGATATGTTAGTCACCTTGAGCAAAAAAAAGAGCTGGTTTGACCAACTCTTTACTAATAATCTTTCTAAGAAAATGTCTTATTTTATTAATAAGCCTTTATATGTAATCAGAAATATTTAGTTCACTATTAATATATGGTTAATGATATCAGATTACGGTTTGACTTAAATTTAATATAGATAAACCACAGTCATAACAACCAATCTTCCTTATCAATAGATTTAGAAGTAGGAGTTCTGATCTCAGATTGAAACTATGTCTAAAAAGTAAATCACCTAATTACTAATACTATTAATCAATTTGTTTTTCAAGAATGATTTCAAATTGACCTATTCCTTTTCCAAAATAATAGAATCACTTAACCCAGCTAATAACTAGCCTATCTGATAACTAACCCCTCATTTCTTCTTCCTAAAGAGGAAATCCATAAATTCGCTTCTTGTAGATTTATCAGTAAATACTTTTTTAAGGGTTTCAAAATAAGAGCTTACCGATAAGTTGCTTTCATTGGTATCTTCTTCAGGAACTATCGGGGAATTATTTCCGATATCCGGTAGATCATCTGTATTTCTGGGTTCGTATCCTGCAAGCTCATCAGCTCTTCGGAGACTTTCTTTTGCTCTGTTCTTATAGCCTAGCTTTTCTTCTACTATACCCTTATTATTATAAGATACAGCATCCTCTGGATCAAGCTCTACGGCTTTTTCATAATCCGCTATAGCACCTTCTAGATCACCTACCCTGTCTTTAAAATAAGCTCGGCTGGAAAATCGGTATGGATTAGATCCATCCAATTTTATGGCTTCATTAAATGCGTGGAGAGCTTCATCATTTCTTTTAAGAAGGTGGAGTACTACTGCTCGGTCACTAATGAAATTGGTATTGGCAGAGTCTATTTCCACCAAGGTATCAAAATCACTTATAGCTTCTTCCAGCCGTCCTAGCCTAGATAATAATCTCCCTCGATACAATAAATATTCTGTCTCTTTCGGACTTTCATTCAACAGTTCATTAAAAAGCCTTAATGCTTCTTCAAACTTTCCTTCCTTATAATAGGTAATCGCTTTATCGTATTTGCTCACAACAAAATTATTGGTTTGTTTACTATACAAAAATAAGCCCCCTAAAGTTTAAAATTGTGGTTTTACATTAAGAATATAAGTTTTATTAAACATTAAAATTTCTATATTTGAGGACAAATTTGAAGCTATGCCCACCAAACCCGAAGACGTTTTAAAAGATTTGAAAGCAGGTAAATATGCTCCGGTATATTTTCTTCAAGGGGAGGAGCCTTTTTTTATAGACCAGATCGTCAATTTTATTGAAAAGAATGCCATTCCTGAACATGAAAAAGGTTTTAACCAGGTAATGATGTACGGTAAGGATGCGACCATGAGTGCGATTCTTACGAATGCCAAAAGGTTTCCCATGATGGCAGAAAGGCAGCTGGTGATAGTAAAGGAAGCCCAGGCCATAGCGGATTTAGGTAAAGAAGCTGGAGACAGTTTACTCAGTGCATATATTCAAAATCCTTTACCCAGTACTATTTTAGTATTTGCTCATAAGTATAAAACTTTGGATGGCCGTAAACCACTAGCCAAAGAATTGGATAAGAAAGCTATTCTGGTGAAGTCTGATAAAGTTCCTGAATATAAACTATCTCCATGGATCACTGATTATCTTAAGTCAAAGGGTTTTACTATCAATGTTAAAGCAGCACAAGTAATAGCCGAATCGATAGGAAATAATCTAGAAGTGCTTACCAACGAAGTGGATAAGATGCTTATTAACTTCTCAGAGCCGGTAGAAATAAATACGCAGCATATACAACAATTTATCGGCATCAATAAAGAGTATAACAACTTTGAATTGACCAAGGCTATCAGTTTTAGAGACGTGTTGAAAGCAAATACTATAATCAATTACTTTGCTCAAAATCCTAAAAACAATCCACTTATCCCGATCATTGCCTTGCTTTATTTACACTTTACCAGAATACTTTTAGTACATGGAAATAAAGGACAGCCTGAATCTGTGCTGGCTTCCAAATTAAAGGTGAACCCTTACTTTGTTAAAGAGTATATCATAGCGGCAAAAAATTATCCATTAGGCAAGGTTATTGATAATGTGGGATATTTAAAAGAGGCTGATCTACGTTCTAAAGGTATAGATGCCGGTGGAGTGGAAGATTCAGACATACTGAAAGAGCTGGTATTTAAAATTACCCATTAAAAATTTTAATTTCTGTTTATTATTAGAATGAAGAAATCTTCACTGATACTGTTAGCTTGCCTATCGATGTACCAAGCTAATGCCCAATCTACTTTATACCAGAGGAGTTTGGATAAAAAATTTGATGACGGACTAGAACTATTCCACAAAAATCAGTTCAGCGCCTCTAAATTTCATTTTGAACATCTAAAGCATAAATTTTTAGCCGAGAATCAACAGGTAGAATCTGAATTCTATCATGCTGTTTCTGCTTTAAAGCTAGATAATCCTGATGGACCTAGCCGCCTGATTGATTTTACTGGAAGAAATCCGGACCATCCTATGGCAAATGAGGCTGGGTACATTTTAGGTAATTACCATTTTGAAAATAGAGATTATAGATCTGCCATCACCAGCTTTAATAGAGTGAATAGAGCTCAAATAGACGAGGAGCAGAGTGCAGATATCCTATTTAAAACTGGATATTCTTTTTTTCAGCTGAAAGATTATAAAAATGCCAATGCTTATTTCGAGCAAGTAAAAAGGACAAGAAGCGAATATACTCCTGATGCCTATTACTATTCTGGGTATGTAGCCATGGAAGCTGGGAATTTTGATAAAGCCATAGCGGACTTTAAAGAAGCAGATAAGACCAGATTTTATTCTGATAAAGTTCCTTATATGCTATCCAGCTTATACTATCGACAGGGATATTATTCAGAACTCATAGCCTATGCAGGGCCTATAGTAGAAACTCGAGGAAATCTTGATAGAAAAGAAGAAATTTATCTTTTGCTAGCTGAGGCACATTTTGAGAAAAGAAATTTTCCTGAAGCAGCAAGATTTTATGATGCTTTTTCTGCCGCCCGTAAAGGTACCATGAGCCGTGATCAGAAATATAAAGCTGGAGTGGCTCAGTTTGAAGTACAGAACTATGATAAGGCCACCAATTATTTTAAAGAAGTAGCACTGGAAAATGACAAATTAGGACAGGTATCAAGTTACTATTTGGGTCATTCGTATTTAAAGCTTAATAACCCGCAGTTCGCAGTCAATAGTTTTAGCGCAGCCTATAAAAGTGATTTTGATCCCAGGATAAAAGAAGAGGCGCTTTTTAATTATGCTAAAGTAAGCCTAGAGAGAGGGGTCTTCCAGGATGCCGTCATGGCAATGGATAATTACCTAGACAATTATCCACAAGGCGCAAATGTAAGAGAAGTAGAAGAGCTGCTAAGTGATGCTTTAGTAAATACAAATAATTACCTCAGAGCCATAGAGCATATAGAAAAGCTCCCGAGAAAATCAGATAGAATCAAAAGCGCTTATCAAAAAGTGTCTTTCTATCAAGGAATCACTTATTACAATGATTCAAAATTTGGTCCTGCGAATAATTATTTTACCAAGTCCCAGACCTATCCAATGGATAGAGAATTGGTAAACCAAGCGGATTTTTGGAAAGGTGAAGCTTTTGCCGCTCAAAATAAATTGCCCGAAGCTATCAAAGCATATGAAGCGGTGGTAGCAAATGCCAGGGGCACTGATCCTGCACTGGTTAAAACCCACTATGGATTGGGTTATGCATATTTTAATACCCAACAGTATGATAAAGCGGAGCGCCAATTCAGAAGTTTTGTAGATAAAGTAAATCAAAATGCAGAACGGGAAAATTATGAAGATGCGTTAGTGCGTTTGGGAGATACCTATTATGTACAAAAAAAATTAGGTGAGGCTCAGTCTACTTTTCAGAGAGCTATTCAGGAGCGAAGCCGATACAGTGATTATGCTCATTTTAGATCCGGTGTAGTGCTGAATTTTCAAAACAGGAATTCTGAAGCCATCAGAGAACTGAATCAGGTAATCGAAAATTATCCAAACAGTAACCATATAGATGATGTGATATTCCAGAAAGCACAAATCAACATGGAGGAAACTCGCTATGCTGATGCAGTGGAAGGGTTTACCAGATTAATAAATACTAGACCGAATAGTCCATTTATACCTTATGCACTGGAAGGTAGGGCAGTGGCCAATTATTCTTTGAAAAATTACGATAATACCATCAATGATTATAAGAGAATCCTTGATGCGTTTCCGAATTCTGCCAATGCAGATGCAGCATTGGTGGGTCTGCAGGAGGCACTTTCTCTTCAAGGTAGATCTGGCGAGTTTTCTCAGCACCTAGGAAAATATAGAGCTTCGAATCCTGATAATAAGAGTTTACAAAACGTAGAATTCGAAGCGGCCAAGAACCTTTTCTTTAGTCAGTCTTTCAAAGAATCAATTAGGGCATTTGAAGAATACCTTCGCAACTATCCTTCAAGTGCTCAAGGAAGTGAAGCAAAATATTTTATTGGAGATGCTTACTTGAGACTAGGAGACAGAGATAAAGCCTTACAGACTTTTTACGATTTAGAAAAATCTACTGAATCTATACAGAGAGCAAGAGCTATCCAGAAAATAGGTGAAATAGAATTTGATAAGAACAATTATAAAAGTGCTATTCCATACCTCATCACTTCTTCCAAAAATGCTCGGAGTAAGATAGAGGAATATGAAGCCTATAGAAGATTGATGACATCTTACTATGAGACGGATAGGTACGATTCGGCTAATTATTATGCAGATAGAGTGATAGTGTTAGGGGATGTAACCCCAGAAGCTACCAGTCAGGCTAAGCTACTAAAGGCTAAATCATTCAGAAAGAAGGGTGATAACACCAGAGCGGATGACATGCTGATGGAATTGGTGAACGAAGCTAGAAATGTCCAAGGTGCAGAAGCATTGTACTTATTAGCCTTAAGCTTTCACGAGAAGGGAAATTTTACCCAATCAAATGAGACTATATTTGACTTATCCTCGCCATTCGGAGCTTATGATTACTGGTATGGAAGGAGCTTCTTATTGCTCGCAGATAACTACCTGAAACTGGGAGAAACTTTCCAGGCGAAAGCTACTTTGGAATCGATCGTAGAAAGATCTGCCAATGAAGAAATAAAAAATGAAGCTAGTAAGAAATTAGCTGCTATCAATTAATTATAGTTAAGGTATACATTTAAATTGAAATGAATAAAAGACTGGTTTTCATATTTTTATTCCTGATAGTTCAAATCTCTTTTTCACACGGTCAAGATACCCGTGGGGAAGTAAAAGATCAAGAATTTGTTATCAGAAAGGACCGTGTCCTTACACTTCCTCCTCAGCCGAGGAACTTTATGCGTACTCCTACTTTACCCGAAAGTCAAGGGGTGGGGAAGTTAAATTATCAGGTGCAAAGTTTCTTTTTGAGCTTGCCCCCGGTAGAGACCAATACGCAGCCATACCAAAGGAGATTCCAATCCCAAAAGCCTGATCTATATCATAGCTATGCTAAGGTAGGATATGGTAATTATAATTCTCCTTTAGCAGAAATCTACATAAATAATGTAGCGAGTGATTACAGAAATTTTGGTGCATATATTCATCATCAGGGATTTTATACCGGCCCTGTAGATGGGAATAATTCTGCCGAAGATCACACTAATGTTAGGTTTGATGGAAGTATGTTTTTAGAAGGAATGGAAGTATATGGTAAGGTAGGATATGATAGGGATAAGTATCATTTCTATGGATATACCCCTAATCTAGAAGTAAACCGTGATACCCTCGGACAGATTTTCCATACCCTATACGGTAATGCTGGTATTAGAAATATCGATCAGACTCAATCTTTTAATTATGATGGCAATATTTCTTTGAGGTTATTTAATGATAATTTTATAGCTAGAGAGCATGAACTTGGCATCAATGCTAAAATGGGTTTTAGAGCCAATGACAATCTTCGGGCTGTAGTAAATACCGATGGATATTTCACATCTCCTTCAGATTTGCTATACAATAATATCAATAGAAACTATCTAAGAATAAATCCCTCTGTAGAATACATTCGCGAAGGATTACGAGTTAGGGCAGGTGCTAATATGGTATTAGAAAATGATATCACTGCCAATAAAAATTCTGACTTCCACATTTTCCCAAATGTACATGCCTCCTATAATTTCACAGAGGAGTTAGGAATATTTATAGGATTGGAAGGGGATGTAATTAGAAAGACTTATTATGACTTTGCTATGGAGAATCCATGGATAGGTCCGAGTGAAAGACTTTTGAACACCAGACAAAACTACCAGGCAACTGCAGGTATCAGAGGGGATGTCAATGACGAACTTACATATACTGTTGGGATCAAATTTGGGCAATTTAGAAACATGCATTTCTATGGCAATAATCAAATGGACAGCACGCGATTTGAGTTAATGTATGATGACGAAACAGAAGTGCTGAATTTCAATGTAGGTGTGGGATGGAAATTTGAAAATTGGTATAGACTACAATTAGAAGCGGACTATTATCAGTATAACTTATCTAATCTAACCGGAGCATGGCATAGACCAGAGTGGGAACTTAAAGTGAACAATACATTTACGCCTACCGATAAATGGTTTATCACTGCAAACCTTAACGCTATGGGAGGTATTAGAGCCATAAACTTAGAATCTGGAAACTCCACGAATTTAAGACCCCTCTTAGATCTAAGCACCAGGGTAGACTATGCATTTCATGATAGGTTTTCTGTATTCGTAATGGGCAATAATTTGTTGAACCAAAACTACCAGAGATATTGGAACTATAGGGTGCGTGGTATCCAGGGTATTGGGGGAGTTACATTTAAGTTTTAGGATAGAAAGCTCAGGTGAATTATTATAGGCAATATTGGCTAATTAAAGCTTTTGTCTTAGCTTAGTAGATTAATTGTTATATAATAATTTTTAAAAATGGCTCATAAAGATAATCAGGATAAACATTCAAAAGCTGATGCTGACAAGGATTTTGGCCTTCCTAAAGTGGAAATTACTCCTCTGCCATCCAGAGAACCAAAACCTGAGCCCAAACCGGAATCCACCCCCGTGGCTAGTGCTCCGGTGGTGAAGGATATTCAATCAAAGCCTGAAGTTACTCCTCCTGAAAAACAAGTTCTTGAACCTACACCAGCAACAAAGACCTCGGAACCAGTAGTACCTCCTGTCATTGAGAAAAAAGAAAAGTCGAACCAATGGGCATGGATATCAGTGGTTTTGATTTTGTTGCTTGTATTTTTGGGGATTGGATGGTTCTGGTATGGACAAGAGAAGGATGTGACAGAACCTGAGCAGGTTACCACTATTGCTGAACCAGCAGTAACAGAGGAGCCTGAAGTTATAGAAGAAGAACCTGAAACCATAGAAGAGGAGCCTGAAACATTTACATTAACCCCTATAAAATCTAGGGCTGCATCCCCACGTTATTTCGTAGTAGTTGGCAGCTTTATTGATGAGGACATGGCGCTGGATTATTCAGCTCGATTAATTAGACAGAATAAAAACACTTATTTGGTATATCCATATGGAGAAATAGCATATTATAGATTAGCCATAGGGGAGTATGCTACACTCGCCCAGGCAGTAGAAGTGCTTGAAGAGAATCAGGCAAATTTTAAAGAAAATTTATGGGTATTGAAATATTAATATGATCTTATTACAAACTTTGACTACCGACAGCCCAGTAGCTGCCGACACTTTAGCTGTTACCGAATCACCAAATACCGCCATAGGCCTGATGGACCTTCTTATAGCAGGAGGCTATATGATGATCCCACTATACCTACTTTTCATATTGGCTATATTCATCTTTGTAGAGAGGCTAATCACCTTACGCAAAGCTGCCAAAACACCAAAAGGTCTATTAGATCAGGTAAAAATGATGGTACAGGGAGGTGATATACAAAGAGCGAAAATGGTTTGCCATGGTGAAAATACTCCTGTGGCCAACATGATTTCTAAAGGACTTGACAGAATAGGCAGCCCTCTAAAAAATATTGAGGTTGCTATCGAAAATGTCGGAAAAATAGAAATATACAAATTAGAAAAAAACCTTGGCCTACTTGCCACCGTATCAGGTGCTGCACCGATGATAGGTTTCTTAGGTACGGTAGCTGGTATGATCCGGGCATTTATTGGGGTGGCTCAAGAGGAGGGTATGGTTTCGCCAAAACTTCTATCCACAGGTATATATGAAGCCATGATCACCACCGCTACTGGACTGGTAGTAGGTATTATAGCGTATCTTGGATATAACTATTTAGTAGGCCAGGTATCCAAACTAATACATAGTATGGAGTACACTACGATAGAATTTATTGACCTTTTACAGGAGAAATAATATGGGATTACAATCTAAAAATAAAGTAGAAGCATCCTTCAGTATGTCCTCTATGACGGACATCATCTTTCTATTGCTTATATTTTTCATGCTTACTTCATCCTTTATCACGCCATCGGGACTGCCGGTAAATTTGCCCAGCAGTGAAACATCTGATATTGTGATGCAGGAAGTAACGGTTACGGTTACCAAAGACTTACGCTTTTCTGTAAACGATAGGATAGTCAGCCGAAATGAAATTAAAAATGAGCTTACTGCGTTATTGCAGGAAAAGAGGGGACAGGTAGTTCTACATATTGACAAAGAAGTTCCTGTAGAATACCTAGTGGAAATAGGCGGAATAGCTGCTTCACTTGAAGCAAATGTTTCTATAGCTACTACTCCGTATAAATAGAATTAGTATGGCTTACTGGGAATTAAATAAGGAAGAGGCGGACAGCAATAAAAAAGCATTGGTAATCACTATCATTACCAATGTATTACTATTGGTAGCCATTTATTTTATAGTAGTATGGAAACCAGCCATTCCCCCAATCCCTCAGTTTGGATTGGAATTAAATCTTGGCTTTACAGATGCAGGAAGCGGTAATACACAAACTACTGCTCCTCCCTCACCATCACAGGTGGTACAGCCGGAAGCTCCAGCTCCCGGTGACCCTGCACCAAAGCCTACACCGTCTGCTGCCCCAGTTGCACAACCGGAAACCAAAACTGCAAAGCCAGCACCAAGCCAGTCCAAAACAACTTATGAAACTCAGTCCAAAACTCCTAGCCCCTTAAAAGGTGGTGAGAAACCGACTGAAGTCAAAAAAGAAAGTACTGCTACTGCCAAACCAAGTACGCCTGTAACAGAACCTGCTAAAAGTGAAGCAGAAAAAACAGTACAGAAAGCTGAGGAAAAACCTAAAGTAGATCCAAGAGCTATATTTGGAGCTGGAGGTACCTCAGGAACAGGTCAGCAACCTACTGCTGGCAGTAATCAGGGGACGAGTAGCACCCAAGGTGATGAAGGAAAGCCTCAAGGTACTGTGGACGGTCGCTCCATCATGCAGTCCGGACAGGGGAATGCAGGCCCAGGGGGAGGATATGCACTTGAATTGGCTGGGTGGGATTTTGCCTCCAAGCCTAATATTAAGGATAATGTCTCTTCTAGAAATGGACGTATTGTATTTAAAATCACTATAGATGATAATGGTAGAATCGTTCAGGCTATTCCATTAGAATATAATGTGCCTAATGAAGTTTTAGCATATTATCGTACAGTAGTGAATCAGCTGACATTTAAAAGACAGAGTGGAAATCCATCAGCGGATTACTCCACAGGTAAAATCACTTTTGTAATCCGAGTAGATTAATTTGATGAATTATCAGGAAACATTGGACTATTTGTTCAATGCACTGCCAATGTTTCAAAGGATAGGAGCAGCGGCATATAAAACCGATTTAAAAAATACTATTGCCCTCTGTGAGGAGCTCGGCAATCCGCACCAAAAATTCAAATCCATTCATATAGCAGGTACCAATGGAAAAGGAAGTACTTCCCATTCCTTGGCTGCTGTATTGCAGTCTGCCGGTTATAAGGTAGGGCTTTATACTTCTCCACATCTAAAATCATTCCGCGAACGAATCAAAGTAAACGGTCAGGAAATCACTGAAGATGCAGTAGTAAATTTTGTCCATAAACATAAAGATTTTATGGAAACACTCCATCCAAGTTTTTTTGAAATGACGGTAGGAATGGCATTTTCCTATTTTGCAGCTGAGGAAGTTGATATAGCGGTAGTTGAAGTTGGCATGGGTGGAAGACTGGATAGTACAAATATACTTTCGCCGGTACTTTCTATCATCACCAATATAGGTATGGACCACACGCAATTTCTTGGGGATACTCTCGGCAAAATAGCAGGCGAAAAAGGAGGGATAATTAAGGCAAATACTCCTGTGGTAATTTCACAAAGACATCCTGAGACAGATGAAGTATTCACCAAAATTGCTCAAGAAAAGAATGCTGAAATTAGTTTTGCTGAAGATAAATATCATATTGAATATCAGGGTATTAAGAATAATTCTCTCTGCGAGTATCTAGTGAATGGTGAAACAATATCCATGGATCTGGCAGGTAAATACCAAGAGAAAAATCTAGCAGGGGTTCTGGGAGCTGTAGATAAATTGAGAGATATAGGTGTTAATATTTCGGATTCTGCTGTAATTTCTGGTTTGACCCATGTGACACAATTAACGGGATTAAAAGGTAGATGGCAAAAACTAAATGACCGGCCAATAGCTTACTGCGATACTGGCCATAATAAAGACGGTATAGCATATATATTATCCCAAATCAAATTGTTTTCGTATGAAAATCTATTTATCGTATTAGGAATGGTCCAGGATAAGGATGTAGATGGTATACTAAAGTTGTTTCCACATGATGCATCATATATTTTTTGTCAGCCAAGTATACCTCGAGCATTGCCGGCCAAAGATCTGGCTGGGAAAGCATCATCATTGGGTATTAAAGGTATCGTAGTACCAGAGGTTAATGAAGCATATCGTATGGCTTTAAAAAAGGCAGGAGAAAAAGATTTTATATTTGTGGGAGGAAGTACATTTGTAGTTGCAGATTTAGAAAATATATAGAATGGGAAGGAATAAACTCGCCAGATTTAGACAAAACGAGGAGAATAATAATGTAATTCAGGAAGGAAAACCACTTTTTGAAGAAATTAAAGGAAACTGGAAATCGGCACAATTTAAAAATGAAAACCCGATAGTAGTAGAACTTGCCTGCGGTAGGGGAGAGTTTACTGTAGGCTTGGCTCGTGAAAATTCGGAGCAAAATTTTATTGGTGTAGATATAAAAGGGTCCAGGATATGGAAAGGTAGCACCATAGCCAATTCCGAAGGGCTTGAAAATGTAGCATTTCTCCGGACCCAAATAGAACAGTTAGATAAATTTTTTGGTGCATCCGAAATTCATGAGCTCTGGATTACATTCCCTGACCCCCGTCCTCGGGATGGTGATGAAAAGAAGAGATTAACTTCACCACGATTTTTGGAAATGTATAAACCCTTATTGGATGAAGGTGGGATTATCCACTTAAAAACAGATAATACAGGTTTATTTGAATATACATTGGAACTCCTCCAAGATAGAGATGATGTAGAAGGTTTAGAATGGACGTCTGATTTTTACTCCTCAGAATATCAGCTGGAGCATTTTGGTATCAAAACGCGCTATGAAAAGATATTTTCTGATAAAGGGGAGAAAATAAAGTATTTGAGATTTAGGTTTAAAAAATAATACTAAGCTTTAGTGATTAGTTGTTTAAAGTAAACCCAAATCACACACAAACGCCGCCATCGACCGTCATGTAGTGAAGTAAACACTGACTCTCTGAGGAACGTAGGAAGGAAGTCTCAAATACAGATTTGAGCACGGTTAAGATATTTCTCTATTCCTTACTTCCAGTCGGTATGTACTTTTCAAAATCATTATTATATGTAAGAATAAGGAAAAAAGACGCCCCTCCAATAAGCTGAAGGGGCGTCTTTTTTTATATATACCTTTCTCGATTCAAAATCTATATTTTCGCCCATTGACTGTGAATGATTATGATACAAGGATAAAGAATCATAAGAATAATCTCAATCCTCAATTTCCAAAATCTCTAAAATATCAGCCAACTCATCAAAATCCTTAAATCCTGGCTTGATTTCATTACCCCCTTTTAGGGCAATACCTTTGACTATACTTTCGTTCAGCAGTTTTTCAACATTGTCCTGATGTATATCAAAGCCTACCAGTACATCACAAAACCTTGAAAGCTGATCTATTTTCTTGATCACATCCAAATCTAACTTTAAAGTATCTGAATCCAACAGTAAAATTATACCTCCGTCTTTTAAAGATCTGGCTTTACTGATATAATAATCAAAATCGACTATATCATTTATTTTGGTTTTCCATATCAGTCCATAATTTGTATTCATAAGCATTTGAAGGTGAGCCTCTTCTTCTATCTGTATAAAAGTAAAGCCTTCATAATCCTGAAGGGCTGTTAATATTCTTTCAGGATGGGAATTTTTAAACTCTGCCACGAATTCCACACCAGAAATCCAGTCGGTTATCTCTTTAAATTTTTGAGGACTTACATAATTGTCATTTTGTTCTTCCAGACTGAATCCCATTACATTCACATACATTCCGGCACAATATCTCGCATCACTCAAGTTATTTACATTGCTGATTTTGACGAATGTTTTTAAAGCCATTTTATATAGTTTTATTTTTAATATTGCTTCAAAGATAGCCAGAATAATATTTTTAGCCTTGGAGAATTTTAACTTATTGAAAAAGTATGAGCATGTAGAAGAATTAAAGTTTAAAATGTATTTTTGAGAGGTAAAAAATTTGAATACCATTACTGGGTTAGTTTGTGATATGGATAGATTTTTGATAGGATTAATAATAGTAGTATTCAGCATATCTTCTTGTCAAGAAACAGAAGAACTTCCCATGGATGATGGTTTAGAATATCAGCCGTTGGAGGTAGGATTGCGATGGGTATATCAGGTAAATGAAACCATTTATTTTGGTGAAAACGATATAGAATCTTCTGAATTCTTCTATCAGGACCATGTTATAGAATCCTTTGAAAATGAAATGGGATTAAAGTCATATGTTATTCAAAGAACCAAGTCAGCTACCCGGGAAAACTGGCAGAACCATTTAACCTATAGTATCAGAGTAGAAAAAGGTTTTTTAGTACGAATGATGAATAATGAAGTGCTGTTACCCCTTCAGTTTCCGCCAAAAATAGACAGGACTTGGGACGGTAATTTATTTAATACCCAATCGGAGGATATCTTTAGTGTAGAATTCATCAACAGACATCCTGTTGGTCAACTGATATTTAACAATGTGGTAAAGGTCAATCAGGCCAATGAAGATGATTTAATTACATTGCGTGATAATAGGTTTGAGGTTTATGCTAAAAATGTCGGACTAGTCGAAAGTTATTACGAAGTAATGTCCTACTGCTCCAGAAATGATTGCTTAGGGGAACAAAGGATAGAATCAGGCCGTTTATCGCATATAAAGTTGCTTTCTTATGACAAGATTTAAATTAGCTGCCATATTGGTTGTTACGATGGGCATATCTCATCTTTCCATCGCTCAGGATAGATATGCTATCCAATACAAATACAAACCCCAGGAGATTTATTCTCTACAGGAACCTGAATCCTTTCTAACGCAAAAAGCTATTGATAGAAGAATTAAAGAAACAAACGCTTTAGATAGTACTGACCTTCCCGTATCTGAACAATATATCCATATAATAAAGGATCAGGTAGAACAGGTACAGTATCATAGTAAATGGCTAAATTCATCAGTAGTGATAGCTACAGAAGAACAAATAGAAAATATAAAACTTTTACCATTCATAGAACAAACCGAGTTAGTGGCAAGGGGGTTTTATGATTCCAGTCATTCCGCCAAAAAAGAAACCAAGCCATTTTCCTTCAGGATAAACTTTAAAAGAAAATCAGAAAGCGAATATATATTTCAAAATGAACTTTTGGGTATACCTGCTATGCATAAGGAAGGATATACAGGAAAAGGTATTACCATAGCTGTTTTTGATGGGGGATTTCAATATGCTGATAAAATTCCTGCTATAAAACATTTGTTTGAAAAAGACCAAATAGTAGCCACAAGAGACTTTGTGTTTCCACATTCAGGAAATGTATTCCGATCTGATACACATGGTACAGGTTCTCTTTCCCTTATTGGAGCAAATGATTCGGGTTCACTTGTAGCAGGAGCATACAATGCAGATTTTATTCTTTGTATTACTGAAGATGTTCGCTCGGAATATAGAGTGGAAGAATATAACTGGGTTAGAGCAGCAGAGTATGCTGATAGCTTGGGAGTAGATATTATAAACAGTTCGCTGGGCTATAATGTCTTTAATGATCCCGATATGAATTATCAAAAGGAACACCTAGACGGTAAAACAGCCATCATTACTCGAGGGGCCGATATGGCTGCTAAGAAAGGGATCTTGGTAGTAACTAGTGCTGGAAATGAAGGAACAGGAAACTGGAGAACCATCACAGCTCCAGCAGATGCAGATGGCATACTTACCGTAGGCGCAGTTACCAATAGCTTGAGAAGATCAAATTTTAGTTCAGTAGGGCCTACTGCGGATGGTAGAATTAAACCTGAAGTCACTACTCTTGGCAGTAGTGTCTCGCTGTGGAGAAC
Source organism: Anditalea sp. (assembly GCA_035461405.1). Taxonomy (GTDB): domain Bacteria; phylum Bacteroidota; class Bacteroidia; order Cytophagales; family Cyclobacteriaceae; genus Anditalea. The sequence continues at coordinate 18,809 of DATHVH010000310.1, forward strand.
TCCTAATGGTGTAGGTACTGCGAGTGGTACATCCTTTTCTGCTCCTCAGGTAGCCGCTATGGCTGCAGGATTATGGGAAGCTAAACCGGAACTTACAAAAAAACAATTGCTGAATTTAATTCTTAGTACAGCAAGTCAAGCGAATGAACCTGATAATGATTTCGGTTATGGGATTCCTAATTTCTCCAGTGCTTATTTTGGATTACCAACAGAGATAGAGGAAATAATGGAAGAGCAAATAGAGGAAGGTAGTTCTGAAACAAACTCTCCATTACAGAAATGATTTATTAACGTTATTTTTATACCCAAAATGTGATAATTTACCTACCTATTCTATACCTTCTTCCTTAATCAATAATTATTAAATTTAAAAAAAGCTCATGAGTATTTTAGTCGCCCCTTCTGTATTGGCTTCAGATTTTGCCAATCTACAGAAGGAAGTAGAAATGTTGAATGATTCCGAAGCTGATTATATCCATATTGATATCATGGATGGCATTTTTGTTCCAAATATATCTTTTGGTCTTCCAGTAACTGAGGCGATAAACCGCCATGCTAAAAAGCCTTTAGATGTCCATTTGATGATTACTAATCCAGATCAGTATATAGAAGCATTTAAAAAAGCAGGAGCGGCTATTATATCTGTACATGTAGAAGCTTGTAATCATCTGCACCGTACTTTACAGGCTATCAAAGACTTAGGTTGTGAAGCAGGTGTTGCCATCAATCCACATACATCTATTGAAAGTATACGAAATGTAATTCAAGATATCGATATAGTATGTATTATGTCAGTGAATCCGGGATTTGGTGGGCAAAAATTTATTGAACACACTTATACAAAAATAAAAGAACTGAAAAAAATGATTAATGAAGCGGGCACATCCACTAAAATAGAAATAGATGGAGGTGTAAATGCTCAAAATGCCCAAAAAATTAAAGACGCGGGGGCAGATATATTGGTGGCAGGTAATTTTGTATTTTCAGATGATAATCCCAAGTCCATTATAGCTAATTTAAAACTATTGAAATAATGATAAAAATCATTCTTATAATGATTTTTAAGGCCTTTTAACATTTAACGTGGCTCATTTTTTGTATGTTTTCTTGTTATCTTGATCAGAATCTATTTAATTGGATTTTGAAAAAATGAAACTAACTTAAATTATACAATATGAAGCGATTATTTGTCTTAGCCATTATGTTGGCCGGCCTATTAAACCTTAATGCATTTGCACAAGAAACTGCACCTTCAGACGAAATTACTGAAGAAGAAGTGGAGAAATTCGCTATGATGGAGGATTCTGTAATGGCATTTTATGAATCTAAAAATGCTGAGCTCGTAGATATGATCAAAAATAATGAATCTATCGACGGCGCTGCCAGATACAATGAAATCAAAGCCGCTTGGGGAAATGAAGAAAAAATGCAAGAAGCTAACATTACTCCTGAAGAGAATGCAGCTTACCAAGAGATATTAGATTTCACCGAATCATTAGCCAACGAAGTAAGGACACTAAAAACCGATCTTATAATGGATAAGGATTTCTTAGGTGCAGCGACATATAACAAGATCAATAAAGCTATGAAAGAAGATCCTGCCGTAAAAGAACGCGTAGATACTAAAATAGCCGAATTGAAAGATCAAAGATCTAATGATGACACGGATTTAGCTGATGGTAGTGGAGAATAATCACATTTTCATTCGTTAAAATAAAGCCTTCCATAAATATGGGAGGCTTTTTTGTTTTATATTTAGCCCCAATATGGATAATTTCCCGGCGTTAAAGTATTACAATGAAAAATAAAGCAATCATAATTAATTTACTCTTATGTTTTTTACTAATTGGAGTATATCAGTCAAGTCAGGCCCAAGGGGATATATTTGGTATTGACACTAAAGCCCGCAATCCCAAAAGTTCCAATGCTGTAGGTAACGTGGCTAGAAATGTACTTAGCAGCATCAGTTTTGATGTCTCTGGAGGATTGTCTTACCATAATTATCAACTAGATTTTTTAAGTAATAATATAAGTGATTATCCTATCATCAATAATATAGAAGATGGTCCCGCTTTTGAATTTGAAACGGATGAAGCCGCTAGGTTTAAAGGCAGCGACTTTGCTGTGCCGATCAATGCAGGTGTTACTATCAATCTTTTTGGTATGGCTACTATAGGTGGGGGTTATGGAAGAGAATTTGGAAGAATTGGTCCAGCAGATTTTAATGATTATTCCTTCACCTTTGAAGGAGGCGGCTATACTTTTGATAAACTATACGGTTCTTTTGGATTGATAATATACGATGCTCGGAAAAGGGCTAAAGTACTTAATTGGCAGTATAGAAATTACTCAGGCAATAATACCTATATGCAGGCCGAAAGAAAATTAAGGTTAAGACAGAACTATCCATGGAGATTTATACTCGAAGGAGAAGCTGGCAAAATTATGATGAGAAGATCTTTTGATCCCCACCTTACTGCTGCAGATCCTTTTTATGGTATTGGTCTAAGAGTAGAGCGTGAGCTATCAGAATATGCTAAAGTCTATATCAAACCAAATTTTGAGATGAGAACCTTTGGTTATGACCGACCGGATCTTGAAGAATTGCAAGTTTTAAAACAGCAGCTTTTTACCATAAACGCAGGATTCTCTATAAGAATGCCAGGGAATAAAAGATGTAAAGTAGCAGGATGTGGTGTGAAAATGAGACACATACATGATGGCGTAGAATATAGGGGCAGTTCGATCTGGAATATGCAGAACCGAAAGATAGGCCAATGGTAAGATTATTGTCATAAAATAGGTTAAATCCTACTTATTTACTGTTTCATAAGCATATTCTTTTTCTTATCTTGCAATCTTATTATTGAGAGATTTTAACTATGGCTCAAGGAGAAAACGAGAATATTATACCCATTAACATTGAAGAGGAAATGCGTGGAGCATACATCGATTATTCGATGTCTGTTATTGTTTCCAGAGCATTGCCTGATGTCCGAGACGGATTAAAACCAGTTCACCGCCGTATACTGTACGGGATGCAGGAACTGGGTGTAGCACATAACAAGCCATACAAAAAATCAGCTAGAATAGTAGGGGAAGTACTCGGTAAATATCACCCACATGGTGATTCTGCCGTCTACGAAACCATGGTGCGTATGGCTCAGCACTGGTCGTTAAGATACCCACTGGTAGATCCACAGGGTAACTTCGGTTCGGTGGATGGGGATTCCCCTGCTGCTATGCGATATACGGAAGCTAGACTTAAGCGGATAGCTGAGGAGCTTTTAGTAGATATCAATAAAGAAACAGTTGATTTCCAGCTGAACTTTGATGATTCATTAAAAGAACCTACCGTTTTACCTGCCAAAATTCCCAACCTTCTGTTAAATGGAGCCTCCGGTATAGCCGTAGGTATGGCCACTAATATGGCTCCCCATAATCTTGGCGAAGTAGTGGATGGCATCATCGCTTATATAGACAATAGAGATATTACCATAGCTGAATTAATGGAGCATATCATCGCTCCGGATTTTCCTACAGGAGGTATAATCTATGGATATAATGGAGTAAAGAATGCTTTTGAAACGGGTAGGGGACGAGTGGTAATGAGAGGTAAGGCCTCTGTGGAAACCAAAGACTCGGGACGCGAGATGATCGTGATCACAGAAATACCTTATCTGATCAATAAAGCGGGGATGGTAGAAAAAACCGCCCAACTGATCAACGAAAAGAAACTGGAAGGTATATCCGCTATCAGAGATGAATCTGACCGTCAAGGTATGAGAATCGTCTATGAACTGAAGAAAGATGCCATTTCTAATGTAGTATTAAACAACCTCTACAAATATACCGGTCTGCAGACTTCCTTTAGTGTCAATAATGTGGCACTGGTAAAAGGGAGACCGCATACGCTAAATCTAAAGGACCTCATAGTTCATTATGTAAGTCATAGACATGAGGTAGTAGTTCGCAGAACTGAATACGAACTTAGAGAAGCGGAAAAAAGAGCCCATATACTGGAAGGATATCTGATAGCACTTGATCATCTGGATGAAGTGATTACTTTAATCAGAAGCTCCAGAGACCCAGAGACAGCCCGTACAGGGTTAATGGAGAAATTTGAGCTCAGTGAAATTCAGGCAAGAGCGATTTTGGATATGAGGCTTCAGCGTCTTACAGGCATGGAGCGGGAAAAGATCCAAAATGAATATGATGAGCTCATGAAACTTATCGAAGAGTTAAAAGAAATTTTGGCTAATGAAGATAAGAGAATGCAGATCATAAAGGATGAGCTACAGGAAATGAAGTCGAGATATGCAGATGATAGAAGAACTACCATCGAGCATAATGCAGAAGACTTTAGTTATGAAGATATGATTCCTAATGAGGAGGTAATCATAACTGTATCTCACCAGGGTTATATCAAAAGAACGGTCCTTACTGAATATAGGACTCAATCCAGAGGGGGAGTGGGAGCAAGAGGCGTTTCTACTAAACAAGATGATTTCACCGAATACCTCTTTACTGCATCCACTCATAATTACCTTTTAATATTCACCGACAAAGGAAAATTATTTTGGTTAAAGACTTATGCTATTCCTGAGGGTGGAAAGACATCGAAAGGCAGACCTATACAAAACCTGATCAATATAGAAAGTGATGATAAAATCCGTTCAATTATCCAGGTTTCAGACTTGGGTGATGAGGATTATATCAATAATAACTTCCTGGTAATGGTCACTAAGAAAGGTATTATCAAGAAAACAACTCTTGAGCAATATTCTAGACCTAGGACTAATGGGATCATTGCCCTTAATATCAGAGAAGACGATCAGCTCATCAACGTAGAAATGACCAATGGGGATACACACATCATCATAGCTGCAAAATCAGGTAGAGCTATTCACTTCCATGAATCTACTGTAAGACCTATGGGCCGAACCGCTACTGGGGTAAAAGCCATGAAATTAGCCGATGAGAGCGATTATGTGGTTGGCATGGTTTGTGCTTTACGCGAAGACGCAACGCTATTGGTAGTTTCAGAAAAAGGCTATGGAAAAAGATCCGCCCTTGATGCATACCGGATTACCAATAGAGGAGGCAAAGGAGTGAAGGCTATGAACGTGACGGAGAAGACGGGAAGTTTAGTAGCTATCAAAGAAGTGGTAGATTCGGATGATTTAATGATTATTAACAAATCTGGCATCACAATTCGAACCCCAGTTGCCGATCTTCGCGTTATGGGTAGAGCCACCCAAGGAGTAAGGCTGATCAAGCTAAGTGAAACAGATGAAATATCTTCAATTGAGAAAATTGAAAAGATTGATATTGAAGAAGTTATAGATGAAACTTTACCAGTAGATCAGACTATAGACCCTTCAGGTGAAGCCAATGATGATATAGAGGACAATTCGACCGAAGATAATCAAACAGATAAACCAAACAATTAAGAATAAACAGACAACAGATGAGAAAATTAATTTTATCATTAACCTTGGTTGCCTTGACCACAGTAGCATTTGGTCAAAAAAAGGTGGTAAGATCCGCAGAACGTAGTTTTAAAAAAGGAGAATACCAAGAGGCATTAACAAACATAGATGCCGCCTTACAAGACGCTGAAACAGGTCAGGATCCTAATACCCATATGGTGAAAGGAAAGATCAAAACTATGATGTTCGAAACAGATGAGAACAATGACGAATCCACTGTAGCAACTGGTAGAGAAGCATATGCTGCTTTTGAAAGAGCTATGGAATTGGATGGAAACAACGTTGACTCTAAGATAGGCAAGGAAATTTACAAAGATGTATTACCAGGTATGCCTGAAAATCTTCAGGGTGAAGGTATTATGAGATTGAAAGCTACTTCTTTGGACAAAGCAATCGCAAGATACGAAGAAGACGATATGGAGTTGGCCCATTCCTTTTTCGCTCTAGCTGCTGATATTGATCCGGCTGATACATCTATCGTATTCAATGCAGGTTATACTGCTAATATGATCGAAAATCATGATGCTGCCAAAAAGTATTTTACTCAGCTACTTGAGGATGAAGAGTATAACAAGCTTAATGCTTATTATTTCCTTATCCAGATAGCTAGTGGAGTAGAGCAGGATCAGGACGAAGCCTATAGATTAGTCAATGAGGCTAGAGAAGTTTATCCAGATGATAAAGGTCTTCAGGAATTTGAGATTCAGTTATTGTTACAATTGGACAAAATGGATGAAGCCTTAGCTTCTATAGAAAATGCCCTTGAAAGTGATCCAAATGATACTGCTATCAGATTAAGATACGGTTATTTGAAAGAGCAATCAGGTGACCTTGAAGGTGCTCTAGAAGAGTACAAAAGAACTGTAGAAACAGATCCTGATTTTTTTGAAGGTAATTATTATACTGGAGCTATCTATCTTGATAGAGCTAGAAGTATCATTACAGATGTCAATAATCTAGCTGATGAAGAATGGGAAGAAAAATCTGAATCTATGTTAAAAGAAGCAGACGAACTATATAAAAATTCTGTTCCTTATTTCACTAAGGCATCTGAGTTAAAGCCAGACAATACTGAGATTTTAGAAATTCTTTTCCAGATTCACACCAGATTAAATAATGAAGCAAAAGCTGAAGAATATAACCAGCGGTTGATTGCAATATTGGGTCCGGACTGGATGGAAGGTTAATATAATATAAAGGCCACTGGGAACAGTGGCCTTTTTCTTTTTCAGCCTTTTGCCAAATTACATTTTAATTTCATTAGTTGTATCAAAAGCTTTGATCTGATTAGTATTAACATTATCTCATCAGTATATACTTGAGACCTGGCATATGTATCTGGATGAGCATTGAATGATTTTTATCAATTTGATATTATTTACTTTTACAAATCCCTACCAAGCTATTAAAGATAATTGCAACTAGAGTGGGGATTATATTTCTGATACTGAATAAATATTCACAAGGCTTTAATAAGGGGAGGTAATATTTCAGATATAGACATTTGTAATTCTATTTAACATAATATAAATTATATAACAATTAGTGATATGTGGAATATGAGCAGTTACCATGAATTTACATTTCCTCTGAGCCTGATAATTACCTAGAAACCCGCCTAATTACCTTTATTTAAAATGCTGCATATTTCTTTCCCTATTTTTAGTAGCAGATCTTTTTCTTCGTCCAGAAAATCATAAGGTATCGGTTTGGCAATTCCCAAAACCCCAAATAATTCTTTTTCCAGAAGCATAGGCACCGCGATGGATCCTTCCACTTTTGTTTCTTTAGCAGATGGCCGTGCGATTCCTGATGTATCATTTTGCAAATTACACATTTCTACAGGCTGTCGGCGTTCCGCAGCTATTCCTGCCATGCCTTTACCTATAGGAATTTGCGCCATTTTGGGCAGTAAAAAATCAGGTATGCCACGGTGGGCTTTGAGTTCTAATAAATTCGTTTCTTTGCTAAGAGTGTGAATAGTCCCTGTCGAACAATCAAAAGCTTCAATGATATCCTCTAACAAATTCTGCCAGTTTAATTCACGTGTTTTTTGGAGATCATTTAAGATTATTATAGGTGATTTCATATATATAAATTATAGAAAACTAAATATTAAATATAAGAGTTATTAAACTTGATTACCACTTATGATTGTTTGTAGTTTAAATTAATTATTTGAAATTCACTAATAAATAAAATTTATATGGATTCATCTAAATCCCATGAATATACTAAATTACTGATCAAGCATATATTAGGAGGTAATGCTTTTATTGAAATAGAAGAGATCCTAAATAAAATTAATCATACACAGGCGGGAATAGAGATAGCCGGACTCCCCTACTCTTTTTGGCAGATTTTTGAGCATATGCGCATAGCTCAGAAAGATATTTTAGATTTTTCAGTGGGTATTGATTATAAAATATTAAAATGGCCGGATGAGTATTGGCCTGAAAATTCAGCACCTGATTCCATTGAACATTGGGAAAATACTAAAGTAGATTTCTTAGAGGACAGAAATAGATTCAATAAACTGCTTGAAAGCAATCCCAAAAATCTTCTTATACCATTTGAACATGGAGATGGTCAAAATCTCCTAAGAGAAGCACTGTTGGTTATAGAACATAATGCTTATCACACTGGTCAATTGATGATTATCAGCAGGTTATTAAACGGATAATTTCTTCTTCAGTATATAGTCACTCCCTCATGTCATATTATAATTCATCAGCTGCCCATATGTAATTAAGCATGTTTCTTTAAGGAATCAATTCTTTCCTGATAATCATATTGAAGATCTTCGTGGAGTCCACTTTGAAGCTTTTCCATTTTACCTACCTGGATTTTAAACAGATTATTGATCACTGGGTGGCGGTGTCTTAGATATCCATATTCGACCATTTTTTCACAAAAAAAGCCTATCATCTCCAGTTGGGTGGCTTTATCCTTGTTATACTTTAAAAGCTTATTCATGATCCTCCGGATCTTTTGGGCAGATTTTTTTGCTGAGTGGAAATTGTATGCATTTGCTTTCTGAAATTCCAATTCCAATTCCTCCTCTACCATATCAGAATAGAGATTTGGATTGTCCCGACCATATAAGTGAAAAAAAAGGAATTTCTTATTATCTACACTGTTTTTGGCCATTAAAGATATGACTTCAATCAGTTCTTTCTCATTTAATTCTTTTAGGTTTTTTTTAATTTCAGCTAAACTGGCTATTTTCATATTTTAGATACTGTAAAATTCTATGTATTGATTCCTGATTGTGCAAAAATTATCCCTAAATTAGATAATTCACCGGGATAATATTCCTAAATATAAATGAAAGAAATCTCTGAAATCATAAGAGCATATGAAGTTGCTGATGAGTTGGGCAAAAAGACTGCCCTGGCCACAGTAGTACAGGTAGAAGGTTCTGCATACAGAAGGCCTGGAGCCAGAATGCTGGTGACCGAAGACGGCGAACTTACCGGTGCCATCAGTGGCGGATGTCTGGAGGGCGATGCCTTGAGGAAAGCCCAAAATGTGATTTTCCAGCAAAAAGCAATGTTGATAACCTATGATACCACAGATGAAGATGATCAAAAGTTTGGTGTTGGATTGGGCTGTAATGGGATCATACATGTATTGATTGAGCCTATCGATACTGCAAATACTTTTAATCCTATATACCTGCTTAAAATATCTCAACAAAATAGAGATGCCAATATACTTTTGACCGCATTTTCCCTCAAAAATAAAAGAGATACTCAGGTCGGGACAAGAATTTTGTTCACAAAAGAGAACTCAATTCCAGCGGAGGTTCCATCTGAACTACAATTATCCGGAATGGTAAAAAATGACGTTGCTTTAGTCTTTGAAAATAAACATAATTTGATAGCCCAATATCCTGAAATAGATGTTTTTTTTGAATATATAAAGCCACCTACACAGATTTTGCTATTTGGCGCTGGAAATGATACTATACCCTTAGTAAAAATGGCCTCTTTGGTAGGAATGGAAACTATACTTATAGATGGCAGGAAGAATTATGCGACTTTCCAACGATATCCCACTGCTAAAAATGTAATTGTTTCCAAACCCAATGAAGCTTTGGATAACATTATAGCCGATTCAAATACAGTAGCCTTGCTGATGACACATAATTTTGAATACGAAGCTATAGTTCTGGAAAAGTTATTGTTACTGTCATTGCCCTACATAGGAATTTTAGGTCCAAAGAGAAAAACGCAGAAGCTTAAGGAACGTCTTTTAAGTCAGGGAGTGGATGTGGATAAACTTGGCACCAATATATTTGCACCCATAGGACTCGATCTAGGGGCGGAAACACCAGAGGAAATAGCGCTTTCGGTTTTAGCAGAAATCCAGGCAGTGCTTAAGGGAAAAACTCCGATGTTTCTAAAAGATAAAATCGGACCTATTCATGAAGGAGACTCAAAAGTAATCCAAAGCAGACATGTCCAATAGGTCCACAGCTATCATCATACTTGCCGCAGGTAATTCTTCCCGTTTGGGATATCCCAAACAGTTATTAGAGTATGAAGGAAGAAGCCTATTACAAATTTCTATCGATGCTGCTGACTTATGTGAAGCGGATTCTAAGATTTTAGTGTTGGGAGCCAACCATGAGGATATTGTAAACACAATTGACTTGAAGTCAGTAAAGTTGACTGTAAATCAAGAATGGGGGTTGGGTATGTCAAAATCTTTGGAAGTAGCTTTAAGACAATTATTGAATCAAGATCCCGCATTAGATCAGGTCTTAGTCCTACTATGTGACCAACCTTATGTCACATCTTCACTTCTGAATGCTATGATAGCTACCCAAGCTACTACAGGGAAAGGAATAGTTGCCTGCAAATATCAAGAAACTTTAGGGGTACCGGTGTTGTTCGAAAAAAAATATTTTAATGAACTGCTGGACTTATCAGGAAATATGGGAGCTAAAAAATTGGTCTATAAACATAATGATGACCTATCCACGGTCTTTTTTCCCGAAGGTAAAATAGATATAGACACCAAGGAGGATTATGATAGACTGTTGGGGAAGTGATGGTGTCAATGAAGGAGTCTAGCCATGCTCTTGTGGTCTTTGAATTGTCGCCTGTGACTATGTTGATCTATTTCCTCAATCTCTCCACCACTTCTTTTACATAGGCAGAAGCCTTATTTATATCATCTTCATTAGTACTGCTCCCCAATGAAAATCTGATAGAAGCTCTGGCCAGATCACTTTCGATACCCATAGCTTTAAGTACATGGGAGGGTTTAGGCAATATGGTAGAGCATGCCGATCCGGAACTTACTGCCACTTCCTTATTGACCATTGTTAATAAGTCCTCTCCTTCCACCCCTTCAAATGATATATTGCTGACATGACTTAACCTGTGGATTGTATTCCCATTTAAAGCAGTACCTGGTATTTTTAAGATCATTTTTTCAAGCTGATCCCTCAATCTCTCCAATCTTTTGGATTCATTGTCCATATTCTTTAATCTCAATTCTGCTGCTTTGCCAAACCCAACTATAGCAGGAATATTTAAGGTTCCGCTTCTAAAGCCTTTTTCATGCCCCCCTCCTACTATCTGGGGCTGTGGCTTGGGGAGTAGATGGTTATGACGGATGTAAAGAGCTCCTATTCCTTTAGGCCCATATAGCTTATGTGCAGATATCGCCATCAGATGTATATCTTCCACATCTATGTTAATTTTCCCTGTAGCCTGAACTGCATCGGTCATCAGTATTATGCCTTTTTCTTTGGCTATGGCTTTGATAATTTCCATAGGTTGGATGACACCTGTTTCATTGTTGGCCCAAAGGATGGATATCATTCTTGTTTCAGGTTTGATGGCTTTCTCAAGATCCTTTGTATTTATTAGCCCTAATTTATCAACAGGGAGATAAGTTACCGGAATGCCTTTTTCCTCCAGAGATTTAAAAGTATCCAGTACAGCTTTGTGTTCCGTTGTGCTAGTAATATAATGTTGTCGCTCATCTTTATAATGATCAGCTGTTCCTTTAATTGCCAAATTGATAGCCTCTGTAGCTCCGGAAGTAAATATGATTTCTTTCGGTTTGGCACCTATCAAATTAGCCAGATGCTCTCTGGCTGTTTCTACTGCATCATCCGCCATCCAGCCATAGGGATGATTTTTACTGGCAGCATTTCCGAAGTGTTCTGTAAAATAAGGCATCATTGCCTCCAACACCTCGGGATAACAGGGTGTGGTGGCATTATAATCCATATATATGGGATATTTCATCTTTAAATTATCTAATAAATCTAAAGTAACAGGAATGTTTTATCGGCACAAGTGAAATAATATAGAATTGTACTTTTAAAATCCAATAAGTGAAAGGTTGGCCATAATGATTCCCATGCCGATAAAGAAATATTTGGGTCAGGACGCCTTTGGCATATTGAACAGGTAATTGAAGTTTTTTAGATAGAAATTAGACAAAATTTGCCACCTATCTAGTTTTATAATACCATAAAAAAGGTTACGGTAAGAATGAAAGTCAGATGAAAAAAAGTGGTCTGTTTAGGCACAGACCACTTTTATATCTCAATAATAATGACATTATACCAAGTTCTGCTAAGCTTTCATCATCTGATAGTCTACTTCATTGTACAATAAGATGGCATCCAAATCTTCACCTGGAAGTGCGATGATTCTCTCATTCTCACCATCCCATTCTATCCTTCTTCCCAATTTGTAAGAAAGGCCTCCCATATGGGCGGTGATGGCTTCTTCAAACCCTTCCTGAATGCCACAGCTTGGTTGGCCTCCATTGCGGATACAGCTCAACCATTCCCTGATATGGAGAAAAGTGGAATCCACCCTTTTCCCATCCCTGTAAGTCCAAAGTAATCCTTTGTTGGCAAAGTATTTGGCAGTTGCTGATGTCACAGCATCCACTCCATTTGCGCTTGGATCATAATGGTAAATAGGAACCATCGGGTCAATCCGGTTCTCTTTTATCAGTTCGGCATATTTTGTCGATCTAGGGTCTGCATAAATGTTCAGCATATTGCCCAACTCCATAGTAGCATCATGGCCCATTAGCAAAGTTCCCCGTTCAAACTGATTGCCCAAAGTAGCACTATAGACCAAGGTCATGCCTTTTTCTTTTCCTGCTGCCTGACTGCTACCTGTACTAAAATCCGGAAAATCCATATTGATCTGCATCACGTCAGGCACATTTCTTCCGTCCCTATGGGTGTAGATTCCTCCTGAGGCAGTGATGTGTTTTGGAATCCCCATTTTCAGGACACAATTGATACTGTCATAATCGTGGGTCAACAAATCACCTGAAAGACCTGAACCATAGGCCCACCATTTTCTCCATCTAAAAAAATGTTCCGCATTAAACGGGATTTTGGGAGCTGTTCCCAAAAAGGCATCCCAATCGATGGTACTTGGGGAAGCATCCGGATGAATATCATACTGCCATGCCCCATTATCGTCATTTCGGTTTGTGGTAGTGGTGACCAATGAAATATGCCCCAAAGTCATTTTTGCTATGGCATCTTGGGCTGTTAAAAAACTCTGGGTTTGGCGGTGCTGATGACCAACTGCCAAAACAGCTTCGGGATTTCTACTGCAAGCTTCTCTTAAATCATAAGTCTCCTTTATGGTATGGGTCATGGGTTTTTCGATGTAGACATGCAGTCCGGCTTCTATTGCCTCAATGGCCATGGGTCCATGCCAATGATCGGGCGTGGCAATGATAACAGCATCTATTTCTCCACTGTTTATCATTTCACTGTGGGTACGGTAGCGTTTACAGACATTTCCATTTTGATTAAATGAGTCCAGTGCTTTTTCTGCCCTTACATCAAAAACATCGCATATCCCAGCCAGATTAACATTAAGGTTCTCCTGGGCCTTAAAATCCTCCAATCTTTTATCATTGAGGTTTTCAGCACTGGACTTGGCCATTTGTTCCAACCATTCGGTAGTAGCAAAACCCAAAGAGCGCATCAGTTGCTCCCCCCTTATGCCAAATCCAATAAGACCGATCCTAAGCGGTTCACCACTCATAGGGCCGGAAGCCGGTGGAGCGGAAGCTTTGATATTCAAGGTTTCCAACAGCAGGTTTCTCTCAGATTTTGCTTTTTCAGTAAATTGAAAACCTGCAGACCATACCGCTCCTAAAATCGGAATCCCACCAATAATCTTGATCCATTCTCTTCTGGATACGCCATTAAATAAATTTTTGTCCGTTTTCATGGTTTATCAGTTTAGGTAGTGGCAGGTTCCAATTTTTTTCTTACGAAAAGTCTTCCGATCCCAAAGGCATAATCTGTAGGAAAAAGAAAAATAACAAATAAGGCAGCAGATTCAATAAGATTTTTGTTTACTAGCCAATAACTGCCTTCACTTGGACCTTGGGGATATCCTGGAAAAGGCGGATGGGCAAGATAATAAAGTAACAATAAACCGATCCCGATAACACTTGCCCATTTTGTTTTAAACCCCACTATAAGTGCTATTCCTACCAGTAACAAAGCGGTAATATTCAATGTGTCCACCACAGATATCATTGATTCACTTGCCAGCCATTGAAAAAAAGACTGCATATAAGTGGCACTCAACAAATATCCTTTAGCAGTCCAGGAGGGACTGTACAATTTGATGACTCCTTCATAAAGGAAGTGCCATCCTATCAGCAAACGCATCAGTACGAGTCCAAAAGTTTGCACAGAGGTAAATTTGGGGTTTTGGTCCATAAGTCTAAGTTGATTTGATGTACGAAAATACTAATGGAAATCTTCAGAAAATATGACGTATGTCAATGTATTGTATGATGTACAACCCTGATTATCATATCAATTGACCTTTACTCTTAGAAATAAAGTGGATATACATATGAGATAATTCCATACAAAAGAAATTGCATTGCTTTAGGATAAAGATTATCTTAGATAATAAAATAAAACCATGCAGGAAAATTGGACATTTGATATAACCGAACGGGTAGAGGATTCCATAGACGTGGTGACCAGTATCATAGCGGAGAAGCAACATGAAATGGGGATATTTTTATCCTACTATTACAGAAAAGAAGGAGCGGTAGTAGAAAATGTAGTTATGAACAGTGAGCCCATTGAGGATGACGAATATAACGGGAAAGTAATGGTTAACTTTGATCTAATCCACTACAATGCCTGTCTAAATATCCATGAGAATAAAAAGCATTATCTGGAACTTGAATATGAGATTGACCCGGCTACTTACACCATTAGCTTTAAAGGTCCCTATTGGCCCGAACGTGGTCAGGATGAAATTTAGTTTAATGTTTCATACAAAATGGTACTATTAGTCTGTATTTCTAGGGTAATGAGACAGAAGACGGAAGACAGAAACAATCCCTATCGCTACTGTAATGATTCTAACGGTTAACGCTTTTAGATGCTTACCATTTGTTTTAAAAAAATAAATAAAAAAGCCTTCCCCAAATATAGGGAAGGCTCATCTTGAAAGGTATTTAAAATTGTATGGTAGTATAGTCGTACTTTTTCCTTCCTACTTTTTACACCTTACTTCTTACTTATTTTTCGTAGGAGTGTCGTACTTCGTACTTTTTCCTTCATACTTCTTACT
>DATHVH010000311.1:0-6798 GCA_035461405.1 Anditalea sp.
TGAGATTATTACCATATAGCAAAATTTATTGTGAATAACCTTCTACGGAATTAATATGTTCATCCCTTCCATAGCTGTCATTCTACCAGTAAATGCGGGCTATAGACAGGAAAGCTGCATAACTACCAATAAAAAGCTAAACCAAAAAGCTTTCATTTTCAAAATTTAGATTTTCTTATCTAAATACTTTTAAAAGAATAAACTTACCACTTTAATTAATAGGACTAAAAACCAACCTATACTAATCAGTTGATTCCTCTACCTCCCTAGCCAGGACAGATATTTCCCACCCTCTTTGATAACTTTCCACTATTTCAATATTACTTAATATTATAAATTTCCACATTTCTTAATAATTAATACATCCACAGAATTAAATAGCAACGGTGAATCTAGTTATTATTAGGGAAATGGCTTTCTTAAGAGTTATTAAAACACGTTAAGAAAAGTGAAATTGTTTAGTTTTCGGTTATACATAATAAACAATGTTTAAATTCATAAAAATTAATTTATTTACATTTTTTGAATATAGGAACCCTTTTTTATCATCATATAATTAACTAAATTTGCATATCGTTAAACAGCGACCTTATACTAAAAATACCTGGCAAGCCTCTATTTTTTATAGAGGCTTTTTTTAATGAATGAAATTCTAACTATAAGCTATAATTATTAATATAGCATTAGAAGCTAATAACAAAACCTTTTTCGTCTTTTGGGAATGGAAGAATGCCAGCAAAAATCAGATCAAGCTATTAAATAATTATCTCAATAGGAAGAATGAGGTAATGCTTTTACCATTATGGGAAATTTCACCGTACATCTAAAAATTAAACGGTTTAGCAAAAATTTTTAAGTTCTAATTAATTAAAATATAGCCACCCACGATTTAAAACCGAAAAGTTTGTGTAATTTATTACCCGGTTCTTACTGGAATCGATTAATTATTACTATTACAAAACAAAATTCTACATAATTAACCAGTGGTTATTACTAAAAATTATTTACTATATCTATTCACTATACTTTGTTTTTTGAATCCTTCAATTACCATTGCTGCCGAAGGGTCTCCTACTGTCATTGCGATTCAAGATAATGTCTCTCAGATCCAGATCAGTAAAATGATTGATTATTATCTGGACACTAATTCTGTATACTCAATTGAAGAAATTTCAAGCCAAACTTTCCAGGATCAGTTTCAAAGAGTTACTGATAACCACGTAATTTTCGATTATCTGGACGCAGCTTTATGGATGAGAGTAACTATTAAAAACCAACAAGAAACTTATAATAAATCCTGGTATTTTGAATCGTGGGGCTTTGATATTAAACACATTACTTTTTATTTTCCTAATCCCGATGGAAGCTATGAAATATCAACTGCAGGATTTGATCTTCCATTTCATGAAAGAGAAATCAAACATAAAAATTTCAATTATTTTCTAGACATCAGACCATCTGAAGAAAAAACTTATTATATAAAAGTAAATAGAAATTATAATCAGGAGTTTAATTTCCAATTAAGAACCAATGAAAAATTTCTAACCCATTCTTTAAATGAATACCTGCTATTAGGAGTCTACTATGGGGTTTTGATTTTGATTTTGATTTTCAACCTATATCTTTTCTTCCAATTACGGGATACGTTACACTTATATTTTATTTGTCTCATATTAGCCTGTATATGGTTTTCTCTTGGTCGCGACGGATTAGGTTTTCAGTATCTTTGGCCCAATTCGCCATGGGTAAATAGATTAAATAATGAAAATTTCATTGAGCTGTTTATTATACTGGCCACGCTTCTGTTTTCCAATAGGTTCGTGCAGAAGTATACTAAAAGCACCAAAGTATTTAAACTTACTTATTGGGCTATTTTCATCAAAATGCTCTTTTTTATCAACCAACTTTTCTTTTATGAGCTTGACTATATAACCTATATCGCAATTACTATTATATTATTACTAATCCCATTCTCATTGGGACTTGCATCATTGGCAAAATCCCACATTTATTCGTGGTCTTATATACTTGCATACGGATGTTTATTCTTAGTAATAGTATACTCCTATTCTAAAAGCATTCATCTATTTGACAACCCTGTATTGAACTGGTATTTTGTATACCCGGTAATTTTTATGGAAATGGTGCTATTCTCATTTTCTATATTTAAGCAGATCAAATTTTTACAGGATGAAAACCTTAAAGCTAACGAGGAAAAGTCATTAGCATTAGAAAGAAATAATCAATTGACACAAGAACTTAATTCTAAGCTAAAGGACAAGGTTATAGCACGGACAGAAAAGATCGAGAAGATGGCTGCGGATCTGGCACAAAAAAACATCGAGCTACAGACCACTAACCTTAAACTGCAAGAACTGAATTCTCAGGTAACACAGCTGAACAACTACCTAGAAAAAAACAATCAACAGCTCCAATCTAACGTGGAGTTAGTGACGAAAAACCTAGCGTTGATGAAAGGTCTTGATTTCGATGATTTCAAAAAAGTTTTCCCTGATAAGGAAACCTGTTTAAAATTCCTCTCCGAACTTAAATGGAATGATAAATATATATGTAAAAAGTGTGGGTATAATAAGTTTAATGATGGCCCAAATCACAGTAAAAGATGTAAAAACTGTAATTATCTTGAGTCACCCACAGTCGATACTCTTTTTCACAAGTTGAAGTTTCCAATAGAAAAAGCTTTCTATATCCTGTACCTTTCTAATAGAAAAGATGTCAACCTTACAGTAAATAAACTTTCAGAAATCTTGGAACTAAGAAAAGAAACATGCTGGGCATTTAAAAACAAAATTTCCCAAGCAATGGAGAAAGTAGACCATAACAAGGAACTAAATGGATGGGAGGATTTAGCTTTAGTACACCTGGAATAGAAAGTATGTTTCTTATTATGCAAAACTAAAGTTTGGTCATTAACTATCGTTCTTTTTAAAAGATATCTTTATATTTCGTGAAACCAATAAACCTATGAAAACCTTTATTAATTTATTGAAAAGCTTATCGATGAGTTTTTCAATAGTACTCCTTATTATTTCTTGTAATAATAAACGAAGTGATGAACCCCGAGTGCTCGTATTTAGCAAAACTGCAGCCTTTTATCATGAGTCCATTCCAGAGGGGATTGCAGCCCTACAAAAATTAGGAAATGAAAATGGCATCATCGTAGATACGACTTCCAATTCAGAGATGTTTACCGAAGAGAACCTTAGTCAGTATGCTGCAGTTATTTGGCTCAGCACTACGGGAGATGTCTTGAATCATGTGCAGGAAGCGGACTTTGAGCGATATATACAGTCCGGAGGCGGTTATGTAGGGATCCATGCGGCCACTGATACAGAATATGATTGGGGCTGGTATACCAGACTGGCAGGAGCCCAGTTTTTAATTCATCCCGGTATGAAAGATCCTCATCCAGGTGTCCAGGATGGGGCTATCAATGTAACAGACCGTAATCATCCTTCTACCAGCTTTTTGCCTGAAAAATGGAATAGAAGAGATGAGTGGTATAGTTTTAAAAAATTAAATCCCGATGTCAATGTACTGATGTATCTGGATGAAGACAGCTATCAGGGCGGACATAAAATGGGGGAACATCCTATTGCTTGGTATCATGAATATGATGGCGGTCGTGCCTTTTATACCGGAGGTGGTCATACTAAAGAGTCATTCACCGAGGAATTATTTCTAGAGCATATCCTTGAAGGTATCAAATATGCTATTGGAGATAACCGCAAGCCAAATTTTGATAAGGCTACTACACAGAGAGTTCCGGAAGAAAACCGGTTTGAAAAGATACAGCTTTCATTGGGAGAATTTACCGAACCTACTGAAATGACCATACTGCCCAATTTGGACATTTTAATTGCCCAGAGAAGAGGTGAAATTATGCTTTATAAGAACGGGGACAGTACCGTACGTGAAATAGCTAAACTGGATGTGTTTTGGAAAGCCGAGGTGCCAGGTGTAAATGCGGAAGAAGGGCTTATGGGATTACAAAAAGATCCTGATTTTAAAAACAACAATTTTGTTTTTGCTTTTTATTCACCTACAGGGTCTGAGGAAATCAACAGACTTTCCCGGTTTACTTTTGCAAATGATGAATTCGACCTTAGTTCTGAGAAAGTAATATTGGAATTCTATTCACAGAGAAATATCTGTTGCCATACAGGTGGCTCTATAGCTTTTGACCAAGACGGACTACTTTATCTTTCTACGGGAGACAACTCTACCCCATTCAATCAACCTACAGGACAATTTGTCAACAGGGGCTTTGCGCCTTTGGATGACCGGCCTGGTTTCAAACAGTTTGATGCCCGAAGAAGTGCTGGGAATTCCAATGATTTAAGGGGTAAAATTTTAAGGATCAAAGTCAATGCGGACGGTTCTTATGATATTCCGGATGGCAACCTATATCCAAAAGGTACGGACAAAACCAGACCGGAAATATATGTTCAAGGAAATAGAAACCCATATCGTATAAGTATTGATCAAAAAACAGGGTATTTATATTGGGGTGAGGTAGGACCTGATGCCAATTCAGATAGTTTGGAAACCAGGGGTCCAAGAGGTTATGATGAAGTCAATCAAGCCAGGTCAGCAGGAAATTATGGATGGCCTTACTTTGTGGGGGATAATTATGCCTATGTAGAGTATGATTATGGTATTGGCAAGTCTGGAAGAACTTTTGACGTAAATGCACCGATAAACGATTCTCCTCATAATACGGGTCTCACTGAACTACCCGAAGCCCAACCGGCATTTATTTGGTATCCTTATGGTGCATCTGCTGAATTCCCACAGGTAGGAACAGGCGGAAGAAATTCTATGACCGGGCCTGTATATTATTCTGACATGTTTTCAAAAGACACTCGTTACCCTTCCTATTACGATGGAAAATTATTTATATATGACTGGGTCAGAGGTTGGATTAAAGCTGTCACCATGACTGAAAATGGTGATTATGATAAAATGGAACCCTTCATGGCCTCTACTAAATTCAATGCGTTAATGGATATGGAAGTAGGTCCTGATGGTAAACTATATATATTAGAATATGGAAACGGCTGGTTTACCAAAAATCCCGACTCAGGTTTGTTCCGGATAGATTTTAATGATGGAAATCGGTCTCCGGTAATAGAAAATATCCGGGTGGATAAAACATCCGGCAGCTTACCCTTTAAAGCTGTCTTTACTGTAGATGCCAGTGATCCGGAACAGGATCCTTTAACATACAGATGGGATTTGGGCAATGGCGAAACAGTAACTACCCAAGAGCCTAGACTGGAATATACTTTTAAAGAAGCTGGTGACTATGATATAAAAGTGCAGGTTTCAGATCCTGAAAATCTCACCGCAACTAGTGGAGTAGCGTCTGTATATGCCGGCAATATTGCCCCAGAGGTTACTATAAACATTCAAGGTAACAAATCATTTTATTTTCCCGGTGAAAAGGTTTCATATGACGTCAGCGTATCAGATCCGGATGATGCAGATGCTGCCAGTGATCTATCTACACTTTATGTCAGTGCAGATTATATATCAGGCATGGATCAGGCCGAGGCATCCCAAGGTCACCTTGTAATGACTGATGCTATGGGAGGCAAAAGTATTATGAGTTCACTTACGTGCAAATCATGTCATAAGGAAGATGAAACTTCTATAGGGCCCTCCTACAAAGATGTTGCGCGCCGCTACAGAAGAAACCCTGATGCTACAGCCTACCTGGTAAACAAAATCCAGCAAGGCGGTGGAGGAGTATGGGGCGAAACGGTAATGCCTGCTAATCCTGAACTTAAATTTGAAGATGGCCGAAAAATAGTGGCTTATATACTATCATTAGCTGGGCGGGGCAATGAAGAAAAGCCTTCTATGCCTGCTAAAGGTAGCGTAGATCCTACTACAGGGAAAGCACTATCTGATAACGGCTTACTTGTTATTTCTGCAAGTTATACCGATCGTGGAGCAGATGGTATCAAACCACTTACGGGAAATTCCTCAGTAGCATTACGCAATCCAAAAATGGGGATGGAGCATGCGCGAAACCTAGAAAAATATACTACCGCTAATTATGGAGGAAGAACGCTAATGACGGTTCCCCAAGAAGAAGCGTACTTTTCCTTGAATGGAATTGATTTGACAGGTATAAAAATGATACAAATTTCCGGAGGGGGCCAGAAAGTTTCCGTAGCGGGATATGAAATTGAAATCAGATTAGATTCACCTACAGGCACCAAACTGGGTGCAGGAGTATTTAAAGTAAGTGGACAAAAGCAGGGTCCCATACATATGGGGACAGCGGCCATAACCATTGACCCAGTACAGGATGGTGGGAAGCACGACATTTATATCATTACCAGACCAATGAACGGTGAAACTGAGAACGCTATACTTGTTTCCGCTGAGTTTAAAAATTGATTGAAAGTTTTCGACATCCTTATTATTAACAAAAAAATCCAGCAATTAAGTTGCTGGATTTTTTTTTGTTTTAACCATTAGAGATTTGTAGAATTAAAGATTTAAAAGGTGAATCTTTTATGATTTGGAATCCATGAAACCATAAAAGCTTATGAATCTTCTATCTCCCTCAAAATAATTGAGTTTGGAATTTAAACCAAGTTTAACTTTACTTTGGAACCGCTTTCAACAGCTTCATAGATGGCATCAATAATGACCATATCCTTCAGCCCCTCTCTCCCATCTACAGGGATTTTTGGCGTTGTACCATCGAAAATGATTTTTGCCATTTCATCCATTTGGGTGGTTTGGTGTGTTTTGTGTGGC
>DATHVH010000312.1:0-4223 GCA_035461405.1 Anditalea sp.
GGAAAAATTAGTAGTAGTTCAGGGATTAGATAATTATCTCATCAATGAATCAGAGAACGTACTTCTTATCTGTAAACTTGATGCAGAAAATAAATTCAGGGAATTTGTAGCCGATGCTAAAAACAAAGGGGAGGATTTCGTTTAATTATATTTTGAGTATAAAGTAAAGGGGAGCTTGCATATACAGGCTCCCCTTTTTCTTTATGATTTAATAACTCAAAACAATTTATTTACTAGATGATTTTCTTTGTCTAAGTGCTTCATAGATCATCACTCCTGAGGCTACTGAGACATTTAAACTTTCTATGTTTCCGAACATTGGGATCGCCACAAATTCATCACTTATTCCCATAATTTCACTGGATATCCCGTCTTCTTCAGAACCCATTACGATGACGGTAGGTCCTGTATAATCGGCATCATACATAACTCTTTCCGTTTTTTCGGTACAGCTGATGACAGTCAGTCCCATTTTCTTCAGATCCTTGATAGTATAGTAAAGGTTTTTTACCCTACATACAGGAAGAAAATTTAATGCTCCCGCAGAAGTTTTTACGGCATCAGAATTTATTTGGGCACTTCCTTTTTCGGGAAGTACTATCGCGTGAACACCAGCGCAATCTGCTGTTCTGGCAATTGCTCCAAAATTTCTTACATCAGTTATACGGTCTAGGACAAGTATCAAAGGTGCTACTCCTTTCGAAAAACATTCTTCTATTACATTATCTAGAGACGCATACTGTATGGCTGAAATATGGGCCACTACTCCCTGATGGTTTTTTCGTGTGATCCTGTTAAGCTTAGCTTCAGGTACACGGACCACTGGCACCCTTTCTGCTTTGGCCAAAGCAAGTAATTCTTTGGTCAGCTCATTGTTTTGTTCCTTATTAATAAGGATTTTATCTATATCTTTTTGGGCATTCAGGGCTTCTATTACAGCCCTGGTGCCAAATATAAAATCTTTATCGTGCTCTCCTTTGTCTATTAGAAAGCCATCTTTCCGCTTCTCCATAAAGTTATTCTTTTAAACCACTCTGGTTGATAGGCTCTAGACCTATTGAGTTGGTAGTAATGAGGGGTCAATACATTCTTGACTCTAGCAAAGGTAAAGGTAATTTTTGAATTGGTGTCTATGCCGGCATAAATCCAGACTTCCCGATCGAGGTTAAAGTAAACTTCCTCGGGAGGACCCATCACAGTATAGACCATACCCCGATCAGTTTTCCATCCTTCTTTGAAGTCAGTAAATAATATATTGGCAAATTCGATCTGTCTAAAGTATTCACGAATGAGGTTTTTGGAAACCTCTTCGTCTTTAGTCATATTGATCCAATACTGGTCCAATGCTTTTTTCTTATCCTCAGCTTTGAGCAATGCTTCATGTTCTCTTCTGGTAGAAATGTATACTACCATGTCCACCATCTGATCCCAGTCCTCTACCCTCGGGTAAGCTTTTGATACTGTTTTTACCAGCACCCCTGCAGGAGCCGTAGTGTCCGATTGAATGAAATAATAGCCTTTTCGGTCAAAACTTTTTGGCACATTTAACAAAAAAGAGCCTTCATCCTCTACTTCTATTTCTTTTGGAACAGCTGCTGGTTTGGTTTCCATTGGAGGTAGTGGAACGTTAAATTGCTGAGGATAAAAAAAGCTATAAAGATTTACGGCAGTATTTCCTTTAAACAAAAGCGCTTCTTCCATATTCAGAAAAGTTTGGTCAAAAGGTATATCATTTCCAAAATAGGCACCAAAGGAGGGTGATTCAAATACATAGGGTCCCTTTAAATCGATGTGGTAAATATATTCGTCCCCCTGTCTGGTGTCCTTCACCCAAAATACCGCATAAGCTTCAGCCTGATTCTCTGGGACCATTACAGTTTCTTCAAAATAAAAATGGCGTTCATTTTCTCTAACTAATTTGTCCTGGGTCAATCTGACTATTTTGTCATCATTTATTTCCTCTGTAAAGCTTCCTACAATGGCATAAGAAAAAAGATAATCCTCAAAAAGGATATTATCCTCTATCTTTTCCACAGGCATTTGAAGAAGGAAATTTGTATTTGATTGCTTTATGGGAATGATTTTCGCCGCCAGTCTGGAGTATCGGCTATATCGTAAATTCTGATTTAGATTTTCTAATGTCGACTGTGCGTGTAGACCAAGTGAAAGAGTGAATAGTATGAGGAAAATCCCCCATCTTTGGATTGGTTTTTGCAATTTTTTTATCTTCATATGATTTTAAAAATTAACCGTAATTTTGTCGAAATTAATAAAATTTTCTATGGCTACCTATACAACGGAAATTGCATCCGATAAGTTGATCAGTGACAACCCAATTCATCAACGATTATTAAAAGCATATATGGCAGCCATTTCTCAAGTAAAAGGAAATTTACTGGAAATAGGCTGTGGAGAAGGAAGAGGAGTGGAGGTACTTCAGGACCAGATAAAAACTTATCATGGCTTAGATCAGCACCAGGAATTGATAAGTATGCTTCAGGAAAAATATCCCTCCTGTACATTTGAACAGGCTAATATTCCGCCAATGGAAACCATCGAAAGCAATGCGTATGATAGCGTGATAAGTTTTCAGGTAATAGAACACATTGAAAATGATCTATTGTTTCTCAAAGAAATATACAGAGTGTTAAAACCAGGCGGCAGGGCTATCATTTCTACTCCAAATATAAAGCATACCCTTAGCAGAAATCCTTGGCATATTAGAGAATATACCAGTAAAGAACTTACAAGTCTTTGCGAAAGCGTTTTTGACCATGTAGAAGCCAAAGGTGTAGGCGGTAACGATAAGGTGTGGACCTATCATGAAGCCAATAGGGTTTCTGTTAGGAGGATTACGAAATTTGATATTTTTGATCTTCAATACAAGTTGCCAGCTTCATTGTTAAAAAGACCCTATGAATTTCTCAACAGAAGAAATAGAAATAAACTTCACAAACAACAGGGAAATGCTGTATCGGAGCTTTCGCATAAAGATTATAAAATAGTAGATAATCCTGAAGTTGCTTTGGACCTTTATTATATTTTACATAAAAAAGCTTAAATCAAAAAAGGCGAACCGGAAAGTTCGCCTTTTTAATTTTTAGAAATGGTAAGCAACTCTTATTGATCTTAAAGGAATGATATTATAGCTAATTTGTTCATTAGTAAGGTCCCTGTCTCTTCTGGATTCATAATTAGATGTACCCCAACTGACCACATTGATTGATCTGGAATAAGCACCTTCTATTCCGAGTTCGGCAAAAACAGAAAAGCGGGAGCTTAAATGATATTTCACTCCAGAAAATAAGGTCGCGGAATAAATAGATGTATTATTTTTCCTCCCAATGATGACAAGATCTGCGGCAGGAGCATCAAAGCTATATGTTCTACCGCTATAGTGAAAACCTAAATCCAATCCTGAATACACTATTATCTTTTCGGTCACTGTTTTCTGAAATTCTTTACCTAAAGAGAATCCAATGTTGGTAGAAGCAGTCCTTTCAATATTGTTGTTAATAGAAGGGTCTGAAAAATTATGTGAATTTGCTGTACTGATAGTTGCTCTCCATGCGCGGTTTTTTCCGGTAGATGTTTGATAGTTTTTTCTAAAGAAAAGAGAATAAGGATTATTACCACCAAATATTGGCATTATATCTACCCCAATTTCATATGGTGTTTCTTGATAATCGTACTCTTGAGAGTGAGCAGAGTTAAAAATCATAATTGCTAAAATTATTAAGAGAATAGACTTTTTCATGAAAAGGGTTAAGGAATAGTTAAATTTATCGTGTTGTGCATGAAAAGGGGGACAATTTTTATAAAGGATTTCGGTTGAAAAACCTCAGAATGTCATTTTTTGAAATGGCAGTTACTATTTTTAAAGGACTTTAAATGATTTCTCACAGTTGTTAAAATTTGTATCTCATAAAAATATTTCAATAACTGCAATTTTAATTAAAAAATTAAACTTTTAAAAAATAAAGACATTTTATCGATAATATGATTTTCCGCATTTTCACCAGTAAATTTAATTGTGCTTTCATTTAATTACGGATAATCGTGGGCAGGCCACAATAAAGCATAATTCAAGTTTTAGTCTCATTATATTTTTCATGTGGCACGAATGCGTATATGTTTAATAATAAAAAAAACCTCCCATATAGGGAGGCTTTAAAATGTTATTTTCTTCTCAAAGGAAGGTTTTCATTCCTGCCAAAGAGTCT
>DATHVH010000313.1:0-12836 GCA_035461405.1 Anditalea sp.
GAGGGGCAGTTTGGTGTAGCGGAAAACGGAGCCATATGGCTGGATGAAGAAGACCTAGAATTTAGGATTCTACCATTTATCACAGAGCACTTGGTCATCGTATTGGACAAATCCAAGCTAGTAGGCAATATGCATCAGGCCTATGCTAGGATTGGAAACACTCCATCGGGATTCGGATTATTCACCGCAGGACCATCCAAGACTGCTGACATAGAACAGTCACTGGTGATAGGCGCTCATGGAGCCAAGAGTTTGAAAGTAGTATTAGTGTAATAAGTAGCCTTATGACAATGATGTTAAGTTTATCATCATCTAATTAAACCGAAAAATAAACCTTTCACATATGTTTGCGAGAATCCAAATAAATGCGCTGACTGGCACAACATATTTGATGTTATTTTCCCTATTATTTTGGAATTGCAATCCACAAGTACAGGAGCAAAATCGCAGCCCTCTACCAAACATAGTCCTAATAGTGGCAGATGACCTTGGCTATGGTGACCTAAGCATTTATGGTCAGCAATATTTTGAAACACCCAACATCGATCGACTTGCTGCACAGGGAATCAAATTTACCCAACATTATGCAGGCAGTACTGTCTGTGCGCCCTCACGCTCTTCCCTCATGACTGGCCTGCATACGGGCAAGACGCCCATCCGTGGCAATATCGGGGTTAATGATGGACAATTCCCCCTCCCCTCTGACATTCAGACTTTTCCTAAAATACTGAAAACGGCAGGTTATGTAAACGGCGCTTTTGGAAAATGGGGTTTGGGTTATCCAGGATCTACTGGCGATCCACTTAATCAAGGCTTCGACACTTTTTTTGGCTATAACAGCCAGACCATAGCCCATAACTACTATCCATGGGAGCTTCAGGATAATGATCAAAACATTACTATTGAAGAAAATGAAGGTACCAAAAAAGGTTTATACGCACCCGACCTGATCCATGAGAGAACCCTAAAGTTCATTGAGGATCATAAGGATACTACTTTTTTCCTTTTTGTTCCCTCCATTATCCCGCATGCAGAAATGGTCGCCCCTGATGAATATATGGATAAATTCATCCAGAAGACTACGGTAGAGCCTCCCCATAAACCGATCAGCAGATTCGAACCTGAACCCTACTATGAAGGGGTGGATGACATAGAGCACAATCGATACAAAAAGGGAGCCTATGGATCACAGGCCATGCCAAGAGCAGCCTTTGCCGCTATGGTTACTTTACTGGATGATCAGGTGGGTGAGATATTGGATAAACTGGAAGAATTGGGAATTGCAGAAAACACATTAGTGATCTTCACATCAGATAATGGTCCCCATAAAGAAGGTGGGGCTGATCCGGATTTCTTTAACAGTAATGGACCATTCCAAGGCCATAAGCGCGACTTATATGAAGGGGGCATTAGGGTCCCTATGATAGCCAGTTGGCCTGGAAGGATAAATTCAGGAGCAGAATCAGACCATCCGTCTGCTTTTTGGGACTTCCTTCCCACCTTTGCCGACATTACAGCAAGGGAGAAGCCAGCGAATATTGATGGGATTTCTTTTTTGCCTACACTGGAAGGAAGAGATCAGTCAACCCACGACTTTCTCTACTGGGAGTTTCATGAAGAAGGCGGTAAGCAGGCTATAAGAAAAGGCGACTGGAAAGCTATAAGATTAAACGTAATGGAAAGCCCTTCACCTACTATGCTTTTTGATTTAAATAATGACCCTGGAGAAACTGTTAATCTTGCAGAAAATCACCCGGATGTTGTAAAGGAAATGGAACGTCTTTTTACCACCGAAAGAACAGAGGATGAAAACTGGCCTTTCTTGCAAAAATAATTTTACAGAGAATTACAGATGGACCGAAGTAAGGAAAACTTTAAAGTTTAAAAATAAAAAAGATGCATTTTGAGATCATTTTAGAGCCTATTGTATAAATGGATATTCAAGAGGCGATAGATTACTATGATGATCAAAAATTTGGACTAGGAGAGATTTTTTTAGGTGTGATAAAACTAGCTGTCTCCCGCTCAAAAAATCCTTATATATAAATCACTATAGATTAGATGAGGAAAAGGCACGAATTATGGTCCGTGCCGAAATAAATACTTATAAAGATCATGCTAACAGGACCAATAGAGAATAGGGTGTTTTTTTACTGCATTTTAAACCAGATAACTTTTTAAAAAACATTAAATCTTTGGTTCCTTTAAGAGTATTGGAGATTTTAAAAAAGTTCAGAAGATTTTTTGACAATGAATGCATCAAACATACACCTTCACGAAACTAAGTATATATTTATACCCATATTTAAAAAACAAATATATTTATTGATGGTTTTGGCACTATAATTTAAGCTTAAAATAACCAAAAATTAAAAAAATTTAAAATATTGCTTTTATAATAAATCATTATCACATCAATAAGCATATATTATTTTCTTTAACTATTGACTATATTTGTAAATTAGCGTACGTTTCTTTTATGTGTATTAAAGTATATTAGAAACAAATTGCGCGAATAATCCCCCAAATAACCTGATATATGAGTAATATCCATCATGAGGATGGTTAGATTTACTTATAATTAGATAATTTATTCGGCATTAACACCGAAATCCTTCGGAATGCGTTATTTAATAAATGCAATAACATGAAAAGAGAATCAGCCGTTACCATAAAGGATATAGCCGATAGGTTGAAAGTTTCCCCATCAACCGTATCAAGGGCACTTGCAGGAAATCCGGATATAAATATAAATACCAGAAAAAAGGTGGCTGATATGGCTGCCGAACTGAATTACCAGCCTAATCTTATTGCCAAGAGCCTACGAATGAACAGGACCAATACCATCGGCGTTATTGTGCCGGAACTGGTATTGCATTTCTTTTCATCCTGTATAAGTGGGATGCAAAATGCCTGTTCGGAAAGAGGTTTCAACATCATCATCTGCCAGTCCAATGAATCTTTTGAACAGGAAAAGATCAATGTTAACACACTTGCCTCCAGCCGTGTAGATGGAATATTAATATCATTGTCTACAGAAACAAATTCATTTGAACATCTGGAATATTTAAAGTCCAATAAGATACCCTTCGTTCTTTTCGATCGCGTAGCCGAAGATATATCTGTATCGAAAGTGGTAATAGATGACGAGAAAAGTTCATTTGAAGCTACTCAGCATCTGTTAAACCAAGGATACAAAAACATAGCTTATATCAATGGTCCCGATAATTTGTTTATTTGTCGTCACCGTAGAATCGGTTATGAGCAGGCATTAAGGGCAAATGGTATCGAAGTAAAACCTGAAAACATATTACAAAGTGACCTTTCAGAGGCTTCTAACATAGCCTGTGCACTCCAGATTTTAGAAATGGATCCGCGGCCGGATGCCATATTGGCTGTAAACGATGTGGTGGCCATAGATGCTATCGTTAACCTTAAAAAACACATCAACATACCGGAAGAATTGGGAATAGTTGGTTTTTCAAATTCGCCAATATCCAAAATAGTGGAACCTTCACTGACCACAGTGGACCAACCTTCCTATGATATGGGATTCATAGCTGCAAATCACCTTTTGGATAAAATACTTGATATTAACGAACCGACCAACGAAGCCTTTACATTACATACCAATCTCATCTTGAGAGATTCTACAGCTAAATCTAAAGTTCCGGCCTAGATTTATATTAAATTTAAAATATTGTGTTTCATCAACGGCCTTGGCCGAATAAAATAATTTTTGCTTTATGGTAAATGATAGCGTCAGTATAAGTTTCTTTCACCACTTTGAAAAAAAACCATCATTCATCGTCCAATCCCCGGGAAGGATCAATCTGATCGGTGAACATACTGACTATAACCATGGCTTTGTCTTACCTGCGGCTATAAACTTGGGTATTTCATTAGCTATCGCACCTAATGATACTCAGACTTGCAACATCTATTCTACAGATTATAAAGAAACATTTAGCTTTACTCTAGACCGAATGGAGCCTTCAGATGGACAACCATGGGCCAATTATATCATGGGAGTGGTAAATGAATTTCAAAAGGCTGGAAAGAAATTATCTGGTTTTGATTGTGCTTTTGGCGGAGACATTCCTATTGGATCTGGTTTGTCTTCTTCTGCCGCCCTGGAGTGTGGGATAGGCTTTGCTCTGGATCAGCTTTATGATTTAAAATTGAAGAAATGGGATCTTATTAAAATGGCACAGAAAGCGGAACATAATTTTGCAGGAGTTCAGTGCGGAATAATGGATCAATTTGCTGTAGTACAAGGAAAGAAGGACCATTTTATCAGATTGGACTGTAATTCATTGGAATTTGAATACTTCCCATTTAAAGACAGCCAATTCAGTATTGTACTTTGCAACTCTATGGTGAAGCACGCTTTGGTAGATTCTGAATATAATAAAAGACGTCAAGAGTGTGAAAGTGGCGTTGAAGTCTTACGGAATCATTGGCCGTCCATCAGCAGCTTAAGAGACGCCTCTTTAGATCAGTTAGAACAGATAAAGTCAGAACTGGACCCGATCGTTTATAATAGATGTAGATATGTGCTGGAAGAAAATGAACGAGTTCTACAGGCAGGAAATGACCTTCACCATAATGACCTTCCCTCAGTTGGTAAAAAACTTTATCAGTCACACGAAGGTCTTTCAAAACTTTATGAAGTAAGTTGTCCAGAACTAGATTTTTTAGTTGAGTCTACTATAGACATACCTCAGGTTTTAGGAAGTAGAATGATGGGTGGCGGCTTTGGAGGCTGTACCATCAATCTGGTTGAAAACAGTTTTGTAGATAAGTTTGAAGGAACTATTAGAACTGCGTATAAGGAAAAATTCAATCTGGATCTTGAGATTTATCGGGTGAGTATTGAAGATGGAGTTGGGAAGGGAAATTAATATAGGGTATTTGGTATGCAGTAAATTATTATTTTGTGCCAAGTGCCTTGTACCACGTACCACGTATATTAATTTTATGCTCCGGCTAGAGTTCTACTTTTAAAAGAGTGGTCGAACCTATACAAATCCACAAAACAATAAAATTATTAATCCAATAATTACTGGTCAATTCTTTTAACCATACATTTCAAAAAACTTGGTCTCTGCCTCGACGGTGCCAATAAGGATTATTTCGGCTCCTTCTATTAGGACCATATCCGGTTCTGGATTAATATACATATAGTGGTTTTTATTTACCGCTATCACTGTGCAGGAAGTGTTTTTTCGAATGGATGACCCTGCAATTGTTTTCCCTACCAATTGTTTTGGCACTTCCACTTTGATCAGATCAAGTCCCTCCGCTACCATTAGTATATCATTTCTTTTAAGCAAATTTACAATAATATTAGCTCCCATAGCAGCATATGACATTACAAAATCAGCACCAGCTCTATGCATAGTACTCAGATTACGCTCAAAGGTTGACCTCGTGATGATCTGGATATCAGGCCTAAGCAACCTACAATAAATGGTCAAATAAACATTAACATCATCATCATGTGACGTAATAATTACACATGAAGCTTTTTCAATCCCCGCTTCTTGTAATATCTCCAGATCTGCAGCATCACCTAATATTGTTTTAATATTATTTTTAATACGGGTCGGATCTTTTTCTATTATCCTGTAATCTAGCCCCCGGTCGGCTAAAGCTTTTCCGGTGGCCCTTCCTACCCTTCCTCCTCCTATAATCACTATAGGGGAATTAATGATAGTTGGAAGTTTATATGTATTATTATACATTTCTATCTGCTCTTCAGAGCCAGCCAATACTAATACAGTACTTTGTGAAATTGGTGTATCGGGTTGAGCTGATTTAAATTTACCTCTTTCCCATACACCTACTACACTTACCCCTACATTCTGTCTTAACTGCGTGTCTTTAAGCATCATTCCTACCAGTGGGGAATCCGTTACTTGCGCTTCAGCTATTTGCAATTTGCCAAAAGTACCAATCACATGAGCTCTCGCGTCCCCGCCATTGGCCCTACGGGAAAGGAAAATCCCCATCGTTTCGCCTAGTTGAAGCACATGATTGCAGCCTGCTAGACTTAAAATATCCATTGACGCTTCAAAATTACAGGATGCAATGATCGGGACGTCCTTACTTATTCCTCTGACTGTAAAAGCTACATTAGTATTAATCACATCACTCTCAGTAGTCGCTACCAGAGCAGCATTTTTTACTCTCACGCTTTCATAGGTTTGGGGATCCACCATATCACCCAACATGACCTTTACACCTAACTCCCTTAGCCGTAATCCCTCAACAATATCAGGTACCAATACCACATAAGCAAAATTAAATCTCTTCAGATTTTTAATCAGAGCTTCGGTAACCGGTCCATATTTAGTTAGTATTACATGCCCTCTTGTATCTTCAGGAAGCTCTTTTGGTACTTTTGCCTGTTCCTGAGCTTTCATCCACGGGGAATAAAAGAAATTGATAAAGGTAAATGGAAAGAGTATCAACAAAAACACCATACCCGACATCAGCACTACTACACTAAAAAATCTTCCTGCATCACTGTTAAAAGTAATATCACCAAACCCTAGCGTGGACATAACAGTAAGAGTCCAATAAATCCCCGTAATCCACGAATACCGCTGCCCTTCACGTAACATCAGTAAATGAAAAACAATGGAAAAGGCTACGATGAGTAAAAATAAAATCAATAAAAATCTGAACAAAAGTTTAAGATTTCGCCTATCAGGCTTATTCTTTAAAAATATGATCAATTGCGTAGAAAGAAATTTCATATAAAAAGGTAAAGTAATTTTAAAAGTACATGATGGTTGCGCGGATACTTATATTTCTACTAGTAGAATTACCCATATTAAACGCATGCACCCATATTTGTATATATTATATGATCCTATTATATGCCATAAGTTAGCCAAATTTAGTATATGGAGAAATTTAAGATGATTATGGGTTGCTCCATAATTGATGTTTTGGGTTAATTATTGTTTAATGTTCAATATCATTTACACTTTTTCTTTTAGAAATAAAACGTTTATAAATTCCCCAAGCCTGGTTATAAGAATTATTTAAGTCTCAAATAATTCAATTCTAATTTTCTACAATTGCACTCTTCGCTATTTCTATATCATGCGCCACTTCATCTCTGATCAACGCCCAATGGAAAAGATTATCATCATTTCTATCATGACTGCTCCCATTATAATGGGTTAAGGGCATATCTTTGTAAATAGGACGGGTAATGGATATTACCTCATCCCAATTATCCAAAGCTGAAGATAAATGTCTAATTGCATCCTGTTTATTTTCTTCACCGCCTGATTTTCTATAGGTCTCTAATGCTATGGCACCTTTTAACTTTTCAGCCAAATGCAAGCCTAAATAAGACCAGCTTTTAATATCAGCTACCTCATACATCAAAGAGGAATTATTTGACACATCAATATTTTTAACCAAACCTAATGCCTTTTGACAGTCATTCTCTAGGTTTTCAATTAAAATAAGGGGAGTGATTTTTTCCGTGGCAAATGTCTTTTCTGATAAAGTTTCTGAAACAAAATCTTTTACTGATACATAGTTTGGATCCAATGTCGGATGATTTATAAGCCTATCTACAGAAATATATCGAGTAGTATCCCCTATCAAAGCTAGGAATCCTTCTCCATATAAAGTAAAATCCCATGTGGCGTCATAAAGGGATGCCAGGCGCAACTGGGTAGAAGATGCCAAAGCAAATGCATTAAGCAAATTATCTCCTTGATCACCGTATCTGTTATTAAATTCGGCCTGAAACTGAGTGTCAGGCGTGTTTGGATTATATAATAATCTTCCCCACAACTTATAAAATAACCATTGCCGCTCAAAAGCAAAATTCCAGTCCAAATTATCATCAATAGCAGTAAAATAATCTTTGGCTGGTATATAAGTTTCAGAACCTATAAAATATCCACCTACATAATCATGACTGTTTTGGGCAATATGATCTCTTACAAAATCAGGAACTCCCCATCGTAGCGCAAAAAAATCTTCATTTCGAGCGGTATAGGTAATCTTATAACCATTTGGTGCAGGATTGTAAAAAGTATCAAACATTTCCCCTCCATGCACTTTAACCAGTTTCGGTGTGGAGTGCGCATGAGACCAATTATATTTTAAGTCTGCCCAGATAGGTTCTTGGATAAAATCGAGTTTAGCTTCTTTTTCAATGGCATTTCTGGTTAATTGTTCTAACTCTACACTGGTAGCACCAAGTGATTCTTGAGTGCTAGAAAAAGGTATCCGATGGACAAGCTTAACAGGTCTTCCTGCATTTCTCATACCTTCGATATAAGTGTCATAGATCCAATCTTCTCTTTGCTGCGGAGACATTCCTGCCATCCCTTCGCCCAGGGTAAGACCAAACCCTGTTAATTCTGGATATTCTTGGAGAACCTGGGTGACGCTCTCTCTCATATACCTTTTTACAATCTCTGATGTGTCACCGGTCACATAGTAATGGGGATATACATTTTCCTGTGCTACATTATGCGCACTAGCAAATTCAGGGCTGACGAAAATATTGAATGGAATTATATAGGTGTCAATAGCCCTTTCTTTAGCCAGTTTGAAGATCGATTTATGAAGTTCTTTCCATTCCTTCATTTCCTCATCAGAAAACGGACTCGCTTCCGGGAAATTTTTTGCCTGAATCATGAAAACAAAAGGATGTAAATTCCATATTGAAAGAGAATTGAACCTGTTTTCCGCCATCATATCTAGAAATGCCTCCCAATACTTTACATCTCTGAGCGTTTCATAATGTAAGTCCAATGCTGAACTTGGCCTATAAGAATACCATGATGTATTATGTTTAATGGCTCGAAGTGGGAAATGTGGACTTTCACTATGCCCTATTACAGACTGGAGTTGATTTCCATTGTTCAAATATTCTGCTAGAGAAAGACTTCCATAAATCATACCTCTAAGATCTCCCCCAGTTACTGATATTTTATTTCCTTCCACAGAAATAGAATAAGCTTCCGATCCTAAATCGGAATTGTCACTTTTAATATTGATCAGGTAATCATACCTATCATTATTTTCATTTAAAGAATATCCTTTATCACGGAGTACTGTAGAAAGTTTCGCTACGGCATAATTGGTTTCGGGTAGAGACTTATCGTATTGTAGATAAACACTTTGACAATAGCCAGCAGAAATAATAAGAAAGCAGGATAAGAAAACAATTACGAATTTCATAGAAGCCGAGAACAGTTGTATAATAATAATTATATGCAGGGTGAAATTTGAAATCAGAAAACCATATTCATCAAATCACGGGGGCAAATGTTTATGATGAAAGCTATTTTCAATTTTGTAAACAATAATGGATTAATATTTTTTGCATCCACTAAGTATCCACTGGTAAGTTAAATTATAATTCATGTTTTTCAAACCTATTCATTTAATAAAAAACGAACTTACAGAACAGGATATTCATGACTTTATTTTAGATTATAGGGTATATCGCTTATCTTCCTATTTCAAATTATATTAATTATTAATCGATCATAATCTAAGGAGATCTATGGACTATTCAATAAAACTATTTATTTCACGCACCATTTTTATTCTCTCTACAGGTTTACTTCTTTTTGCTTGTGATCCCTCCAATACAGAAAACGATGAGGAAGAGGTAGAATGGATTGCATTGTTTAACGGGAAAGATATCGAAGATTGGTCTGTCAAGATCAGAGGATATGAACTCCATGACAATTTTGCCAATACCTTCCGAGTGGAAGATGGTGTCATGAAAGTATCGTATGATGAATATGAAAAGTTTGACAATAAATTTGGTCATATATTTCACAATACTCCTTATTCAGCTTATTTGCTTCGTGTAGAATACAGATTTGTGGGAGATCAAGCTCCCGGAGGAGAAGGCTGGGCATTCAGAAACAGTGGCGCCATGCTTCATGGTCAGTCGCCGGAATCTATGGGTTTAGACCAAGATTTTCCAATATCGATCGAAGGACAAATACTTGGAGGAGATGGCGAAAATGATAGACCCACTAGCAATCTTTGCACACCAGGAACTCACGTAGTAAAAGAGGGAGAGCTTTTTACGCCACACTGTATTAATTCAGATTCGGAAACGTATCACGGTGACCAGTGGGTAACTGCTGATTTTTTAGTACTGTCTGATTCACTAGTGGAACACAGAATCGGAGGTAGAACAGTTATGAGCTATAGCAAACCCCAAATAGGCGGAGGAAATGTATCTGGACATAATCCTGAAGTAAAAGAAGATGGTAAACCCCTAACAAGTGGATACATCTCTCTGCAGAGCGAAAGCCACCCTATTGAATTTAGAAAAGTAGATTTAGTGGACCTGTCTCCCTATATGAAGGATCAGCAGAGACTATCCCAATTGATAGATGAATTGTCTCCTATAGATAAATAGTTACAAGGTAATAGACCATAGTCCATATTTTATAGTTTATAGCATATAGTCGAAGGTCGACAGCTTGCGCCAAGATGTATTTCCTTAAAGAACTAGACATAGTCAAATGATATCTGGTCGTCCGTCTAAAGGATTTTAGTAAATATAATAAACAACCATATTGCTTTGATGGAAAAAGCCAAAACGTCAAATCCAAACACATTTTACCTAGGGCTATGCCTGGCAGGGGCAGTTTCTGCAGGAGCATATACGGCAGGTGCCATGGATTATCTACTCGAAGCATTGGAAGACTGGCAAATGCGCAAAAGAAGAGGGGATGTAAATGTGCCGAGCCATAATGTCATAATACCCGTAATTGGGGGAGCCTCTGCAGGAGGAATGACTGGAGCCATTATGGCATCAGCTGTACATGATCCTATCCCACCAGTAACTCAGGCACCTAATCCCTTATTGGCTCCCATACCTTCCAATAAATTTTATCACAGCTGGGTAGATTTAATAGCAGATGATATGATCAGCGTCATGTTAGATACCTCTGACATTTCAAAAGACAATATGCAGTCACTGCTCAATACCCAATTCATAGATCAGATAGCAGCAAGAGCATTGGATGTTTCTCCAAATCTTCCGGTCCAAAGGGAGTATTTTGATCAGCAAATGAAGCTTTTCTTTACGCTATCAAACCTGGAAGGGATGGATTTTGATGTTGCCTTTAGGTCCAACTTACCCAACTACAACCGATACATTATCACCACTCATAAAGATTATCTGAATTTCAGAATGGCAGATTCTGACCAGGACTATAGGAATGATGGATGGATTCCGCTAAACTTTCAGAAGCAACTGAATGCAGATTTGGCAAAGCAGGCGGCTATTGCGACCGGAGCTTTCCCTATTGTATTCCGACCCCGAAAGATCATCAGAGATGGCAAATATCTCAATGACCTTAACTGGTTTGACCCTATTACCAAAGCTGCGGCCAGGCCTTTTGATCTCGGACCATATAAAACGCTAAATGTAGATGGGGGGATGATCAATAATGAACCATTTGAAAAAGTAAGAAGGGTATTAATAGAGATTACAGGACAAAATGATCCTCTAGAATACCAATCTTATAATACATTTAATAGTACTGTATTAATGGTAGACCCTTTTCCTAGTCAGCCCCAAGAATTTACTTTCGACACTATGCTGGCATCGGTGATGGGCAATACCCTTACAGCTCTTATAAATCAATCCAGAATAAAGCCTGAAACACTTATTCAGGCTATGGATTCCCAGATGGCAGGACAATTCCTCGTAGCTCCGATCAGATATAAGCGGGGTTCGGAAGAGAATTTTGAAGGCAGGTATGCTATAGCCAGTGGCTCGCTAAGCGGCTTTGGGGGATTTATAAGTAAGGAGTTTCGTATGCATGATTATTTCTTGGGAAGAGCTAACTGTGAAAAGTTTTTACGGGATCATTTTACAGTACCACAGGATACTAGCAATCCAATCTTTAAAGATGGATATTCTAAAATTGATAAATCTGTATTTGTATCTGAAAAGAACAATGGCCTACAAATTATCCCAATTTTTTCGAGGAGAAAATCAGAACCATATATGCCAACTTTTTCAAACGGACAGATATGGCCTTCTGTGACGGAAAGAGAGATCAGAGGGTATAGAAATGCCCTTAAAAGAAGAGTGGAGAGAACCTTATTTAACTTATCTGATTATAATGCTAAGGAAAGAGCACTGCTGTGGGTAGGTGCAAGAATTTTGATCAATGGAAAAGTAGCTGATTCTCTAATTAACAGCTCATTGGCTTCTTTAAGAGAATTTGGTCTATTAAGGTAATAAAAAAAATCCCTCCTATGATCTTTAGGAGGGAGTTATGATTAATTTTTCTGACCGGGACGATAACTGATTTTTTTATTCTTTAATACATCTTCTCGATAAAAATGTACATCTTTAAACTCTCCCCTACTGTACATTTCAGCTTGGTCGATAAAATGTGGCGAAGATGGATCTCCGCTTTGACCTCCAGCCAAAAGCGATTTGGCCAACACTTTATCGCCAAATTCTACAGCAGCAACAAAACTGTTTCCAACAGACCCATACCATTGTTTGGTATTCGGATATTGCCTACTGCCATATGCAGCTAAAGACCCATAAAATGATGAAGTAAATGGAATAGGAATACTGGGTTGGTCATCATTAAACTTTCCTTGGATAGCTGGAGTGATCCTTTGAAATCTATTGATGTCTCCCCAAGGTGTATTCCAACTTCCAAAATCCTCTTCCATTTGTGTAATAGCATTTTCCAGCGCTTCTATAAACATAGTATCCGAAGCATTCTTTGCTATAAAATCAAATATGTAAGCATCCCATGGTCTTTCTATTGAAGCTGTTTTTCTTACCAAAT
>DATHVH010000314.1:0-9743 GCA_035461405.1 Anditalea sp.
TATTTTTATTATAATGGATTAAAACTTCAGCTCCGGATTCAGAAAGCTGTTCAGCTATCCCTCTGCCTATTCCTCTAGAAGCTCCTGTGACCAATATTCTTTTACCTTTAAGATCTATCTGCATTTTAAAATTGTTTAATAGGCAATTTAAAAATGATAATGCAAATATATCCTACTTGTATCGCTTCAATTAGCCACTTATAAAAATCTCAATTATCTTCCTGCTGCAATTACGGCCAGATCTACTGAACATACATCTGATTTTAATAGGACATTGGCACATGCTGCTAAGGTGGCCCCTGTAGTCATCACATCATCCACTAAAAGTATTTTTTTATTTATTAAAGTTTGATTATCTATTATGCTAAATACTTCTTTTACATTCTCCCATCT
This sequence comes from Anditalea sp., assembly GCA_035461405.1. Taxonomy (GTDB): domain Bacteria; phylum Bacteroidota; class Bacteroidia; order Cytophagales; family Cyclobacteriaceae; genus Anditalea. Next base: position 394 of record DATHVH010000314.1, read on the forward strand.
CTGAATTCTGGATTTACGTGTTTGTGTTTCTGTATATTTTATTCTTCTAAGTTCATGGCTGACAGGTATATCAAGTGCTAGGGAAAGACCTGCTGCAAAACGCTCACTCTGATTATAGCCTCTTCTTTTTAATTTTAATGGATGAAGCGGTACAGGGATTATTTCATCCCAATCTATTTCTATTCCACTATCAATAAGTCTATACCCATAAATTTTTCCAAGCTCCACTCCTAATTCAGGCTTATTTTTATACTTCAATTGGTGCAATAATCTTTTACTTAAACCACCGGATGTAAACCTCAGAAAAGAAATTGCTTTTCTGACCCGAGTAAGACCCTGTATCTTTATTGTAAGGTCATTATTTTCTGTCCTATAGTGATATGTCGTAACTGGTAAATCTGCGATACATAATTTGCAGATTTGGTTTTCAAAAGAGAACAGGCTCTTTTTACATCCACAGCAAGTCTGCGGAAACACTAAAGCCAAAAAATCCTCAAAAAAAGTGAAACGCATATCGAAAAAGCCTTGTTAGTTCTGAATGACAGTGAAATACCTGTATATTTACCGGTTAAATCTAATCTTAGGAAGTTAATGAATTTAATAGAAGAATTCAATGAATATAGGGGCAAGATGAATGAAAAAATCATGGCCTCTGATAATAAGGTAATCAAACGTTTCTTTAATTTAGACACTAATGCATATGCAGAAGGGGCTATAGATGTAAAAGCTAAAGAAATGATAGGGCTATCTTGCTCCATGGTATTGAGATGTGATGATTGTATCCGATATCATTTAGGAAAATGCTATGAAGCAGGAATTACTAAAGAACAGGTATTTGAAGTCTTTTCTATAGCGACAGTTATCGGAGGATCAATAGTAATACCTCACCTAAGAAGAGCTGTAGAATATTGGGAAGAACTGGAAAACCAAAACGCATAAATGCTAAAAAAAGATTTCGATCTAGAAAAACGCTGGGGGAAACTATTGACAGGTCTATATGATTTGATAGGAAAAAAGCCTGCAGACTTAAATGGTGTATTGTATCTTATTGGTATTCAGGAACTTGGACAAGGATTAAAGCCTTTTTCTAAAGAACAAAAACAGGATTTAATACATATAGCTATTTGTAAAGTTTTAAGTTTAGCAGGTTTCTACGAACTGGATTTTATAGATCAAGAGGGTTGGCCTCATTGGAAATTAGTAAAAGAACTACCTCACTTTGATATGCTAGAGCAAGAAAAACTTCTTAAAATTCATGTAATAGAATATTTTGAAGAAGAATTTGGAATAGACATAAATTAATATAATAGCGTATTTAAAGAATAAAGAGTCGATAATTAATCAAAGTAGAATGAAATTCGTATCCTATAATGTAAATGGAATAAGAGCAGCTTTAAACAAAGGATTTGCAGACTGGCTTAAAATAATAAATGCTGACGTAGTGGGTCTGCAAGAAATAAAAGCTATGGCTAATCAAGTTGATTTTTCCATATTTGAAGATATGGGATACCATGTGTATTGGCATCCAGCTGTAAAGAAAGGGTATAGTGGAGTGGCGATTTTGAGTAAAATAAAACCAGATCATATAGAATATGGAATGGGTTTTTCTATGTATGATGACGAAGGAAGAATGATCCGTGCTGATTTTGGAGATTTATCATTTATTAGCGCTTATTTCCCAAGTGGAACCACAGGCACTATTCGGCAAGATTTCAAATACCAATTTCTAGATGATGTATATGGATACTCACAAGATTTGGTAAGAGAAAAACCAAAATTGATAATGAGTGGAGATTATAATATTTGTCATAAAGCAATAGATATCCATAATCCAATATCCAACAAAAACACATCTGGTTTTTTACCTGATGAGAGAGCATGGATGGATAAGTTTACTCATAGCGGGTTTATCGATTCCTTTAGGCTATTAAATGATACACCTCATAATTATACGTGGTGGAGTTATAGAGCAGGATCTAGGCCTAAAAATTTGGGTTGGCGAATTGATTACCATATGACTACATCTATTTTAAAAGATTATATTCGGAGAGCTGTTATTCTTAAGGATGCTATTCATTCGGATCATTGCCCTATAATGCTTGAAATTGACTATAAAAATATTGAAGATAAAAATTTTAATCTGAATATAAACTGAATGAAATCTATCAAAATTTCTATCCCATCTCTGATTGATAATATCAAAATTATTGAAAGTTTCATTGATAATGCCAAGGAAAAATTTCAAATAAACGATGATATTTATGGCAATATCATGGTATCCGTCACAGAGTGTGTTAGCAATGCTATCATTCATGGTAATGGAAACAACCCAAAAAAATTAGTCAAATTGGAATTAAGGTTTTTGGACGATCAATTAAAATTTATTGTTGAAGATGAAGGCAACGGTTTTGAACCTACAGAACTTCAAGATCCGACATCACCTGAAAATCTCTCCAATTATGGAGGAAGAGGAGTATTTATTATGAAACACCTGAGTGATGAGGTTTATTTTGAAGACAATGGCAGAAAGACAATCCTTACGTTTTATATGAGTTAGTATATGGCGGTAAATTTCTTTGTGGAAGATATTTCATTTAAGTTTCAAGATAAGAACAAATACAAAAAATGGTTAAGATCACTGGCTAGTCATGATGGGTTTAATATCACAGATTTAAATTACATCTTTTGCTCAGATGAGTATCTTTATCAAATGAACGTAGATTACCTTGATCATGATACTTATACAGATATAATCACCTTTGATAATTCAGAAGAAGAAAAGGATATTGAAGGCGATATATTTATCAGCATACCAAGAGTAAAGGAAAATGCCCACTCACAAGATATCGAATTCTCTATTGAGCTTAAGAGGGTATTGGCACATGGGATTCTACACCTTATGGGATATAGGGATAAATCCAGTGAAGAAATAAATGCTATGAGAAAAATGGAAGATTTTGGAATTTCCATCTTCCCAAATGAAAACTAAATAATAAAAAAATTAGCAGTAAATGAATTTAATAATTACTGTTCCACGTGGAACATTTATTTAACACTATATTCTGCTAGACACTGTTCCACGTGGAACAGTTATTAAATAAAAGAAAATTATGTTTCAAATATATGATGTGATAGTAGTAGGGGCGGGGCATGCAGGTTGTGAAGCTGCTCATGCTGCAGCAAAAATGGGTTCAAAAGTACTTCTATGTACAATGAATATGAATACTATTGCACAAATGTCATGTAACCCGGCTATGGGAGGGGTAGCAAAAGGTCAAATTGTGCGGGAAATAGACGCACTTGGTGGAATGTCCGGTATTATATCCGATAAATCCATGATCCAATTTAGAATGCTCAATAGATCCAAAGGCCCAGCTATGTGGTCTCCTAGATCACAAAATGATCGGATGCGTTTTGCAGAAGAATGGAGACTTGCTTTGGAGGCTAATCCAAATGTAGACTTCTGGCAGGAAATGGTGACTGGATTATTAGTGAAAGATAATCGAGTCGTTGGCGTGAAGACAGGTATGGGTATAGATATATCTGCAAAATCAGTGGTGTTAACCAATGGCACGTTTCTAAATGGTACCATTCACATAGGAGAGAAAAAATTTGGAGGAGGAAGAACAGGAGAAGCTGCATCCCGTGGAATCACAGAACAACTCGTGGAATTGGGATTTAAGTCAGGTAGAATGAAGACCGGAACTCCACCAAGAGTAGATGGCCGATCACTTGATTATACTAAAATGGAAGTGCAACATGGCGATGAAAACCCAGAGAAATTTTCATTTTCAGACGAAACTACTACATTAAAAAATCAACATACATGTTGGATCACTTATACAAATAAAGCGGTACATGAGACGCTAGAAACAGGTTTTGATAGATCTCCCATGTTTAATGGTAGAATCCAGGGGTTAGGCCCAAGGTATTGTCCATCTATAGAAGATAAGATCAATCGGTTTGCAGAGAGAGACAGACATCAGATTTTTGTAGAACCGGAAGGCTGGAATACAGTTGAAATATATGTAAATGGTTTTTCTACATCTCTACCTGAGGATGTTCAATACAAAGCAATCAGAAAGATAGAAGGCTTTGAAAATGCAAAAATGTTTAGGCCTGGATATGCTATTGAATATGATTTCTTTCCACCTACACAATTAAAACTAACACTGGAAACCCAGCTAGTGGAAAATCTCTATTTTGCCGGACAAATAAATGGCACTACTGGCTATGAAGAAGCAGCTTCCCAGGGATTGGTAGCTGGCATGAATGCACATAATAAAGTGCATGAAAAGGATCCATTCCTTTTGAAAAGGTCTGATGCTTATATTGGGGTATTAATAGATGATCTTATAAATAAAGGTACAGAAGAACCTTACCGGATGTTTACGTCCAGAGCGGAATTTAGATTATTACTCCGTCAGGATAATGCTGATATCCGTCTCACAGCGTTAGGACACCAGATGGGTTTAGCATCTGATGAAAGGCTAGACAGAATGATGGATAAGAAAAATGAAACATCATCGTTATTGGAAGAACTAAAACAAATCAAAGTTTCTCCTGAAAGTATAAATGACGATTTAGAAAAACATCAGACTGCTACCATAAAAGAAAAAATATCCGTAGAAAAATTATTAAAAAGACCTCAGTTAGGTTTATCAGATTTAAGAAATATGGATACAGCATTAGATACGATGCTGAATAAATATGATAAAGCGGTTTTAGAACAAGCGGAAATATTAATAAAATACGACAGCTATCTTGAAAAAGAACAGGCTATGGTAATCAAATTAAATAGTATGGAAAATTATAAAATTCCACTGGATTTTGATTATTTATCCATACCTGCATTATCAGCTGAAGGCAAACAAAAGATGAATAAAATAAGGCCTGAAACATTAGGACAAGCCTCACGTATCAGTGGCGTATCACCGGCAGATTTGTCTATCTTGACAGTATATCTAGGAAGATAAAGTATGTATGAAAGACTGACTAAATGCCCGCTCTGTAAAAGTGGGCATTTTAATAATTATATTGTAGTAAAAGATCACTCAGTATCTAAGGAGTCATTTACACTTTGCAAATGCAAGAATTGTAAACTTATTTTCACCAATCCCAGACCTGATCAAAAAAATATAGGAAAGTATTACCAATCGGAAAATTATGTATCTCATTCAAATAAAGGTAATAATTTAGTAAATATATTATATAAAACAGTACGCTCTTATACATTAGGAGAAAAAGTAGGATGGTTAAATTCATATGTGAAGAAGAAAGGAAGACTTTTAGATTATGGATGTGGTACAGGTCATTTTTTAAATAGAGCTCAAAAAAATGGTTGGGATACTATAGGAGTCGAGCCAAATCCACAAGCAGCAGAAATAGCCGCAAAAAATAATAAGATCAAAATTTATCATTCGATAGAATTATTTGACAATGAAAACAAATTTGATGCTATCACACTATTTCATGTCTTAGAACATGTTCATGACCTATCATTTATACTTAAATCTTTATTAGGGAAATTAAAGAAAAGAGGTATATTATTTATTGCCGTTCCCAACAATGATTCTTATGATGCTAAAAACTATAAGGAAAATTGGGCGGCACTTGATGTTCCTAGACATCTCTATCACTTTGATCAAAATACTATGTCCATGCTAGCGGAAGAATTTGATCTTAGAATAGTAGATGCTTTACCTATGAAATTTGACAGTTACTATGTTTCTCTATTATCGGATAAGATAAGTCAAAATGGTAATAATATATTTAAATCACTTATAAATGGTTATAAATCCAATAAATATGCTAAAATCAATAATAATAACTATTCTAGCCTGCTTTTTATCTTACGGAAAAAATGAGAATAGTTTATAGTATATTGGTATTTATTGCTTGGATATTTTTGTGGGCCTGTGCAAGAGAAAGTACTCCTATGGGGGGACCTAAAGATGATACCCCACCAGTGATTTTAAATTCCAATCCTGCCAACGAATCACTTCGAATAAAACCACAGGAGATTACCATGGATTTTAGCGAATTCATAAAAATAGATAATGCTAACAAACAGCTCATTGTTACCCCAAGAATTGATAAACAAGAGCTCGAAATATTAGCCATTAAAAATAGAGTAAGAATAAAGCTAAATCAGGAATTAGAAGACAATACTACATATGTTTTTAATTTTCAGCAGAGCGTTAAAGATATAACCGAGAGCAATCCTGCAGAAAATCTTAAACTTGTATTCTCCACAGGAGATGAAATAGATAGTCTTCAATTTAGCGGAAGAGCAAGGTTTTTATTTCCTGAGAAAGATAAAATTATAAAGGATGTGCTCATCGGCTTATACGAAGTAGCCGATACCACTGATATATTTACAGATTCGCCTTATTATATAGCTCAGGCTGATACAGCAGGAAGATTTAATATCACTAATATCAAAGCAGGTACCTACAGAGCCTATGCATGGAAAGACATCAACAATTCTTTAAAAGCAGAATCAAAAACAGAACCGTATGCTTACTTTCCTGAACCGGTAGTAATAGATCAAAATATAGAAGATGCTCATTTTAATATATTCCCGGGAGACCTTACCTATTTTAAAGTAAACAGAAGCAGTGCATCAGGTACTAACTTTGACATGGTCCTTAGCAAGCCACCAGTACAAATAGAAATTGATCATCCTGATATCAATAACGAATTATTTTATCGTGTCTCAGATAGAACTATACGCCTTTATCATACCAGTATAAGAGATGATAGTACTGAGGTTCGACTAAATATTCGAGATTCTGTAGGCTTTGTAATAGATACCACCTTATACGCTACTTTTGAAGAAAGCACTAGAAATAAAGAAAAACTAGAAATTACCGTAGATAGTGGGAAAGGATTTGTTAATAACCTGAGAGCATTATTAACCTTTAATAAACCTTTATCAGAGGTATATTTTGACTCCTTGATGATCCGATATGATACTGCAGGAGTAATCCCCATTACAAAGCAAAATATAAGCCTTCTGGATAGTGCAGACTTTACTAAACTACAAATCACCGTACCTGTAGCAGATACTTTAAGAGCAGGTACCTTTACCGTATATGCGGCCGATTCTACATTTAGAGATATTGAAGGCTTATACAATGAAACTAAGTTGGAAGCTAATTATAAAAAGATTAAAACGGAATCACTCACTGATGAAATATCAGGAATAGTAAATACCGACGAGCTGCCAATAATTGTCCAGTTATTAAACAGACGAAATGAAGTGATTAAAGAAGTGTATTTAACTGAGTCTAATAAATTCTCACTCACTGATATTGAAGCTGGGGACTATTTATTGAGAGCTATTGTAGACAGAAACGGAAATAGGAGATGGGATCCGGGAAATTTTGTAGACAATACCCTTCCTGAACCGGTGTATTATTATCTAAATCCTACTAATCAGTCAAGAGAATTTGTACTCAAAGCGGGTTGGTCTAATACCGCACTTAATATAAATCCTATAAGGGAAACCGGTCTCCCTTCACCTGAAGAAATTCCAAAACTTGACATAGAAATCCCTGAATTTGTCGTGCCGGAAGAAAATAATTGAAATATTTTCTGGGGATAAAGCCTGGTTTTTGTGTTGATAAGTGTAGATAACCTATGGATAATACAAAGGTTGTTAACTGATACTTTCATTAATTTGAAAACTAAAATCAGACCGGATGATAACCTCATTATTCTTAACCTCAATCCACATTTACACCAACAGATAATACTCAACAATCATATATTACCACAGTTGTAAACATTTGAGAGCATAACCAAAATTTTTACTGAATATCAATAACTTACAGGTGGATAAGATGTTAATCTAGGGTGTACAACCTTGTTGAAATAGATAAATCAGCTGTGGGTAAATTTATCCAAAGTATTTGTCCACAAATCCACACCTTAATAACCTTAATAGTTTTATTTAATTAAATAAAGTAATATATATATAGAGAGGTGGACAAGTCTGAAAATTAACCCAATTGTTTCTGAATAACATTTTCTATAAATTGAAAAAAGTTTAGAAATGGATATTGTAAATCCTTAAAAATTAAAAAGGATTAGAAGAAACAATAGTCTGATTATGGGATTAAAATTTATAATATTTTCCCAGTAGGAGGAAGTAAAAGATCCAGAAGAAATGAAAAAAATATATTTACTGCTTATTTTATTATCCTCGGTTCTTAATGAGATTTATGCGCAGGAATTTCTGCAGTTTACAGACGTATATTTATCAGGTTCATACAAAAATCAACCTTATGCAGCTCTTAACCAAAAACTATCTGCAGCAGGATATCAAACTTTTGGATCAAATATAGGAGCTATAGGATTAGGAATTAACCATTTTAACTCTTCTAGATGGGGTTTCTTTGCAGAATCTGAATATAATCTAAACAGCAAAAGATCTTCTAACGAGGAGGTTAATTATAGATATATGCCTTTACATGTGACTGCGGGTTTTCAATATGTGCTATTTAAAAATAGAGCACTCTCACAATGGCGCTTTTACCCACGTGTTGGTATTTTTGCAGGGTCTACTTCTTTGGATCTTATAGCTAATAATCTTAACCGTGATTTTGACGAAAACCTTTTAGGTGCGATGAATACTAGCTTTTTATATCAAAGAAATTATGGGTTAAATTTCAGTTTAAATGCTGATAAAATTTTTGCTGCTTTTATAAAACCTACTACTCAAGTAGGAATATATAGCAGAATGGGGATCCAAATAGGCTATATGCTTAATGTAATTAATAGTAGAACAAGATTAAGAAGAAACTTCAAACCTGACCTTCGAGATGACTTTGCTATTAGCAATGCTCCGGAGTTTGATCCAAGTGCCTTCTATATCAAGCTAAATTTTGGACTTGGTAAATTCAAAAGAGAAGTAAAAACAGATAAGGCTGTAGATTTTTAATAATATTTTAAGTGGCCTAAGCTTATTTAATTTATGCGATTCTTATTCATTATAATATTTATTTGTAGCCTTTTAAATTCTGCATGGGCTCAGGATGTAGTCTCGCCTTCTTTATTTGAAGAAATGGCCATGAATAAAGAAGAAAGAAGTATTTCTGTAAATTTATTCCTTGCTGTTGGTTATGATAATATGCCCAACAAAGAATTTTCTGACAGGATTACTTCTTTGGGAAACACTCCTCTTCCAACAGAATTCATGACTACTGGATTTGGCTTTAGCCTGGTAAAGGAAAAATGGACAGTTCTCAATTTAGATATAAATCTAGGTAGGGCTGCAGATTTTAGTGAAATACCTGATTTGAATACCTCTTTATTTTTTTCTCATCTCAAGGCGGGGGTGGGGT
>DATHVH010000315.1:0-1791 GCA_035461405.1 Anditalea sp.
AAGTGGAGAATCTATCTTCTGTGAATGTATGATTTATTAGGACTTTCCCCTATTGCATAGGTTCTGAAGTTTTTTTATATAAATAAGATCTAGGATATTTTAATGACACTTACCCTGCCTAGATAGTAGTAATTTTTTGATTTACTTTTTAATTAATAGATCGGCTGATAAAAGGTAAGCCTTAGTAAATAGAGTTACAATTGCTTATATCCCTATTCAATTCTTTATAATCCATAATTTCCATAAAATAGGATTTATCTTTTTTTAAATGAAGTTCACAGTTCCGATTGGAATATTCGAAATTATATCCCAATTCCCAGACGTAATCACTCTAGTTTACTGAAATAATCAATAAGATTTAGTCGAATGCGCAGGTATCCATACGTAGATACAAAAAGTATATCCTATGTCCGATAGCCTTTTAAAATTCAACTAATAAATGAACTGATAGTTAGTTTGCAGATTTCATTTGTTGTTTTTTATCTGAATAATATAGGATTCATTGTTTGAAATTCTAATACTTCTTTCGCTAAAAGTTCTTGTTAAAACTTTAGGTATACCCAAATATTATATCTTTATTTCTTTTTAATATTTAATATTTTAAAATAACATTTTGTTGTATTTCAAATACGTAAAATATTATATTAATTTATAAATAACTAAAATGTGTTTTCATGCAACATAATTTTGTATGGGAATTCATAAATTAATATGGTATTGATCAACATAACCGAATTATGAAACATTGATTTGGGAGATGTAGATTATATGGAAAAACTTTACTCGACAGGAATTTTTATGCTCATCTTATTCTTTCTGATGCTGTCAGGTAGGGAGGGATATGCCCAGATTTCGGTTGCAAACGGTTCTTTTACTGCAGAAAGGTGCCAAGATGACGGCAGTGCTACCTTTACTGTTTCAAATATTACTTCTAGTGCTTTTTACAAAGTTATAGATAATCAGAACAATCTTATCAAAGATTGGACACTTATCACTCCTAACACCTTTTCAGTTGGCTCATTAAAAAGTGGTGGATATAGATTATTAATAAAAGACGGTAATCGGCCGGAATCTAATCCCTTTATCCACCCATTTACAATTCAAGACAATCGAAATATAATTGTTACTCCAGCTGTGGAGAATATTAAGTGTATTGGAGATCAATTTGGCCGTATCAGGTTTACGGTACCCAGTATATCAGGAGGTAACAACATTAGGGTAAGATATAGATTAGGAGCAGGCAATTTTTCTTCAGAACAAACCATAGGTCTCGGAGGCGGATATTCTAATTATATTGATAATGAGGCTACTAATTCAAAGAATTTTCCTGCTGGGACATATTTTTTTGAGGTAAGGCAGGGCAGTGGAAATGATAACTGTATTCTTAGATTTACGATTGTTATCAAAAAACCTGATGAAGCCCTCTCCGCCACAGTTATCCAAGAACTTGATGTTTGCCCTATAAATCATGCCACTGTATTGCCAACAGGAGGTTGGGGAGAATATACTTTTCTATGGGAAAATGGTTTGACTACTCAAACAGCTTCAGGCCTTCCTCCGGGTAATTATTGGGTAAGAGTTACAGATAAGGAAGGTTGTACATTTGAAGTAGAAAACATAGAGATTCCTGACAATGATGCCATTTCTTTCAACGGAACCATTGAAAACCCTACTTGTAATCAAGCCGATGGCAAAATCAAAATCACAGACTCCAACCTTGACTACGACCGACATGATATCACATGGAGAAAAGATCATCCTGAAATAGGAGAAATAATATCTGGAGATGAG
>DATHVH010000316.1:0-4907 GCA_035461405.1 Anditalea sp.
AAGAAATTGGGGTTCCGCTATTTGATGGACGTCATCCCCTTAAATGCCAATCTGGTAAAAGGTTCCCATGGAAGACTCAGTGAAGAAAAGGAAAATTGGCCAATATTCATAACACAAAATAAACAGTTGGCTGAGCAATCCACTATAGAATCAATCGATGTTTATGACCTAATTAAAAGCCATATGTTTCAAAAAAAATTGACAGGGGCGTAGAAGATTGAAAAATGATGTGTATTATTAAACTTAAATTAACAAATTAAAAACCTTAAACCTTAATAGCCGATGAACGACATTAACAAAAGCGCCTTATTTAACGGGAGTTGCTTTGCACTCATTACCACCGCCTTTTCCTTTTCTATCAGGGCAGGTATTCTACCACAGTTAGGCCAGGAATTTGGTCTTTCAGCCGAACAACTGGGATTTATCAATTCCATGTGGTTTTTAGGGTTTCCGATCTCTATGATTATCGGGGGATTGATTTATCATTCGGTAGGTCCAAGGATTATCATGAATGTGGCCTTTGTAGCACATACATTGGGCATCTTATTGACGATTTTCGCAGGTGGATATTCTACACTGCTCATTTCCACACTTTTGATCGGTATAGGTAATGGATGTACTGAAGCAGCTTGTAATCCTATGATAGCTGACATGTATTCCGGTCTTAAGATGAATAAGATGTTGAACAGGTTCCATATGTGGTTTCCTGGAGGAATATTATTGGGGTCATTAATTTCCTTTGCAATGACGGGTATGAACCTAGGATGGGAATTACAGATGTGGGTTATAATGGTTCCTACAGTTATCTATGCTGTTCTGTTTTATGGAAAAGTATTCCCTCAGCCTAAGGTGGAAGGAGCTACTTCATTATCAGAAAATTTCAAAGCCATGATAAGTCCACTTTATATATTTTTATTTGTATGCATGGCACTTACAGCAATTACCGAATTTGGTCCTAACCAGTGGGTTAGTGTGGTTTTGAGTTATAGCGGAGCCGAACCAATGATTATATTAGCATTAATTAGTGGACTAATGGCTGCAGGTAGATTCTTCGCAGGCCCTGTGGTTCAGCGATTGGGTCAGACTGGTGTATTGCTAGGTGGTTCGATATTAGCTGCTGTGGGTATTTATATGTTTAGTACCGTTACTGGTCCTATGGCTTATGTAGCTGCAGTGATATTTGCACTAGGCGTATGTTACTTCTGGCCGGTAATGGTGGGAGCTGTTGCCCAAAGAGTGCCTTTGAGTAGTGCTTTAGGTATGTCTGTGATAGGAGGGGTTGGTATGTTCTCCACCTCTATCTTTCAGCCGTTTATAGGTAGCTGGATCGATAGCGCTAGGGCAGATTATTCTACTCAGGGTCTGACTGGGGACGCCTTAGAATTGGCGACAGGGCAAGATACATTAGAGAAAATGGTAGCTTTTCCGGTAATCCTTATAGTACTGTTTACCATCTTATTTTTCTGGCAAAAAAATTCCACCAAAACTAAAGAAATGGCGGTTCATTAAACAAAACCGGTAATATAAAATAGAGACAAGTTCTTCAATTATGAGGGACTTGTCTTTTTTTTGATATCTCTCCCACTGATTAATTTGTAAAATCATACAGCTTGAAAATTAATTAATTACCGGAGTTTATATTTGGAAATATTTTTTGCTAACGTGTATCACCTAAAATATTATTTCCGTCTAGTAAAAGAATCAAATTTGCTGATTATGAAAAGACTCATCTGCTCCGGTATTGCCTTTATGTTTTTAGCCTCTGCCTGTTCCCAGGTGCCGGTGGAGAATGATGCTCCTGTAGTAGCCAATCTGCGATCTATGGCCTATTACGAAACCGAACTGGCCAAATCAGGCTCTAAATTTGCCATCGACCTTTTCCACCAGCTGAACAATGCGGATGAACCTAATCAATTTTATAGCCCTTACAGTATCCACCAGGCCCTATCCATGACCATGAATGGGAACGAAGGGGAGGTACTGGAAGAATATAAAAAACTACTTCGGTACGAGGGGCTAAGTATGGCTGATGCTAATAAAGGTGCCAAAGAACTGACCGAGTTTTTATTACAAGTAGACCCCAAGGTGAAACTATCCATCGCCAATGGGATTTGGTACAGAGAAGAATATGACCTTCATGTGCCCTTTCGGGATGATGCCCAATATTATTACGGTTCGGAAGTGGCCCCACTAAACATGGAGAATCCCGCATCTGTCAACGTGATCAACAAGTGGATTGAAAGCAAGACCAATAATTTAATTAAGGAAATGCTTGATGAAATTCCCCAGGATGAAAGGGTAGTGATGTATCTTGCTAATGCCATTTATTATAAAGCAGATTGGAAATATCAATTTGTAGCCTCTAAAACCCAGAAGCGACCCTTTTATCCCAGCGCTGGAAGCCAAGTCCAGGTGGATATGATGGACTTGGATAAACCGGCGGCTTTCAAAAGTTATTTCGAGAGTGCTTTTACCTATTTTGAAATTCCCTACAGTACGGGCCAATATTCAATGGGGATTCTGTACAATACTTCTGGTGATCTAGATAGAGCGGCCGAAAAACTGACTTTTGAGAACCTTGAAAATTGGAAAGCCAACAGCTCGGAATCGAACTTTATCCTTAAAATGCCCAAGTTCAAGTTGAGACAAAAGCAGGATAACATGAGAGATGATTTGGAAGCGATGGGATTGGTGCAGCCATTTTATTTTCATCCGGGAAATTTCACCAGACTTTTTGATAACCCAACGGATGATATGAAAATCAGCAGGGTTATCCATGATGCCCTGATCGAAGTGGATGAGAAGGGCAGTGAGGCAGCAGCAGCCACCGTTGTGGAAGTTATCGAAAGGGTATCACTGCCAAGTGGACCACGGGAAGTTATTTTGGATAAACCTTTTATTTTCTTCATCCAAGAAGCCCACAGTGGAGCGATAATATTTATGGGTAAGCTGGGAGACCCTTCTTTGCTGTAGTAATTATTATAGACATAATCTAACCATAAGTACCTTCTTAGAGGGGGATTTGAGCTCGTAATCAGGGAGGTAGATAATTTCAAAGTTTTATTTTATGGCCTATGGTGAATAGCGTTGGCTAACATATTTGCCTCAAATTTTGTGAAAGCTTTGTATATAATAAAGTAAGTAGTGAAACAATCCATAAAACTCGATAATGATATATGTTCTTATTTAATCTTAGGTCTTACCCTGTAACTTCAAATATTTTATAGTGATTCCAAGTTGCCCCAAGTGATATAAATCATGGTGAATCAAACCTTCAATTAAATATTGAAATTTTGAACCATCGGGAAGCTCATTTTCTAGATATTGGTCGTTTTTATCCTCAAGAAGTTGGATCAAGACATGTTGGCTATTTATGAATTCATTTTTCAGGTTTAACCAACCAATTGATCTTAATTCTTCATTAGTTTTCCAATTTTCAGGACTTTTGTCAGTCAGAGAGGATCTATATCCATGTAATCTCCTTATTATTTCTACTCTTCAAACGATCAAGTGGGAAATCAGTTCAGCGACACTGTGCATTTCAGGCAGAGGCCTTTCGAAAGCCTGGCGATCAGAGATGCTTTCCCATTTTTTATGAAAATTTTCATCCAACCAGATATCCTGGTCCAGTATATCCTTTAATTGTTTAATGATGTTTTGTACCAGCTTATTTTCCATGTACATTTAAATTTACCACTCCTGTGCTATTGGGTATGATATTACAACGTATCCCGCTTCTTTTATTACTCCCCCCTCAGTACCTTCGCTGGATTTCCTAACGCAGCTTTAAGAGATTGGAAGCTAACCGTAATGAAGGTTATCATGCCTATGACCATAGCTGCTTTTATAAATAGCATTGGCGTTACTTCAATACGATATGCAAAATTGTTCAGCCAGATTTGCGATAAATACCAGATCATAGGTACTGCAATCAAAAAGGCTATCAATATGAGTAGAAAGTACTGTTTGGTTAATACTAATAGAATGGTATGTATCCTTGCCCCAAATACCTTTCTAATGCTGATTTCCTTCGCCCTCTGGTGTACATGGTATTCAACTAACCCGAACAAACCCATACATGCCACCAGAACTGTAAGTGCAGCAAATATATTTAGTAAGGTGGAAAGATTTTGCTCAGAGCGGTACATCTTGTTAAAATTGTCATCTACAAAGCTATAGCTGAACAGTTGACCCGGGATTTGGGCGTGAAAGACTTCTTCTATTTGTTTTAGCTGATTTGAAGCTACTTCTTTATCTAGTCGCAGGGTTAAGGTATAAAATATTTCCGGCTGTATATGCATTACCAGAGGCGTTATGGTTTCTTTTAAAGATGTGGCATGGAAATCTTTGACTATTCCGATTATTTCTCCATGCTTTAGTGAATCTGAACCCCACATTTCCCAGTCCAGGTTTTTACCTAAAGCATCTTGGGGACTTCCAAGCCCAAAATTGCGGGCAGCAGTTTCATTTATAATAAATGCTTTATTTGGGTCAGTTCCAAAATCTCTTGAGAAATCTCTGCCAGCCAATAATTCCATACCCAAAGTCTGAATGTAATCATAGTCCACAAGAAACATAATGGTACCCAGTCGTTCACCTGTAACAGGATTGATCACTCCATCCCGCGCAAATATATCGCCGGGGATTCCATAACTCCAAGTAGCGCTTTCAATACCCGTCCGGTCCAGAACTTCTGATTTTATAGATTCCAGCTGAGTGACTTTAGCCCCGCGGCCATAGACAGATATAAGCGCATCTTTGTCAAAACCCATATCCTTTCCTCTCAACAGCTGGTTCTGTTCTACCACTATCCAAGCGCCGATAATCAATAAAAATGACCGGACAAATTTAAAAACGACCATGGCTTTTCTAAAACTCCCTTGCCATCCTTGGACTACATTAGCTCC
>DATHVH010000317.1:0-5869 GCA_035461405.1 Anditalea sp.
AATGATCCAAAGAAAAGGGAATTGAAAAACAATTTATTTGTGCCGTACCAGGTGCCCCTGAAGTTCGGGTTTTCAGCAAACATGATCACCCGTCCCTGGCCCAGGTCATGGACCAGTAAGGAAGCAGAATTTTTTATTTTACCCAGATTGAACGGTGAAACATATCCGCTCAGGTAAGGGCTTTCTGTATATTGGGCGACAGTGCTGTATGGATTCTTAGATGGGGCTAGATACACAGTGCTGTTTCTGTAGACCGGAAGGTTGCTATCTGTATAGCCAAAACCCAAAGGGTGGGTTAGATCCAGATCTACCATATAAATAGACCCTCCTACAGAGCGTGCCCCTTCTGTAGCTGCCGCATCAGCAAATGGTATTCTTCTATCCACTTTAGCAGTATCTCTAGGTGAAATCACCTCTCCCTGTGCAAGGCCTTTTTGAATGGCCCATGCCGCAGCTGATTTGAAGGTGATGAGGGTTCCTCCTTCCGCTATCCATCTTTTTAACTTTTGTACGGCATTGTCGTCAAGGCTGTTGTACTGGCCATGAACCATGATTATGGTGGTATATCTTCTTAGATTGGCTCTGCCAAATGAGTTCAATTCTACTTTTGATAGAGGCATTTTTAGTTTTTCATCTAGCAGAAACCATACTTCGCCTACTTCAGTAGAATTTACCCCCTGGCCGGTGAGGATCATAGCCTGTGGTTTTGTAAGGGTTTTTACATTCGCACTTCCCAAGTCTACCCCTTTTAGGCTTAGACCGGTAGATACAGCAGTCATGGCAATTCCATTTTCTTCTACCACCTGTTGGATAACATTATATAAACTGTCCGGTGATATTTTCTGTACAGACACAGGTATACTGATAGATCCTGCGCTAAATGATTTTTCTCCCGAAGAAGTACTGGCTGTTATAGGTTTGAAGATCGTTTGGGTGGCCACACCTTTTTGCTGCAAACTGTATAGGGCACCTGGGGCATTATAATCTGCCCAGTCCAGCAGGTAGGCATAGTTGCTCTTTTCAGGGGCAGAATGGATTTCTGCAGCAGTTCTTTCCATCCGATTGCCTCTATTTACGCTTGATTTAGACGCTGCGTGCTGCAGGTTATATGCCAGTGCGAGGGTCCAGGTGGAGGCATCATAGAATACGCTGTCATCAAAATCCGTCGTCTTAGCAAAAACAGATTCCACCATTCTATACTGTGGCTGATCGGTAGGAACAATATAAGATTTACTTTTTTTGAAGGGTATGCCTCCTATAGTCTGATCATTATCCATCTCGTAGACTTCGATCTGATGGGCCAGAAGGACATCCGTAAATTTCCTTAATCTACTGGCATCGGCAGATTCCCCATATACATAAGCTCTAATTGGATTCTTTTTAGCTTCACTTATAGCAGATTGAAAAAACTCCCTTTGGTGCTTAAGGAAAGTTTCCCTGTTTTCCACGGCTCCTTTTACCGTGGCCAGACCCGTAGCAGTATGGTTTCTGATGGTAAAGGCAAAGGTCAGATCACCCAGGCTGTTTTCCTGAATATTTCCACGGGAACTTGCCTGCTCAAAAGTAATGGCAAGACCACCGTGGAAATCAGCATATGTTCCTCCATATCCCGGATAAATATTATCAAACTGTTCTTTTGTAAAATATAGAGAACCCAGATCGTCCAGCGCAGCCGCATGGTACTGTGCCATGATATTATTAAGCCCATCATAATTACTCCTAGGAACCAATCTGTTTTCAGAACTGAACTGCTTTGTAGGCTCAAAGAAATAAGTGGAGCCTGTGCCCATTTCGTGGAAATCGATATAGATATTAGGCAGCCACTTATGGAAATGGGCCAACCTGTTTCTGCTTTCGATATGGGCTAAAGGTAGCCAGTCCCTGTTCAGGTCAAACCAGTAATGGTTTCCCCTCCCACCAGGCCAGACTTCATTATGCTCTCTGTCCGCCGGGTCGCTTACAGGGGGATTGCCCTGGTGCATACTTACCCAGTTGGTATGGCGGTCCCTGCCGTCAGGATTGAGAGCGGGGTCGATAAAGATGACAGACTCATTAAGATACCGCTCTGTTTCCGTATCCAGGTTGGCTGCGTAGTAGTATGCGGTCAACATGGATACTTCGGTACTGGAGGATTCGTTGCCATGGACATTATACCCTAAGTGGACCAAAACTGGCATATTATCAAGTGATGGTGCAGTCAGCGCAGGGTTAGCTAGCTGCATATGGTCCTGTCTGATCTGGTCCAGCCTCCCGAGGTTTTGAGGAGAGGTAATAGTGAGGATGACCTGGGGTCTATATTCATAAGTTTGGCCAATGGTCTCGATGGTCACCCTGTCAGATTTCCTTGCCAACTCCTCCATGTAAGCCACTACACGGTCATAGCGGGTTTGCCTTTCACCTATCTTATATCCCAGGAAAGATTCAGGCGTAGGTATATTAGGGTCAAAACGCTGGGCATTTGGAAAGAAGTAAGAGTTCTGCGCCTGAAGCGATAGTGAAGTCAGGTATATACTTCCTGCCATAAATAGGTAAAAGAAGCTTTTAAGAAGATAATTATTCATATAGGGGAAATGATTTTTTCCTCAATATGGAAAAATATGGTTAATCATAAAAGTACAATTTGATGAGTGATCAAAAATTGATGTATGTTTTATTTATCTTTTGACTGATAAAAAAAATTAAATTTTATATTTAAGAAATAATAATTATCCATTTAAACCTACCCCCATGTTTAACAGAAGAAATTTCATAAAGAGTACAGCTTTGGTGTCTTTGGCATCATTAGCTGGCGCACATAAACTAATGGCAATGCCTTCCCTACTTAACAATATCGGTATCCAACTTTTCTCCATACCTCAAATGCTTAGTGAGGATTTTGAAGGAGGACTTGAAATGTTATCTTCCATCGGGTTCAAAGAAATTGAGCTTTTTGGACCATATCCATTCAGTGATGAAAAAAACATCAAACAATGGGCTGGCGCTGCGGCTATGTTGGGTTTTTCAGGGAGTGGCTATTTCGGAAAGAGTAGGAGTGAGGTTAAAGCTCTGATGCAAAAATATGGGTTCAAGGTTCCTGCTATGCATACAGATATGGATACGCTGTCTACCAAGATGCCAGAGTTGGCAGAAGCAGCTAACTCCCTGGGAGCTAAATATGTGGTACTGCCCTCAATACCAGATGAGAAGCGCCAAAATCTCGACGGCTATAAAAGAGTGGCGGAGGAATTTAACAAAATTGGAGAGGAAGCTAAAAAGCATGGGGTCAGGTTTGCCTATCATAATCATGGGTATGGCTTTCATGAGATGGATGGTAAAATTCCTATGGATATTATATTTGATGAAACAGATCCCAAGCTGGTCTATTTTGAAATGGATCTGTTTTGGACAACTGCGGCCGGGGCCGATCCAGTCAAACTATTAAAAGAGCATAAAGGTCGATATAAGTTGATGCATGTAAAGGACATGACAGAGAAAAAGCGATTCTCCGGAGACGGGGGTGATGCTTCCCAGTGGTTTGTACTGTTTCCTTTTATGGCATCTGCTGGTGAAGGAGTCCTGGATCTGCCTGCTATACTTTCCACAGCAAAGAAAAATGGAGTAGAACATTTCTTCGTAGAGCAAGACATGGTAAAAAAACCTGAGGGAGCTTTGGATAAAAGTTTTAAATATCTTAAAAGTGTATAATGCCCAATGGTTTTAGGAAAATATTCCAAAACAAATAAAAATGCCCCCAACAATTTGGAGGCATTTTTTAATAATTATAAGAACGGTTGAGGCTTATAAACTTTAAACCCTAGGCAATAATGATTACATCCTCGGCTTCAAAGGCGGTACCGTCTTTAAGATTTCCGGTGATCTTAAGTCTTAAAACTTCTCCCCGTGATACAGCACCCAAAGCTCGTATGACTGATTGGGCATCAAATTTTATAGTTAAATCATTAAATCCATCTGATCTCAATGTGTGACAGTCTCTAGAATTTAAAGGATCACCAGTTGAAATATAAGGAGTAGCAACATCTTCATAGGCATGGGCGGTTGGAGCAACACCAATAAGCCTTATAGTGCTGACATCTATGTCTGACACATCCAAGCTTGATGTTCCTAATATAGCTGTAGGTATCACACCTCTCCTATTTGGATTTATTGGATTGGGACAACTGCCCGGGTGTATATCAAAATAAACCATATCTGAAAAAGTTTCGTCTGGTACCGTTACTTGGACAGAGGTCTTAGCATATTCAGCACCGTCACCTACTAAACATAGATCAAAATTGTATACCCCTGGTGCAGTACCGGCAGGCGGGGTTATAGTAATATCAAATTCTTTAGAAACTGGAGCATCTAAAGTTATATTAGTATGCGAGGCTGGTGACAGACCGGTTATCCATGAAGAATAATCAGGGTCACAAGATGTAACACTAAGTGTATTAATTGTATTTAAGTTTTCTGATATAAGATCTGTGATAAATTCGGCTAAATCCAAATCTCCTGGAATGGTACCATTTGAATTTATCTGGTAGGCAGCGCCTCCCGTTAACTCAGATGCAGCTTTCCATAGATTTAAATTTCTGGGCACATCATTTGAATATAAGGTAATAAGGCTAATATTGTTTTCCTTCATTTGATTAAGAGCATCAAGAAAAACTATATCATCAGCCGTCCCCGCTATTCCATCACGACCCGGATCAGGACCGGTAGATCCGGCTATCCCTAATAAAGAAAATACATTACAATCATGAGGGATATCATCCAACCAAAAGATAGATATTTTTTTTGCTCCTGATCTCCACTTTATATTGGTATCATTCGAAAGTTCCCATATAGCTCTAGAAAAACTTTCTGGTCCGTCAGATCCCCAGCCCAATGATAGATTATTTAAACCAGTGGCAACGCTATTGATATCAGAAGAGATATTTACATCAAGTCTATAGGGATAATCTCCTACACCTCCATAAGTATTGCCATATCCACATCCAGAAATATATCCAAGGTAGTCCATATGGGAGATCAATCCAAAATTGGTATTGGGGATGATTGATCTGATAGAATTCATGATGTTAATCGAATTGTTTTTAGCATTGTTCAATTCCCCACCCATACTACCGGTAAGATCCATTATGAACATCAGATCGGCAACAGAAGGAGCTCCAGATATAGTACCAGTCAATTTCTCCATATGGCTTTCTTCTGGAAGTAAAGTCACATCTATGGATGGAGTTAATGATGAAGCTTCCAATGAACTGTTGGAAAAGCTGCTACCCGACATTTTGGACAGGTAATTTTTTAGGGAAACAGTAGCAGGTGGAATGAAATCTGGAACCTCTTGAATCTCGTAAGTTTCTACAAGGTTTAGATCATCTGCATTTTCTGTGATATCCTGACAGGATGCGGCTAAAATGAGTAGCCCTAATAATGGAAGTTTCCCAAAAGATTTAATTGGTAGATGCATAGTCATAATTTTAAGGTTTAAAAAAAAGGTTAAATAAATATTGCTACTAATGATTTATAATCTAATTATCTAAAAAGTAAGCTATAATTAATCACCTTAATTAAGATATGCTGATCTAAAAAATCTAATTGCTTACTAGTATATAGATTAAATATGGTTTATTAAATTGGTAGTGGAAACCGCCAGTTTTTAGATAGCCTTTTTCAGCTAGCAAATACCCCATATGAAAAAGTAAACCTAAAAAATTGTAAATTTAGTTAGTATTCATTTTGAAGCAGCCGATATATATTCCATAAAAAAATAATAAGATAGCATTTTAAAAGAAGCAGGTAGAGATGAAGCTGCCTGAACTTACCTTTAATTAGCATTTCAGAAGTTATCTATACTTTTTGTGAGAAAATCGGAATTACATTTAATACA
>DATHVH010000318.1:0-12897 GCA_035461405.1 Anditalea sp.
TATTTACTACCTAAAATTTATTGAATGGTATTAGATATAAATATCTTACAACTTAAAATTACTTTTAGATTTATTGAAAATATTCATAGTTGATATCTTTCAGAAATAATATCTTTTTCTATGATTAACATATATGGACTACAATATATCAGCCTTATTGGTCTACACTTTCTGTAAAGAATCGATTATAAATAGTGTAAAGGATATTTATAACCGAAAGTTCATGAAAGTAACTGAATGGGAATTTGATGGAATACATGGCAATCAAATAAAAAATAAATTATGGTTAGGACACTTAAAATCCCCCAATTTGGGGGATACTAATGTGACGTAATTTTATTTGTTTGTATATGTTAATATGAAACACACCTAAAAATGTTAAAGAATTTCAATTGGATAGTAGGTTGTTTCTTATACCTATTGAATACTGCTGTTGCTCAGGATAATTACCCACCCACCCAACAACAGCTTCCCCTAATCCATCTTAGCCAAAAAGATGGGTTAATACCCAATTATATAAATGATATAGCTGTAGATTCTTTAGGACAGCTCCAGTTAGCCACATTTGGTACAGGAATCATTTCATATGGAGGTTATGAGTTTTCTTCACTACAATCTGAAAACTTAGCAAAATTTCCCATTATCCGAAAACTTAAATTAATCGATAATAAGCATTTCTTTATTACCTCTGGAGAATTATTCAAATGGGACAGTATGACAGATTCACTTGAAATTATTTTTTCAGGAGATTCTCCCATTATAAATTTTTATAAAATAGCCCACAATAGGATCCTCATTAGTAATTACACTGGTAATTTCATTGCGGAAAAGAGTAAGGACAATTATTCGATTTCTCCTCTACCCCTTTCCTCACCCATTATTCAGATTCTCCATCTCAAAAACAACAAAACTTTAGCCATTACAGGGGAAGGTAAAATAGTGATAGAGCCTTTCACCGATCTTCCTAAATCTATATACCAAACTAAAAAGGGAGGAAATTCCAAAATATTTGAATTGGAAGATTATTTAGTCCTAATAGAAGAAGGATTAATTTCTTATTTGGATAAGGATGAATATAAATTAATACAAAAAATATCCACACCATCTGATGTCCTCTTTACAGTATTCTTACAAGAAAACAAGAATATATGGTTAGGATGCAACAAAGGAATATATAAGTTGACGACTTATGGTTTGGAAAAGGTAAATACCTCACCACAACTAACAGAAATGGATATTTCCGCATTTTTTAAAACGAAAGAAGGTACATTGTGGATAGGCACCTATGGTCATGGGTTGTATAAACTATATGATGACCATGTTTCCAAAATTACATTAGGGGATACTGGACTGGGACAGATATACGCTGTGTCTAGATTAAAAAAATCAGCTGATAAATTCTTAGTCACCTCTAATAAAGGCCTATACTATTATCAAGACCAAGAGATTATACCTATTCAACTCCCCCCAACTGTAAAAGGGGAAATCTTATTTTCGGGTATTGATGAAAAGACAGGAGAACTCTATGTTGGCGGAGAAGGATTTATTTTAAAAAAAGAATATGAAAAAGAAAATTTCAAGGGCTTTTTTCATGACGTCTTCAAAAATAATATAATCACTAGTATTGTTCCTTGGAAAGAAAATATTCTCATAGGTAGTCAGAGAGGACTTTACCTTTTTGATAGTGATTTTAATCTATTAAGGGATTTCAATGAAGGGACTGAATTAAAAATCAGAAATATTTTTCAGATACACGTCATAAGTGACAATCATATAGTGTATGGAGATTTTTATAAACTATATGAAACTGACTTAAAGGGCATCCGAGAATTTGAACTTAATGGACTTAAAGGAAAAGTATTGAGCTTTAAACAAGTGGGAAATGATCTATTTTGGCTGGGTACATCATCCGGCATACTGTATTTGTATGATTTCAATAAGCACGCTATTGAAAAGGAAATATTTAGCAAACACGGTAAAAACATCTATTCTATATCCATAGCAGCAGATAACAGCTTAGTGATAGGTACAGAAATGGGGATAGAAAAGCACTACCAAGAAGGAGGTTATTTACTTTATGATGAAAGGTTACGTCAATATGAAGTAAATTATAATTCACTGGCCCACTTGTCCAATGGTGATCTTTTAGTAGGTACAGTAAGTGGACTGATCAAAATTTCAGCTGAATACGGATTTAAAACGAGGGGAGCGTTTTGGCTGGAAAATTTCATGGTTAATAATCAAAAAGTTTCTTTAAGAGATTATTTAAATACTGAGAAGTCAATCTCGCTTTCTCATAATGAAAACAACCTTAGCTTTCATATAAACCTAGTGAATTACCAAGAACCTCAAAATACCCGCATTCGATATAAGTTAATCGGATATGAAGATGATTGGGGGCCAATTATGAATTTAGGGAATGTTCAATATACCAATTTACCCCCAGGAGAATATCGTATCATGGCTAATGTTCTTTATAGCCAAGGGGATGAAGCAGTCTATACATTACCAATAGATATAAAAATCCGACGGCCTTATTGGCTTCATCCAATATTCATTATTGGATTACAATTGGTTTTAGGCGGTATTGTTTATCTGGGGTATGTTTGGTTTCAAAGAAAAACGCTTTATGATAATATTAAACTTCAGCATTTGGTAGATACCCGAACACAGGAGATCAACCTGATCAATAAAAATCTCGAAAACCAGATACATCATAGGACTTTGGATCTACATAATAAAAACAAAGAACTGACAAAAACCATCGAACAAAAAAAGCTATTTCAAACTCAAGTAAGGTTAATATCTTCAAATACCCAAGATATAGTCTGCCTCCTATCACCAGATTTTATAATAAAGTTAATATCAGATAGTATTGAGGAGATGTTGGGAGTGTCTTCCGAAGAGCTTATCAATTCTAAAATAGACCAACTCCTACCTGAGGATGATTCAATAAGTAGCCTAACCTCCTACCTTATCCAACTAGAGGATCAATCCTCTCCCATAATTCTATCTTTATTGCATAAAAAAAGAGATGATAAGGTGCTCGTAGAGATATTGGGCAAACAAGTTTTGCAAAAGAACACAGGAGCATTACAAGGTTATGTTCTTAACATTAGGAATGTATCGGAAAGAGAGTTTTTAAAAGATGAACTTAAAATGGTATACAAAAATATCCATAGGGATTTCCATGATGAAGTAGGCAACAAATTGGCAAAAATTATAGCACTAGTTTCGGTTCTTAAAATTGAATTGAACGAGTTGCCTACTGGTGGGGAAACTATGGGGAAAATAGAGAACACTGCCAAAAACCTCTATCATGATACCCGGGATTTTATTTGGTCCCTGGACCAAGAAAATAACAGAGTGGAAGAACTTAGTATACAATTAAGGGATTTTGGTGAAATGCTTTTTGACGGATCGAATGTTCGCTTTAAATGTAATTTAGACATTCATGAAAATATCCTCCTCAAGCCTAATCTGGTGAGGGACATCCTGCTCATAATGAAGGAAATAATGACCAATGTAATCAAACATGCCAAAGCGACTGAAGCTCATTTGAATATAAAGCAGTGTGGATCACATTTGGTGTTTTTGGTGAAGGATAATGGTATCGGTATAGGACAACTTAATGGCAAGGGAAATGGCATGAAGAATATCCATTACAGGACCCATCGTTGCCATGGCGATCTGATATTAAAGAGCAGGAAAGGTAGTCTGGTGGGTATTCGGATTAAAGCTTGAATAAAGTCCACACCTGTGCGCCGTGGCGCAGACGACAGTCAAATGTCAACAGAATGGTACACCCGCGGCTTATATTAACCTACAAAAGCTATTTAGTGGCAATCTAAATATCGTATAGGTGGAAATAATGCTATATTGATTTGCTATTCAGGGGGGATGAATATTAGTTACAAAAAGATTTAAAAGACCAATTTCATGTCATTCTAATCATTTTAAACTCAAGAAGAAGTCTGAATGTCAAACTCCTAATGTCTGTCACCGGCAGATAAAAATTATATAGTAAGTTTCTTCCCTCATCATTCTACTATCCGTTTTGTAAAGCAAAATGTTAGATAGCTTTAGTTGATGCAAAGATAAAAGTCATATATATTTTTTCGCCCTGGCATGTTCAATTGCTTCAGATTTAGAGTTGACTTCCAACTTAGAATAGATATTCTTGATATGGGTTTTAGAAGTTTCTTTAGAGATAAACAGTTGATCTGCTATCTGCGAATAGGACTTTCCTTCAGCTATCAATTTCAAAACATCTTTTTCTCTTTGGGATAAAGGGGAATTGGGATTGCTATGGAAATTGTTAATCACCATCCTGGCAATTTTTGAACTCATAGGAGCCCCTCCTTTGGATAGCTCATCCAGTGATGATACTAATTCCAAATAGTTAGAACTTTTGGTAATATAACCTGAGGCTCCAGCCCGTA
This sequence comes from Anditalea sp., assembly GCA_035461405.1. Classification (GTDB taxonomy): domain Bacteria; phylum Bacteroidota; class Bacteroidia; order Cytophagales; family Cyclobacteriaceae; genus Anditalea. Next base: position 4,443 of record DATHVH010000318.1, read on the forward strand.
AAGCTTCAAAAACCAAATCCGAATCGTCATAAACAGTCACTATTACGACTTCAATATGGGGAAATTTTGATTTAACATATCTTGTCCCTTCGATGCCGTTAATTCCACCAGATAGATTAATATCCATTAATATGATATTGGGCTTATCTTTAGATAGATTTGGGAAGGCCTCTTCACAACTTTCATAAGCATTGACAAACTGATACTTGTCTACACTTTTCAGAATAAGTTTATAGCATTCCTTCAAATCAGAATCATCTTCTATTATGACTATTCTTTTTATAAAATTCATATTCAGTATAAAATATATCACTGTTATAAATAGGACCAATTCACCTCACCAACTTAATTATCTTTGGCTCCAATCCAAACATACATCATCTTAAGCAGGAATTAAAAAAAATTATAATAACACCAATGTACAATTATACGAATATATTCGTATATAGTTCTATATATAATATTTTATTCAATAAAAATATAGTTATTATCTAGGATAATATGTACTGAACCTTAAAATAGATTAATTGAATACACTATTTTTACCCTATTTAAAAAATATTCAACTGTCCACCCCTTTTGAAATATATACTATCTAAAACAAAGCCAAGATATAATATACCTTCCTGTCTCCTACAGCTTAGTTATGAAAAGTTTAAAGTATTAAAAACGAACACTTTTGTCTCAAATCGGACAATTTATCCTAGGATTTCTATATAACAAAAAAGAAACCCACAGTACAGGTTTCTTTTTTTATCGTTAAACCTTAAATCCCCCTTATGAAGAAAATTTAACTTCTAAGAACATATCTGAATCACGGGGCTAGAAGCAGATAAAACAAATGTATCAAAGCGGAACAGTCAAAAAAACACCCATTTAGGGGTATATTTTATTTATTATTTGAGAAAAATTGAGATTTTTTTTCCAAGATTATTGGAATACAAAAAAGCCATCAGATATGATGGCTTTTATTTTAATATTAACATGAAAATTAAATGCTTAATTTTAAAAAATTATATTATATCAACTAAACATAATACCCTCAATGAGAAAAACTTAAAATAGCTTTTAATTTGACATATTATTTATCAAAGATAAAAACCTTAAAATAAAATAAGCTCACCCATTTTGGGGGATTTATTATAAAAAATTAATTACAAAAAATTATATTATAGTATTATCATTTATTATATATTTATAATATTTTAAACTTCTACAAATAATTGGATGATCAAACATGACCTTATCATAGCGTTTAGGAATATTTTTTCAAATAAAACATATTCCTTCATTAATCTTATTGGATTGTCGGTAGGCATGGGATGTTGTTTCCTGATCATACTCTATGTACAACATGAGGTGAGTTTTGATAATTTTCACCAGAATCCTGAAAATATCTATAGGCTTACATATTATAATTCTTCCACTCCTTATGCCAAGAGCCCTCCCCCACTAGCTAAGGCTCTCTCTGAGGAGTTAAGTGGAATAAGTGCTGCAGCCAGGATGTATGAGAGAAGTGCCAGTATCGAACTCAAAGAGTCAGATGGGTCCAATAAGTTTAATGAAGATAATTTTTATTTTGTTGATCCTGAGATCTTCGAGATTTTAAGTTTCCGATTCATTGCCGGTAACCCTTCAGATCTCACCGAACCTTTTGCCTTAGGGATCAACCAGCAAATGGCAGCAAAAATTTTTGGAAAGGAGAACCCGATCAATAAGGAACTACTATTAGACGGGGATATACCCTTTACAGTGAAGGCGGTATTGGAAGATTTTCCGTCAAATTCTCATATCCATTTTAATTTCCTTTCCAATTTTGAGACTATGTACAAAGTGGAAGGGGAAAAAGCAAAAGCAGGATTGGAAAACAATTGGGTAGCAAGTCATTCTTTCACCTACCTTTTATTGGATCCAGATAAAGATCCGGATGAAATCAATGCCCAAATTCCAGCATTGCTAGATAATCATGTACAGGAAAGCTTTAGAGATGTGTTGGATTTTTCTCTACAGCCCATAGGGGAAATACATCTGGATGGTACGGTTCAGCTTAACCCGGAGCCAACTGGAAGTATGACTTACATTTATTTGTTTTCGGCTATCGCATTTCTGATTATACTTATAGCATGCATCAACTTTATCAATCTGGCAATAGCTAATTCCATGAAAAGAGTAAAGGAAGTAGGCGTAAGAAAAGTTATGGGCGCCAATAAAAATCAACTGGTCAAACGCTTCATGTTAGAAAGCATAATTATATGTGTAGCGGCTTTTATTGTTTCCATTTTCCTTATTGATTTAGGCATTCCTCTGCTTAATTCCTTTACTGAGCGTACCCTACAATTTGAAGATGTACTAAATGGCAAATTCATTATATCAGTCATCGCTTTATTTACCATTACCACATTATTGGCAGGAAGCTATCCGGCTTTCATCGCCAGTCGGTATGAGCCAGCCAGTGTACTCAAAGGCAATACCGGAACCGGTACTTTTAAAACCAATTTTTTAGGAAAATTTCTGGTAACCTTCCAATTTACTATATCTATTATATTAATCTCTGGAAGTCTGTTGATATATAAACAACTCCAGTTTTTCCAAAATAAAAATCTGGGATTTGAAAAAGATCTTATTATTTCTGTTCCTGTAAAAAACCAAAACATCAATAATGTTTTCAAAGGAATTACCCCTGAAACAAGGGAAAGAATGAAAGTATTTGAAAATTCACTATTAAATAATCCAAAGATAAAGGCGAGTACGCTATCATTTGAGATACCTGGCAGAGGAGCAGTTTCAAATATTGCTATACCAGAAGGTTTTTCTGCAGATGACAATATGTTTACGGCATTTTTAGCCATTGATTATGATTTCATAGAAACCTATGGACTGAAAATCATAGAAGGCAGGGGTTTCTCGGAAGCTACAGGTACAGACCATATAGATGCCATGGTCATCAATGAAAGCGCTGTCAAAAAGTTTGGATGGACTCCTGAAGAAGCCATTGGAAAAAGTTTTCATTTGTTTAAGCCAGGGGTCATAATAGGCGTGGTGGAAGATTTTCATACTTCTTCGCTTAGAGATAATATTGAGCCCCTGGGAATGGCTATTATTCCTTCTATGTTTAATTATTTTTCCATTAAAATAGAGGATGGAAGTATCCCTTCTACAATTCAATATATCCAGCAACTTTGGGAAAAAAGTTTTCCGGAGAAAGCATTTGAATATTCTTTTGTGGATCAGGAACTGGACACTTTATATCGTTCGGAACAGAACCTCGGCAAACTGATCAATATCTTTTCAATTCTTGCTATAATCATTTCCTGTCTCGGTTTATTTGGACTGGTGTCTTTTACGATATCAAATAGATCAAAAGAAATCGGTATCCGGAAAGTTCTGGGAGCTAGTATATCATCCATATCATTTTTGATATCCAAAGACTATATATCTCTGGTCATTTTATCAAATCTGATTGCACTCCCCTTAAGTTATTATTTATTGAAAAATTGGCTGGACCAGTTTAACAACAAGATTAATCTGTTAGAAAATTCATGGATATTCTTATTTTCCGGATTATTAATATTCATTATTGCGATGTTGACTATAAATTCGAAGGCCATATCAGCAGCCAACTCTAATCCTAGGGATTCTCTTAGCAATGAATAATTTGAAATACATTACAAACCTTTACAAAATGAAATAGGGCATTTTATGTATATACTCTTTCGTGCCTCAAGCAAAATAGGATAATGTGAATTTGCGCTTAGTGGATTAGGCCCCCTAGCACGAGTATGGACTACCACCCGGCACATGTATCAACGAAAATTCACAAATTAATCATAAACAAAAAACATGAACAGCACCCTACGACTGATAAAAATAAGGATCGATAAAGAGAAAAAGATCTAATTCACCCTTGGCACATTAAGATATAAAACATCTTTTATTCAACCCGTCCTACTCGCTCTTCAATGCATTCACTGGGTTCATCAAAGCGGTTTTCGAGGCCTGAACGCTTACAGTCAATATGGCTATCAGCAAAGTGACCAAACCAGCTACCAAGAAATACCACCACTGTAAATCTATGCGGAAGGCAAAACCTTGCAGCCAGATTTCCATCAGATAATAAATAAACGGTGTGGCCAATCCAACAGCTACAAAAATCAACTTAATAAAATCCCAGGAAAGTAAAGTGACGAGTCTTGTTACAGAAGCACCGATCAGTTTTCTGATTCCTATTTCTTTGGATCTCTGCTGGGCTACCAGTACCACCAATCCATACAGACCGAGACATCCAATCAATATAGCTAAACCGGCCGCTATCTGGAAAACATTAAAAAGGTAATCCTCTTCTCTATAAAATCCTGCTAATTCTTCCTTCACAAATGCATATGACAATTCAGCATTGGGATAGACTTTTTGCCATGAATCGTTTATTTGGGGATAAATGGCTGCGAAATCATCCTTCGAATCGCTAATGGAAATACTCGCTTGATCTAAAAATCCATTACCCCAAAAAACCATGATACATGGCATTATTCCCTCCTGAAGGGCATTGTTATGGAAGTCTTCTACCACAGCAGCAATGGGGGCTTTACCTTCATTGGTTACCAAGGCGACTCCTATAGCTTCTTTTGGAGTCAAACCCAAGCTTCGAACCAAGACTTCATTCACTACAATACCATCTGAAAGGTCATATTCATCCTTATACTGAATAAGTTTTCCTGCCAATATGGATATATCAAACAGATTAAAATATTCCCTATCTATAAATTTAAGCTCTGACTCTCTCCTCATTTCCAATGGTTCATAAGAGCGTCTAAAGCTCGTCCCATATTGCCTTTCATGCGTAGTGGGTGCACCGGAGGAGAAACTCACTCGATGGACAGCGGGCACTTGTAAAAGGGATTGGCGGAAGGCATCCTTTTTCAGAGGATCTAAGTCCTGCAGTTTAATATTGATAATATCATCCTTTTTATAGCCCAGATCTTTATGCTGTATGAAATCCATTTGGTAGGCCATAATCAGCGTTCCGGCAATGAGTGCCTGGGCAATGACAAACTGAAAAACTATCATAGACTGTCGAAATGGGACACCCTTTTTCGAAGTATATCCCATCTTATTTTTCAGCGCCATAATAGGAGAAAAGCCTGTCATCACTATACCTGGATACCCTCCTGCCAAGAAGGCAATACCACAAATCAGACAAACGCAGAGAAGATAGAACACCGTATCATTAGGATAACTGAAAGAAGCGAAATTTACTACCTGATTTATTTCACCTATAACCCAATCACCCATTATGTAAGCTATAAAAAATGCAAAAGCGGTAATGATAAATGCCTCACACATGTGCTGATAGAAAAGCTGTGATTTGGTACTTCCCAGTACTTTTCTGATTCCTACTTCTTTAGCTCTTTTTAAAGATTTAGCAGTAGAAAGGTTAATATAATTTAAGCAGGCTACCAATACTAATAGAACACCTAATAGCCATAAACCGTAGATGATGCTTTGGCCGGTGACATAGCTGCCGGGACTACTTCCATACAAGGTTTCGGAATGGATTTCGTTCAGCGGCTGAAGATGATAAGATATCCTATCATTATCTTCTTTACTCAAATATTGGGTTTTGAGTGCTGCTATCCTTTCTGATAAGTGACCGGGATCAGTTTCGGGAGGTAGGACCAGATAGGTAGTACCTTGATGGTTTCCTTCCCAGCTACCCGCCTGAATCTTATGGTGGGCTTTAAAATATTCGTAAGGGAGAATAATTTCGAAGGGTGTATTTGAACTTAAAGGGGGATCCTTTATTATACCGCTCACCATCATCAGTTCATTTTCATCCAGCAGAAGCGTTTGCCCGATGAGTCCGGAAGGATTTTCGGCCTCTCCCCCAAAAAACCTTTTGGCAGCTGTCACGGTCAGCACCACTGCATTGGGATGGCGAAACGCATTATCACGGTCACCGCTGATCCAAATGCTATGGTCATCATAAGCTTCTTTATAATCAAAAACCTCTAAATAATAAGAGTCAACAAACCAAATCCTATCCTCTTCAAAGTGCGATGCCTTTTCAGAGTTTGTTAAAGAAAATTTAGCTGTGATAGGGCCTGAGGTTTGAGTTACTTTCAGATCTGGAAATGCCTGGCGCAAAGCTTCGGCCAACGGGTATGCTGTAGTATTCCAATATTGGATACCATCAGCAGTCTTATTATGTTGAACTACCCGGTATGTTTGATCAGAATGACTATGAAAATTATCAAAACCGGTTTCATATTGTACAATAGTGTATATCACCAAAGCACCTGCCATGCCTAAGGTTAGACTTATCACATTGATAAAAGTATTGATTTTACTTCTTAATATGTTTCTATAGGCAATTTTAAAATAATTTTTCCACATAAATTCAGTAAATAAAAATTCAATTACTCCTCTCCCCTAATTCAATTCCATCTATTTTTTCCATAAGTATGCCAGTCAAAAATACTGTAAAATCATATATGCATAACATTTATAAAATTTATGGATTTATATTCGACCAAATTTGTCCGTGAGCGGATAAAAAATTTTTAATGATCAAGTAATAAAATGTGTTCTGTTAGCTAAACTTAACTTTTTGTAATCTTTTTTACTTTACTTCATGTTCGGCTTCGGCTGATCTTCCGTAGTAGGACCATGAACTTCCAGTCTGCCATTTTCATCTATTGACATCTTGTCTATAAAAACTACACGCTCATCTCCTGTTTTTTCTGTGCGGCCATGGTAGATGGTATACATTTGGTTATTATCGGGTGAGAAAAGCACCATGTTATGGCCAGTTCCAGTCACCTGTCCCCCTTTTTTTGTATTTTTTTCGATCACTGGATTATTATCCGCTTTAGTAAAAGGTCCTAATGGAGAGGGACCGGTAGCATATCCAACAGCATAATGTTCTCCCCCAAAATGATTGGCGGAATACATCATGTAATACTGTCCACTATGTTTAAAGATAAATGATCCTTCGGTCCACCTCCGATTTACCTCACCTGAAGTGACGGATCTACTCTCCCACTCTGCCTGCTCATCATCCATAGTAGATGGAGGTCTTAATAATAGAATGGGTTCACCAACTACACTCATAAAATCCGGAGATAACTCGACTCCATATATCCAGCTCTCTTCTATTTCATCAAATAAATTCTGTTCCCTTGCCCACTCAGCTATTTCAGATTTCACAGGATGTTTATAACATGCGCGGGAATAATATAAATAAAATTTACCTTCTTCATCTTGATAGATGTTGGCATCTATGATAGGATATCCCGGATCAAAAATAGGACGGTCCATCATATCTTCAAATGGGCCGGTTGGTGAATCGGAAACCGCTACACCTATTTTGAAATTCTCCCCTTCATTAGTGGGATTGACCTTCCAGTCCGCGCTATAGAACATATAGTATCTTCCTTCAAACTTATATACTTCAGGTGCCCAAAAATTAGCGGTGCTCCATGAATCAGTGGTATTACCATAAAATACCTGCCCTCCATTATCCCAATTAACCAAGTCTTGGGAAGAGTATACTACAAATCCATCTTTTGCACCTGCACCAGTTCCATACATATAATAATTTCCATTACCATCATCTAGAATATAAGGATCTCCGAATGCTACATCTAAAGGATTGCTAAATGTTTCATTCTCATTTTCCTCTACCGATTTGGCATTCTCACATGAAAAAGTCCCTGAAAGGAAAACTCCTAACAAGGCTATTACAGAATATCGGATACATAGGACTCTATTCATTTCATAGGAATTTTAATATCATAAAGTTTTTGGTGAAGCCTCCGCAGCTCTGCTTCATTAAATTTGATTACTTTTCTATCATAGGTCATTAAACCGTTAATCTCAATCTCTACATCAGTAGTCTGGGTATAGACCGCAGCAGAAAGCCCTTCCCTTATCAAAGGAAGCATGGCCTCAATCAGCTCACCATATCGTTTATTCAATTGTTCTTTATTTTCAAAACTCTGGTAGCCCCAGTTATCTTTGTCCTGCCAGGTATGGCCTTCTACCGGTAGTCCCAATCCTCCATATTCTCCCAATACTATGACCTGATCCTTACCATAAATATTGGGGTCCGGCATCACGGCATCCGGATAGTTATGAAGGTCAATAATGTCACCTGTTATCTTTGTACCCTCCATGACAAAGTTCCCACCACTGGCACTATTGACTAAGCGGCTGGGATCATATTGTTGGGTCCACTCTGTAATTTCTTTGGTTTTAAACTGGCCCCAGGCTTCGTTAAAAGGAACCCAAACTACTATGGATGGGAAGTTATAATTTGCATCCATAATAGCTTTCCATTCTGTGCGGAATATTTCCTCGGATTCAGAAGTTCTATCCTTTTCTGTACCCTTTCCGGTTATTCCCGGACGGGATTCCCAATGGTTACCATGATCACCATTTGGCATATCCTGCCATACCA
>DATHVH010000319.1:0-9929 GCA_035461405.1 Anditalea sp.
ATAACCACTTGATTTTATCACTTTTGCACAAGCAAGTATATTTAATAAAATCGCCTTTTAGGTGGCAGAATGAAAGTGTTTTGGTAAAGTAGGTGCAACAAATTTCCTTAAAATGTGATTTCTATTACGACAAGAAAAATAGTGGTTACCGAACTATGGTTAATAAATATTAATTCATATAATCCACTTAATAACAATTAGTTATCACCAAAAAAAAAGCGGACTTTTCACTTAAAATAGTGAACAAGTCCGCTCAAGTACCCAGAGCCGGAGTCGAACCGGCACGCCTTGCGGCATTGGTGTTTGAGACCAACGCGTCTACCGATTCCGCCATCTGGGCATTTCGATAGGCCGTTAATCGCTTAACGGGATGCAAATATGGTTAAAGAATTTTTTTCCTGCAATATTACAGCTGTACTTCTTGAAACTTTTTTTGACTGAAGGCACGGGGCTTTTCTGAAAACAGTAGTTTGGTCTGTCCCCATACTTCTTTAAACAGCTCAGATTCACGGTATTTATTGAGAGCCGACTCGTCTTCCCAATAACTGTAAGTGGTAAATATATTTTCCTGGCAGTGGTCCTGCCATAATTCAAGGTGTTGGCAGCCTTTAAATCCCCGGATTTTGGTTTTACTGTCGTTGAAAATTTTAAGAAAACCCTCTACCTTATCTGGCTGGAAAGTCATCCTCACTGTTCTGATTAACATAGCAGTTTATTATGTTTCTACTTCAAAGTTAACAAATATAGGACTGTCATATCTTAATCCCAATAAATTGGCGCCATCGCCGTGATTAATTCCGATTTCAAGAAGACCAAGGCTGTTAAAGAAGGCAAAGCAGTCTCCCGGTTCCACATTATGATACCCATCATTTAGCTCAGTCAGTACTTCGCGACTAAATTCCAATGTAAACTTTCCTGGGTTTAAAGTATTAAATACTTCCTGCCGGATATTGGTAATGAGGTTTCCATAGTTGTCCACCCGCACTACATACCCTACAATCTGTTTTTTGGTGGCTTTAAATTGTCTCGGCAACATTTTACGTATGTTTGCCAGCGGTCCGCCAAAATCATGTATGGCAGCACCACTTGCCACCTTGGCAGTTATTGGCCCTAAGATATCTTTGGCAGGGAATGTGCTATGTTTAACATGGATATCAGCAAATTGAACCACTATCCCGGGATCATAGTCTGAGAGCATACTGAGCACGCCATTATTAGGGCCTACAAAGATGTGCTCATCCAGTTTGATCCCTATATATCCATCAGTGATGCTGCTGGTACTATTGATAGCGACAAGATGGACTGTTCCTTTTGGAAAGTCTTTATATACAGATCGTAAAACAAAGGCAGCATGTGCAATATCATAAGGTTCGATTTTGTGTGATATATCGATGATGTTCAGCTGAGGGTTTATTGATAGCATCTTCGCTTTAACTGCAGGTACGTAATAATCGGCATCTCCAAAATCAGAAGTGAATGTTACTAAAGCCATAAAGCAGATCTATTAATAATTTCGTATTTTTGTTGTGATATTTAAACAAAAATAGCGTATTATTCTTGAAGAATTAGTAAATCAAACTGTAAATCGAGACAAAAGGATTGGTAGAAAAAATAATCACATTAGAGAATATTCCGCTACTGGAATTTCTGGGGACAGAAAACGAGAATATACGCCAGATAGCCGCAGCTTTCCCCCAAAGCAAAATAGTTTCTAGGGGAAATGAAATTAGAATACAGGGCAGAGCACCCGAGATTCTTCGCATCAATGACATACTTAATATGCTCCTCCAGCATTTTAACCGATTTGGGCAGGTCACTCCCGATAATGTCAAAGAATATATCGATATGGAAAGTGTTCCATTCGAAACAGATAAAAGAAATGATATTATTTTATTTGGAAATAAAGGGTTAGTCATCAAACCTAAATCTGCAAATCAGCGGACGCTCGTGGAGGCAGCCTATAAAAATGACCTAGTTTTCGCTCTGGGACCTGCCGGAACTGGTAAAACCTACATAGCAGTGGCGCTAGCTGTAAGGGCACTTAAAAATAGAGAAGTAAAGAGAATTATCATAACCCGGCCAGCGGTAGAGGCGGGAGAAAATTTGGGGTTCCTTCCCGGAGACCTCCAAGAAAAGTTGGACCCATATTTGCGACCTATTTATGACGCACTCAGTGATATGGTGCCTGCAGAGAAATTAAAATTTTATCAAGAGACCAGGGTAATAGAAATAGCACCCCTGGCATATATGAGAGGAAGGACACTGCACGATGCATTTGTTCTCCTAGATGAAGCACAGAACACGACTAGCGAACAGATAAAAATGTTTTTGACCCGTATGGGGCCAAATTCAAAAGTAATAGTAACAGGAGATCAGTCACAAGTGGACCTGCCGACTAGACAAAAGTCTGGTCTTAGTGTAGCTCTGGGAGTACTGAAAGAAGTAAAAGGCATAGGCGTGGTCAAATTAAGTGGCAAAGATGTCATCCGCCACAGATTAGTAAAGTCTATTATTGAAGCGTATGATAAGGATGATCAAGAAAAAGAAGATAGAAAAGATGAGTATAGAAGTAACAAAAATAAAGACAGAGGAAGCGCTGACCGCGCTGTTTAATATAAGACAGGAAGTATTTGTAATAGAACAGAATGTAGCGCCGGATGAAGAATATGATGAGTTTGAAGAAACTTCAACTCATTTTTTGGCCCTTTACGAAGGTATTCCCGCTGGTACTGCCCGCTGGAGATATACTGACAATGGTGTCAAATTAGAAAGGTTTGCAGTGTTGAAAGAATATAGAGGATTTGGAGTAGGAAAAGCATTAGTTGAAGCAGTGATAGAAGATATCGCTAGAGAAGAGGCTGCTAAGGGCCAGCTGCTTTATATGCATGCACAGATACCTGCCGTACCTTTGTATGAAAGATTTAATTTTGAAATTGAGGGGGAGATGTTCTCCGAATGTAATATCGAACATTATAAAATGAAAAGATACCTGTAAAAAGTATCTTTTCATATATGTAGCATATAGAGACAAAGTTTACTTTACCTCTTGTATGCCTTGATCACTATCTTATAGTGATCAATTTTTTTTGTTTTTTTAATAAAGCTAAAGTCTATTTTAGACCTCGGGATTTTCTGTGCTTTGGCACTAATTATTAATATACGATTAAATGAGGTGGTATAAATAACTGTCTATAATATGGCATTTAACGAATTCCCTTTTCTCAGATATGCCGTATTTTTTATTTTAGGCATCGTAATATATCCCTGGATAGAGTTTGTGGATATTTTTTGGATTATTATTTTATATGGAAGTATCTTCCTGCTTTACCTCATTTTCACACTTTATACTAGCTATCTTAATGAATTTAAAAATAGACTTCTTATATCTTTTCTTGGATTGACCCTATGGGTAATATTTGGATTATTATTGAGCTATAGCAAAGATGTAAAAAGGGATACAAATCATTTATTGTATAAAGACAATTATGAAGGATATATAGGTATAGTACAGCAGAATGATGAAATTAAACCCCGAACCCTACGCAACACGATACGCTTAACTCATGTAGCGAATAATGATAGCCTTTGGAAGGCGGAAGGGGAAGTGATTATCTACCATCAAAGCAATTTAGCCCCAGGTCAGGTAGTAGCTATAAAAGGTAAACCTCAGCGAGTAGCCCCTCCAAATAATCCCTATGAATTTGATTATGCCCAATTTTTATCCAGGCAACAAATTTATCACACGCATTTTGCAGGAAAGAATATAACTGTTTTAGGATGGGTAAACCATAGGCCCATAAATTTCTTCTTTCTCTCTTTAAGGAAAATTATCCAAGATCAAATGAATAAAGTGATCAGCCACCCGCGGGCTAATCAAATAGCTCAAGCCTTGCTATTAGGGCAAAAAAATAATTTGGATAGAGAAGTGAGTGAAGCATACAGTACTGCAGGAGCTATGCATATTTTGGCGGTTTCAGGCCTTCATGTAGGGATCATTTATGGATTCTTCTTTGTGTTTTTTAGGCCATATAAGCTAAGCCCCTATAAAAGAATGGCTTATTTGAGCATGGTAATTATCATTATTTGGACATACGCCTTTCTCACAGGAATGTCTCCCTCCGTAATGAGGTCAGCTACTATGTTCACTATTATATCCATGGCTCAAATGCGATCCAGCAGCCCCTCTGTTTATAATGGTTTAGCTATTTCCGCTATCCTTTTACTAGTATATGACCCAAACCTTATATATGCTGTAGGGTTTCAGCTCTCCTATGCCGCACTGACTGGCATCCTTTTATTTCAACCAGTGATAGTAAATCTATGGCTGCCTAAAAATAAACTTCTATATCGCTGTTGGGAGATAACTTCAGTGGGTATAGCAGCTCAATTGGCTACGTTCCCAATATCTGCCTATTATTTTCATACTTTCCCTACCTATTTTATTCTATCCAATTTAATAGCGATTCCGGGCGCCTTTGTTATCATGGCAATAGGTATTCCCTTTATGTTATTTTCAATATTTCCATGGATAGGCGAGGGTTTGGGTTTGGTGTTGGATTACCTCATACAAATTTTAAATAAATTTATTTTCCTTATACACGATCTTCCTGCTGCCAAGGTAACAGCTATTCGAATAGAACCGTGGGAAATTGTCTGGTATTATAGTTTGTTGGCGTTAACGTTCATATTAGTGACAGCCCGCTTTAAAAAATTGACAATTTCACTCATATCGGTGATCTTACTTGGAGTATGCGTCAACTGGGCAAATTTAATGGAGATTAAAAATAAGAAAGAAATTTACCTTTATACTGCTACTTCAGGGAGGGCAGTGGATCATATTTATGGCCAAACACTTTATTCGTGGAATGATGGATGGGCAGATCAAGATATTTTATATAAAATCATACCCAATAGAATAAATGTCGGTATTCATTCGCAGACAATACCTCTCCACTTCGAACCTGACCAAGGTGTATTGATTCTCCCTGACGAAAAATTCATTTCTACAAAAGAAAGGGTAGAGTTTATCAATTTTTCTCCTAAGGAAGTATCATGCTTTGACGGTAAGAGCTGGCATCCTGCAGATCAAGACAGCATCATGTGGAATGATAATAAAGCCTACAGAATAATAGTAGAGTAAATTTTCGCTATTTTTGGTATGATGACGGATGTAGGATGACCGATGTTAAAAAGACGGAAGACGTGAGACCGAAGAAAACCTATATCTCCGATTGATACTTATGTCTTGATTCTTTCATCTTGATACTATTTAAACATAAACCCAAACTAAATGTCTGAACAAATACTCACCGAGATTAAAGATAGAATAGGATACATCACGCTAAACCGACCCGAAAAAAGAAATGCCCTTAACGCAGAAATGGTCCGGGAACTTAAAGCGGCCATTAATTCGATGGTTATTAATGAGAACGCAAAGGTAATCGTATTAAAGGCAGAAGGAAAAGTCTTTTGTTCCGGTGCCGATCTAGGTTATTTGCAGTCATTGCAGCATTTTACTTTTGAAGAAAATCTGGAAGACAGTAGAAATTTAAAAGAGCTCTTTCATCTAATCTATACTGCGCCAAAAGTTATCATAGCACAGATACAGGGGCATGCTTTGGCGGGAGGATGTGGACTGGCTACGGTCTGTGATTTCTCTTACAGCGTAAAGGAGGCGAAATTTGGATATACAGAAGTGAAAATTGGTTTTATCCCCGCGATAGTTAAAGTCTTTTTGCTCCGAAAAATAGGAGAAGGCAAGGCCAAAGAACTACTTTTGGAAGCTGATCTTTTAGAGGCCGAAAGGGCAAAAGAGTTTGGACTGATCAATAAAGTAGTAGAAGAAGGTGCATTGGATGCGGAAGTATATGAGTTGGCTCAAAAGCTGATCCATCAAAATTCCGGACAATCTATGGCTCTTACCAAGGAAATGATTGCTAATGTACAAGAAAAATCTCTTGAAGAAGGACTGGAATACGCGGCCATGATGAATGCAAAAGCCAGAGGTACCTCAGATTGTCAAAAAGGAATTGCTGCATTTTTAAATAAAAAAAAGTTAAACTGGTAATTTGAAATCGAGCACGACCCCGGTAGCTATCGGGGCCATCGGGGCAATTGCGAGATTCCATCACGTTTCCTTCGTCACGGGACAAGTTATGGCCGCTGAAAAACTAATTACAATCATATGAAATCTCTCGCTTTAAAGGTTCTAAAGGAAGTATATGGGTTTGATGATTTCAGACCTCAGCAGCTGGATATAGTGCTTTCCGTAGCAGAAGGGAAAGATACTTTAGCGCTTTTGCCTACCGGGGGAGGAAAATCCATCTGTTTTCAAATACCGGCTTTAATGACAGAGGGAGTATGCCTGGTCGTAACTCCATTGATTGCGTTGATGAAAGATCAGGTGGATGCCCTGAGAAAAAAAAGGGTGTTGGCGGCGGCGGTATATTCAGGCATGCGAAAAAGAGAGATTGATACTGTACTTGATAATTGTATTTACGGAAACTATAAGTTTTTATATGTATCTCCCGAAAGATTAAAGACTGAGCTATTTATAGCAAGGTTTTCTAAAATGAAAGTTTCGATGATAGCCGTAGATGAAGCACACTGCATATCCCAGTGGGGTTATGATTTTCGTCCACCATACCTAGAGATAGCCAAACTTAGAGAAATCCATCCCAGTGTTCCCATAGTAGCGCTAACCGCCTCTGCTACCCGCGAAGTCCGAGAGGATATCATGGAGAAATTACAGATGAAGTCTCCAGCTGTCTTTACCAAATCTTTTGCAAGGGAAAATTTGTCTTATTCAGTCCGAATAGTGGAAAATAAAATAGAAAAGGCAATTGAAATCCTGCAGAAGATCCAGGGAAGCTCGATTATATATGTGCGCAATAGGAAGGGTACCAAAGAATTTAGCCAGACTTTGAACACAATGGGAATCTCTGCTACTTTTTACCATGCAGGTCTGGATAATGAGATCCGCGATAGAAGGCAGATGGAATGGAAAACGGGTCGGATCAGGGTGATGGTGGCTACCAATGCATTTGGTATGGGTATAGACAAACCGGATGTACGGACAGTTATACATTTAGATTTACCTGAAAATCTGGAATACTACTACCAAGAAGCTGGACGGGCTGGCAGAGATGAAAAGAAAGCATTTGCAGTGCTATTGGTAAATAAAAAAGATGTGGACACCCTTGAGGAACGATCTGTCAAAAGTTATCCACCGACAGATTTTCTTAAAAAAGTTTATCAATGTCTTGCCAATAATTATCGTATAGCTGTCGGAAGCAGTATGATGAGCAGCTATGATTTTGATATTACTCAGTTTACTTCCACTTATCAGTTGGATTTATTATTGACTTATAATGCACTGAAGGTGCTTCAGGAAGAAGCCTTACTCGAACTTTCCGAAAGTTTTTTTGTGCCTTCTTCCATCAGGCTTCTAGTAGATCAAAGCAAGCTTTACGAATTTCAGATATCCTCCCGTAAACTAGATCCCTTTATAAAAGTCTTATTGCGAACCTTTGGAGGCGAACTCTTCGTTGAGTATATTAAAATACAAGAAAAAAAACTAGCCAATACCATGCAGGTGCCAGAGAATGAGGTGATCCAGTATTTGGAACAGCTGGATAATCTGGGTATTTTAGCTTATAACAAAAGAAAAGATCAACCACAAGTGACCTTTTTAACTCCCCGAATGGATGCTGGGAAGCTGCCCCTCAATATTAAAAGAATAGAGGAAAGGAGACAAGTGACCATCTCCAAAGCCAAGGCGATTATTGCCTATACCGAAAATGCCCATTTGTGCAGGACCAATCAAATATTATATTACTTTGGTGAAGAAACTGATAACATATGTGGGGTATGTGATGTTTGTATTGCCAAACGTAAAAATGAGGGTTTATCGGAGCGAGAATTAAAACTTAAAATAGCATTGAGAGATATTCTGGATACCAATGGGCCAATGTCCTTAGAAAATCTTACAGATAGTTTAGGAAAGAAGAATGATCATTTTACGGTAAGTTACTTGAGGTCACTAGAAGATGAAGGATTTATAATAACCGCTGAAGACGGAAAAATAAAATTGCAGGGTGCATGACATTATGGGATCAAATATATGAGAAATTGTTTTCGGCGAAGACCAAAGAAATTTCTCATAAGGAAAATTTCTCACAGACAGAAAGTGATGAAATTAATATAAAAGATTGGCTGAATTCTGCCCAGGGAATAGAGCTAATGGATCTGGTACATAAAAACTATCATTTTAAAAAAGCGACTATTAATGCAAGTCCGCAGGTACAGATAATGAATTCTCCATATGCCAATGGATTTGTTGTATATTTTGACCAGCCCTTTACAGAAAAATCTTTTTCAAATCTTTTCTTTGCATTTGGGCAGCGCATAGTAGATTTGGGATACGAAAAGATCAGTTTGGATAGGAGAATGCGGGAGCTTAACCAGCAAGTGAAAGTTACCGAGAAACAATATTTCAAACCTCCCTTCCAAAAAGAAAAGGTTGGTCAGAAAATTGAGCAATTGTTTGGGAACGTAAGTGTGGAGAAAGTGCTTTTTGATAATAAACCCAGTTATATTACCGTTTTAGTTACGATTTACTCAGATCGGCTATACCAAGACGCAGGATCATTTGATCAATTTATTGAGTTAATATTTAAACCCCTATATGGATAGACTGCAATTAAAAAAACTGCTTGAAAATTACCGGACGCCTTTTGATGAGGAACAAAATTTCATTAATGATTTCATTGAACTTACCGACCACGAGTTGGCCTTCTCGAGGGAAAAGCTAGATGGGCACTTTACCGCCTCAGCCTGGATAGTAAATAAAAGAAGAACACACACACTAATGACACTTCACCGTAAGCTCAACCGATGGCTGCAGCTAGGTGGCCATGCAGATGGCAATGAAAATTTAGCTGAAGTAGCCATGAAAGAAGCTATGGAAGAGAGTGGGCTGGCTTCACTAAGGATAGTGGATATTTCTATTTTCGATATTGACAAACACATCATACCTGCTAATGCCAAAGAGCAGCAACATTTTCACTACGATGTCCGCTTTCTCTTAGAAGCATCCATAGATGAGCCATTGATCATCTCCCAGGAAAGTCAAGACTTAGCATGGATCCCTTTTGATGCTGTAGAAGAAATGGTAGGGGGAGAGGACTCTATCATGCGAATGTTGGAAAAGACAAGCAAATCAGGCATCCTTTTGTAATCAAAGCCTACTTATTCTTTCTAATGGTAAGTTTTGATCAAAGCTCTACCATTATATTTATCCTAATTTTAGCTTAACCATTCCTATGAAAAAATATACAGTAAAAGAGGTCAAATCGCTGTTTAAATTTAATATTCCTATACAGGTGAGATTTTCGGATATAGATGGATATCTCCATGTGAACAACGGGATATATTTCAATTATCTGGAACATGCCAGAGCGGTATACCTGTATAAAATTTGCGATTGGGACATTATGACTACTGGCTCTGTGGTAGCAAATGTTAACATTGACTTTCTTCGGCCCATTCATATGGAAGACCAACCGCAGGCTTATGCTCGCTGTGTACATATGGGGAAATCTTCCTTTATATTGGAACAGGTGCTTATGGGTAAAACCGATCAGGGAGAAGAAACTATTTTCGCGTCAGGAAGTACTACTATGGTAACTGTGGATATGAAAACGAAGCGGCCAACAGCCATTCCGGAAGAGTACCGGGTAAAGATGCAGGAATTTGACGGGGTAGATCAGTAGATTTTCTATATTTGTCAAAAAATTACAGATAATCGTGAAAAAATTTTGGTGTATTACCCTTCTCTTTGCCATTTTAATTTCTTGCTCACCATCTGATGAAGAGCTTTTCCAAGCCGGAGTCGAACGGATAGAATCAGGTAACTATCAAGATGCTAT
>DATHVH010000320.1:0-1923 GCA_035461405.1 Anditalea sp.
AGTTGACGGTCTGTGGCTGGTTGGGTTTGGCGGCTGGACTGGGTTTGCCTCCGCCACGCTAATAGGAGTGGGCAGATCGGCTAGGGCCACTGTTAAGGAGGTGGAAGAATATTTGGCAAATGGTTATTAAATAATTTTGAATAATCAGGAAGAGGCAAGGGTAAAATAGGCAAAGGAGATAAGATGATCCAACTCGAAAAAGAAACAATTGGTTTGAAAGAGTTTACCAAACCTGGGCTAGACAGTACCATCGGGAGGATAAGCAGTATGGATTATATCATCAATAAATCTATAAATAAATCACAGTTGAGCGCTGCAGAATCAAAGATACAAGCCTTAAAGAATTGGCAGCAACAAACTGGGTACTTCCGACTTTGGAAAATACAGTCAATGTGTTAAGAAAATAAACATCAACCTTCTGCTATTTATGCCCGAGAGTAACAAATGTTTATTTTATGCAGGGATATATTCTATAAGCAGTTTATGATAAATCCAATTTAAAGTGCGGGGAAACCCCTTACCTTATTCACCATTAAAATTTTTAATTTTGAGAACATATAGGAAACTAAATGTAACCTATTGGGTTCTTATACTACCCTTTCTATATTCATACCGGCCTAAAAATTTTAGTAATTTGGTATTTTCATCTATGAGTTTATAAAAAAATAGTCTCCAATGGATTTGATTTTTCTGATTTCCGGAATAATACTGCTTGTTCTAGT
This sequence comes from Anditalea sp., assembly GCA_035461405.1. Taxonomy (GTDB): domain Bacteria; phylum Bacteroidota; class Bacteroidia; order Cytophagales; family Cyclobacteriaceae; genus Anditalea. Next base: position 723 of record DATHVH010000320.1, read on the forward strand.
CACCATTGACCTTTTATCTACCATACTTTTGATGAATGGAGGGGGCTTAATTTCAAACTTTATTTGCAAGATCATTTGGAACATTCTTTTCAAGCTTAGTAATAAAAATGCCAGATCTTCTTTATTAGCTAAATCGGGAGTATTGATCATAATTTCATTATTCGTAACTTGGTTTCTTCTGATATGGATGAGTTTTAGCCTCATATATATATCTGATCAGAATTCCGTAGTTGACACTTCCACAGAAGTAATAACTAGTGCTATAGGAAAGATTTACTTTGTGGGGTATACTGTTAGTTCTTTGGGAAATGGTGACTTGAAATCCGGCAGTGATGCATGGAGGATCTTCTCGAATGTGATGAGTATGTATGGCACTTTTTTTATTTCATTGAGTATCTCCTATCTTATTCCAGTGCTAGATGCAGTAATTAAAAAAAGAGCCCTTTCGGGATATATATATCAGCTGGGTAAAACACCGGAGGAAATTATAAAAAACGGATGGAACGGAGAGGATTTCAGTATTTTGTATTCTCACTTTAACACCCTATATACTATGATTTTACAACATAGTGAGAGACATCTTGCTTATCCAGTACTCCACTATTTTCACAGCACAAATCCAAAATATTCTGCACCCCTCACTTTCACTATTTTAGATGAAGCCATAAGCATACAAAAAGCTTTTGAGATAGATAAATCGCCCACTGCAATAAACTGGAATATTTTACAGGAAACTTTGGAATCATTTATAGATGTGTTGGATAATTATAATGCAGCGAGTAAGGAAGCGGTGCCTCCTTTTTCCTATCAGGATAAGATATCAAGCTTGCCAGTAAATAATAATAAAGAAGAGATTAAAAGGGTTGTAACAGAGTTAGCGGAAAGAAGAAAAACATTGCATGGAATGATTATACATGATGGCTGGGAATGGAAGGATGTGATACGCGAGAGACAGAAATGAATATTCCACTCCTTTGCCGTTAATTTCATCTAATACAATATTGAACGATTATCATTAATTTGTCTATAATATTTTTAAAATATTATTCCGTTTTGTCAAAATGATAGTACTTTTGCCGACTCTTATAAAAAAACATACTCTAACATAAGTCTACGCCTACTCCACCCTGACTCAGGGTAGTTTCTGCACCTTCTTTTCAATAATGGGTTTCTCTCTCATTGACCACTGATTCATATTATA
>DATHVH010000321.1:0-10531 GCA_035461405.1 Anditalea sp.
ATCATCAGCAATAGACCACTCGGACCTAAGCCTAATTTTATTAGTTTTTTTATTTATCGTTAGATTATAAACTATATACTTTTTCCAGTATTTTCGCAAAGGGTTCTAAAATTCAGCTGTTTTGCTTATATTTGGGCCCCAACGTTAGCATATTTATAAAAATACGACATGGCAAAAAGCAGTTCGAATACAACAAAATCGAAAGTTAAGTACTCCAAAGAGACCTATACCTTTTGGTATGAGAGCATGTTGCTCATGAGGAGATTTGAAGAAAAAGCAGGTCAACTTTATGGACAGCAGAAAATCCGTGGATTTTGTCACTTATATATAGGACAGGAAGCTTGTGCTTCCGGTGCCATATCAGCATTAGAAAAAGATGATAAGTGGATTACCGCCTACAGAGATCATGCACACCCACTTGGGTTGGGTACAGATCCTGGAGCAGTGATGGCCGAGCTTTATGGTAAAGTCACTGGTACCACTAAAGGAAAAGGTGGATCTATGCACATATTCGATAAATCAGTAAACTTTATAGGAGGCCACGGTATAGTAGGTGCCCAAGTTCCTATGGGTCTAGGCATAGGCTTTGCCGAAAAATATCAGGGAACCAAAAACCTATGTATCTGCTATATGGGTGATGGAGCTGTAAGACAAGGTGCTGTTCACGAAGCATTTAATCTTGCCATGCTTTATAAAACTCCCGTAATTTTTGTTATCGAAAATAACGGATATGCTATGGGTACCGCTGTAAAAAGATCATCAAATGTAGAGGATCTTTCTACTCTTGGGGAATCTTATGACATGCCATCATTTGCGGTAGATGCCATGAATGTGGAAGCGGTACATGAGGCAGTAGCTGAGGCAGCTGAAAGAGCTAGAAGCGGTAACGGACCAACACTACTTGAATTCAGAACATACCGATACAAGGGCCACTCTATGTCAGATCCTCAGAAATACAGAACCCGCGAAGAAGTGGAGGAGTACAAAGGAAAAGATCCAATAGAGCAGGTTAAAAAGACTATTGTAGAAAATGAAATTCTTTCTGAAGAAGAATTAGATCAGATCAATAAAAAAGTTAAAAAGCAGGTAGAAGACGCTGTGAAATTTGCAGAAGAAAGCGATTGGCCAAATGGGCAGGATGCATTTAAAGATGTCTACATGCAGGAAGATTATCCATTTGTAATGGAGTAATAAACTCCCTCAAATCACAATAAAGTCAGCCTTATTTGGCTGACTTTTTTTATTTAAACTAATGTCATACACACCCAACTTCCAAACCCACTTCTCATTTTACTTTTTACTTCTTACTAATTATAGCATTACACATCATTCTTCCAACAACCTATAACTTCTCTACCTCACTTTCCAGCTTCAAAACTTTATCTCCGTCTGATTGCTCTATATATAATGCTTTGTCATCAGAAGAGCCTTTTCTTGTAATTTTTGATCCTTTGATCGTTTTGCTTACTTCCTTATCATAAGTATCCAAAACTTTACCTTCGGCTGTACCAGAGCCCCATTTCCATTTTACATTGCTTCCTTTACGTATCATAGTTGTAATAAAGTTGATTTAGATTAAAACAAAGGCCTTATAAACTTGTTTTTTGATTTACTAAATTAGATTAACATGGCAAATAAAAGTAATGACGATATCTATAGTGAGTTTTACGACAAAGTAAATATGACCCCATCGGAACTTGAAAAATGGCTTGAAACTGATGAAGCAAAAGAATCCGGTCAAGGGAGTGATAAAGGTAAGTCTATAGGGTATAAAAGTGGGGAGCGCATTATAAACATAAAACGCACTAAAAAAGAAGACCTAAATGAGGAGGATTATGAACATATGTCCAAAGTCATATCTTATATAGCCAGACACAGTGCGCAAGAACCAAAAGGCGATATTAGTGATAGTACATGGAGATATAATCTAAAAAACTGGGGACATGATCCCCTAAAGAGTAAATGATCGCATAGCAGTCCATGTTTTCCCCTGCAAAATAGCCGTCTATCGCATTTTCCTCACTATCTAAGGGGAATGATGATTTAAAATGTTAAGAAAAGTCATAAAAAGCAAAAGGTTTTGTTAATAATTAAAACATAATCTATATTTGCGACTGAAAAACAGTAATAATGGCTAAGACAGATATTAAAAACAAGGCACAAGCCCAGCAGGAACAAGCAAATGAACTTCTGGAGAACCCAGATGTAATTGCAGACAGGTTAGGTAGAGGAGAGGCTTTCTTAAAACAGAATTCCAAAATAGTAGGTGGTATTATCATTGCAATAATATTAGTTATTGCTGGTATTTTATTTTTCCAAATAAACCGTGAAAACCAAAACAAGAAGGCTCAGGAAGAAATGTTCCAAGCCGTCTATTATTGGGAGCAGGATGAAACTGATCTAGCACTTAACGGAGATGGCGATAATGTTGGTTTATTGTACATAGCTGATGAATACTCAGGAACTGCAGCTGCTAATTTAGCAAATTTCTATATTGGTTCGATTTATCTATCTGAAGGCCAATTTCAGCAAGCCATTGACCATCTTAAAAAATTCTCATCTGATGATTTCTTTGTTCAGTCTAGGGCATATGCTCTAATAGGTGATGCTTATATGGAATTGGATAATACCAGTGATGCCATTAAGAATTATAAAAATGCTGCTGAACATAATGAAAACAAATTCTTTACACCAAGATATCTTTATAAACTTGCTATAGCATATGAAGAAGCAGGTGATGTTGATAAAGCTATTGATACCTATTCTACTATAGAAAATCAATATTTTGAATCTTACGAATTTACAGCTGCACGAAAGCATAAAGCTCGCTTGGAAGGCCTTGCTTCTAGGTAATGCTCTGTGGTATACAGCATTTTAGGAAGAGTAAGGTCTAATAGATCTTACTCTTTTTTTATTTATTCTTATTTATAAACACACTATTATACATGGCCACCACGCTAAAAAATCTCAGTCAATACTCTTCTACTAACATTCCGGATATCAGTAATAAAAAATTTGCCATAGTGGTATCAGAGTGGAATGAAGATGTAACCGAATCTCTCTATAGAGGCGCTATAGAAACCCTGATTAAACACGGAGCTCAAAAAGATAACATTTATAGAAAAGATGTACCTGGATCATTTGAGCTTTCATTAGGTGCACAATGGGTTGCGGAAATAGATGAAATTGACGCTGTGATCTGTTTGGGCTGTGTGATCCAGGGTGAAACGCGTCACTTTGATTTCATTTGTGATGCTGTAGCTCATGGCATTACCAATGTGAGCCTAAAGTATAATAAGCCAGTCATCTTTGGTGTACTTACCCCAAATACGCAAAAGCAAGCTCTCGACAGAGCAGGCGGAAAACATGGAAACAAAGGGGATGAAGCGGCTATCACTGCTATCAAAATGCTGGGTTTTTAATCTCCTTACTACTAAAAATAATCAACCTATTAATACTTATTAACCATTTCTGCCTAGCAGGTAATCAATCGATAATATGAAAATTATGAAATTTGGGGGCACCTCAGTAGGCAAACCCGAAAGAATGCTTCAGGTTAAAGACCTCATCACTCGAGACAATGATAGAAAAATTGTAGTCCTCTCCGCACTTTCAGGCACTACCAATTCCCTTGTTAAAATTGGAGAAGCACTTGCCTTAGCTGATAGACAGTTAGCCAAAGAGCGAATTGACGAGCTGGAAGCACATTATAATAATTTTTACCTAGAGCTACTTCACACTGATGCAGGCAGAGAAAAAGGTCTTAAAATTCTACAAGAGCATTTTGAGTTTTTGAACATCATTCTTAAAATCAGTTTTAATGAAGCTATAAACAGAGATATCCTTGCCCAGGGAGAGCTTTTGTCTACCAAATTATTTCAGACACTCATGGAAGAGCAGAAGGTAGAGACTATCTTTTTATCTGCCATGGATTTTATGAGTATAGATGAAAACCAGGAACCTGAACTCTTAAAGATAGGAGAAAAGCTTAAAGAGCAATTGGCAGAATACCCTGAAAATAAAATTTTTATCACCCAGGGATATATCTGCAAAAACCACAGAAACGAGGTAGATAATTTAAAAAGGGGAGGCAGTGATTATACCGCTTCACTTATAGGGGCAGCCATCAGCGCTGAAGTGGTGGAGATATGGACAGATATCGATGGCATGCACAATAATGACCCCAGGGTAGTAGACAGGACCAGACCTATTGCCCAGCTGTCATTTGATGAAGCTGCTGAGCTAGCATACTTTGGTGCCAAAATTTTGCACCCGGCCTCTATATGGCCAGCACAGCTTTATAATGTGCCAGTAAAATTATTAAACACCATGCAGCCCGAAGCATTAGGTACCACCATCACTGCAGAGGAGCAGGGCACTGGGGTAAAAGCTATAGCTGCAAAAGATGGCATTACCGCTATTAAAATTAAATCCAGCAGGATGCTGCTCGCTTATGGATTTTTGAGGAAGGTTTTTGAAATTTTCGAAAAGTACAAGACACCAATCGATATGATTACTACCTCTGAAGTAGCACTATCGGTGACCATAGATGATGAAACTTATCTTAATCAAATCATTACTGAACTGGAGCAGTTTGGCGTGGTAGAAGTAGATCATAATCAGACCATCATCTGTATAGTAGGCAATATGGTGGCTGAAAATAAAGGAACTATCAAAAATGTAATGGATGCCTTGGGTGTTTTCCCTATTAGGATGATTTCCTATGGAGGAAGCAGACATAATGTAACTTTACTTATCAATGCCTCACTAAAAAATGATGCACTTCAAAGCTTAAATACCGGCTTATTTTCTTTTAATTAAGTATTTAGAGACAAACTAAAGCCAACCTTATCCCGAGGTTGGCTTTTCTAGTTTTAGGATATTCTATTACAAAGGATTAAAACTTTCCTTAAATTTGACCACTTATCCACAAGGACTTTATAAAATTCATGAAGAATATCTCACTTTTACTTATTCTATTTGCATTCAATTTCCATACTCATGCACAGCAAAACACACTTTTTGAACAATCACAAGGAAAAGAAACCGCTACTTATGAGGAGGTAATCGGCTTTTATAAAATACTGGCTGAAACTTCTGATAAGGTACAGATGCTGGAAAAAGGACAAACTGATAGTGGCAAACCTTTACATTTGATCATCTATGATCAAGCCAGTGATTTTGATGTGGACAAGTGGAAGCGAGGTAATAAGAAGGTAATACTAATAAATAATGGCATTCACCCTGGAGAACCAGCAGGAATAGATGCCAGTATGATCCTACTTAGAGATATAATCCAAAAGAAAGTCACCCTTGCGGATGATATAATTTTAGCCATTATACCCATTTATAATATTGGAGGACATCTCAACAGAAATTCTACCTCTCGAGTAAATCAAAATGGTCCTCAAGCATATGGATTTAGAGGTAACGCAAGAAACTTTGATCTAAATAGAGATTTTATAAAATCAGATACCAAAAATGCCCGATCATTTCAGGAGATTTTTCATTGGCTTAAACCACTGGTCTTTATAGATACCCATACCAGCAATGGTGCGGATTATCAACATATCATGACCTTAATCCCTACCCAGCACGACAGGCTTGGAGGTGAACTGGGAGAATACCTTCATAATCGGATGATTCCGTACTTATTTACAGAAATGGAAAAAGAAGGGTTTCCAATGGTTCCCTATGTAAATGCCTGGAGTGGTACACCCGAAAATGGCTGGTCTCAATTCAAAGATTCTCCGAGGTATAGCAGTGGTTTTGCAGCATTATTCCATACCATGAGTTTCATGCCTGAAGCACATATGCTCAAGACCTATGAAGAGCGTGTCAATAGCATGATCACATTATTAAAAATTTTTTTACTTTCTGTAGAAAAAGATGGATCTGAAATGCTCCAAATGAAAGCAAGAGATGAAAAAAATACTATAGAAAATAAGTCCTTTGGTTTTAACCATGTTTCTGATAAAACAAAATATACTGAAATCCCTTATCACGGCTATGAATCAGGCACTAAACTTAGTGAAGTTTCCGGTCATGATAGATTATACTATGACCAATCTAAACCTTTTAGCACCAAAGTCAAATATTATGATACTTATAAGACTTCATTGGAGCTGACAAAGCCAAAAGCATATATTATTCCACAAGGTTGGTATGATGTAGTTGATAATCTATCAAGGAATGGGGTTGAACTTATAGAATTAGAAAAAGATTCGACTGTACAAGCGACTGTATATCATATTGAAAATTTTGAAACAGCCTCTCGCCCATATGAGGGCCATTACCTCCATTCTAGCGTTTCTGTACAAGCCTTAACAGAAAGAGTCACATTAAAAAAAGGAGATTTTTTACTTCCAATGAATCAAGTAAGTAATCGGTTTGTTATGGAGGTTCTTGAACCCCAGGCAGAAGACAGCTATTTTGTATGGAATTATTTCGATACTATATTGCAGGCCAAAGAGGGATATTCAGCCTATGTGTTTGAAGACCTGGCAGCTGACTTTCTTAGAGAAAATCCACATATCAAAGAGGAACTAGAGAGAAAAAAAGGTGATGAGCCTGATTTTGCTGCCGATGGTTCGGCCCAGCTAAGATGGGTATTTGAACAATCTCCCTGGAAAGAAGCAGCGCATAACCGTTATCCAATATATAGGATAGAACAAGATTAGATAAGTGTATGGAAGAGAAGAAACAAAAAGATAGTTACCTACTGAAACTGCAGACTAAATGGGGATTAGGCAGCATATGGCAAGTTTTATTGGTATTAATTGTTTTTGCCTGTACTGGACTTACTGTAATGTATATTAAAAATCCATTATTGGAGCTTTTGGGAATAGACATGAGTAAAGGCGGCTACTGGAAAAGCTTTCTGTATTTTCTATTCGTTCTACCCCTTTATCAAATCATATTACTGTTCTATGGCTTTCTCTTTGGGCAGTTTGAATTCTTTTGGGAAAAAGAAAAGCGCCTGGCAAGACTGATCAGTAAGAGCTTTAGCAGGAATAACTCTTAATTAAGATACCTTCATTTTCTTCCAGCTAATAAATATTATCGCACCTCCAGCTACTGCTATTACTGTGGTAATAACTCCAGCCAATACATTTCCATAAAGCCAAAAGCCCGTTGCAAACAGTGCGCAATAAACTGTCACGCATCCCAATATCATTAGTCCTATTTCAAATGGCAATTGACCTTTTTCGGGAGAAACATCTGGGTTTTGGGAAAGGAATGTTTTCCACCCATGTGATGCTGGCTGAACCAATTGGTAAAAACCTCTAAGTACATTGTTTTTTTCAGGCCTTGTCATTAATGTCACTAGTAACCATGCAGCAGTTGTAATCCCCACTCCTATCAGCAATTTTTCATAGCTGAGTAATGGGGTCATACCTATTTTATCGTGGATCAATTCAAAATAAATTGCTACAACAAAAGATACCACCATACCTGTAATTTCGGTAAAGGCATTAATCCTCCACCAAAACCATCTTAAAATAAAAATCATCCCAGTCCCGGCACCTATCTGCAATAAAATATCAAAAGCTTGAAGCGCATTGGATAATTCAAGAGCCAAAAGAGCTGCGAAAAACATCAACAGGACCGTACTGATTCTACCTACATTTACTTGCTCCTTATCTGATGCTTCGGGTTTTATAAATCTTACATAGAAGTCATTTACTATATAGGAACTTCCCCAATTTAGATGGGTGGAGATGGTAGACATGAAGGCAGCTATAAGAGAGGCCAAAACTATCCCCAGTAACCCCACAGGCAAAAAGGTAAGCATTGCTGGATATGCTAAATCATCATTTAATTTATCATCAGGTAAATGGGGAAATGCTACTTTCAGATCACTGATTTCCGGGAAGACAATTAAGGAAGAAAGTGCTATAATAATCCAGGGCCAAGGCCTTAATGCATAGTGAGCAATATTAAAGAACAAAGTAGCACCGATAGCATTTTTTTCATCTTTGGCAGATAGCATTCGCTGGGCAATATATCCACCTCCACCAGGCTCTGCCCCAGGATACCAAGTAGCCCACCACTGTACCGCTATAGGCATAATCAGAAGTGGAATCAATGTTTTGCTATCGCTAAAGTCTGGAAGCAAATTTAACTTATCCACAACTTGGGGGTGGGAAAACAATGCATTTAAAGATCCAATTTCTGGCTGCTGTAATATATACCAAGCTGCGCCAAAAGACCCTGCGATAGATATGAAAAACTGAAAGAAATCTGTTAATAATACTCCTCTCAATCCACCAAGTGAGCTATATATCACTGTAACGATGGATGCTATCAACATGGTCTGTACTGGACTCAACCCCAGCATGACGCCTCCAATTTTAATAGCGGCAAGAGATACGGTAGCCATGATGACTATATTGAAGAAAACACCCAGATATAATGCGCGGAAAGCTCTCAAAAAAGCTGCAGGTTTTCCTCCATATCTAATTTCATAAAACTCGAGATCGGTAGTAACTTTGGATCTTCTCCATAGCTTGGCATATACAAAAACTGTCAACATACCTGTCAAAAGAAAGGCCCACCAAACCCAGTTACCTGACACACCGTTTTTTCGGACGATATCCGTGACCAGATTGGGCGTGTCTGCCGAAAAAGTAGTAGCTACCATAGAAACTCCTAAAAGCCACCACGGCATATTCCTACCTGATAGGAAAAATTCTTTTGCGTTTTTTCCTGCCTGCTTGGCTGTAATTATCCCTATCAGCATAGAGACAATAAAAAATCCTGCTATAATAGCCCAGTCAATATTACTGATCAGCATAAATGGAGAGTTATATTAATCAGCTATATTATTCATATTCTACGTAAGAGCAAAAAAATTTAAGTAGATAATGTCATAAATATTATGAAAGGAGTGTTACCAACTGCCTCCGGCACCTCCACCGCCAAAGCTACCACCTCCGAAGCCCCCGAAGCCACCTCCACCACCGCCAAATGATCCGCCACCAAATGAACCTCTGCCACCAGAAAAATCTCCATACTTACCTCTTCTACCTCCTCCGAGCATATTCATAAGCATGAGCGTAGTAAATACATTTACACCTCCCCCTCGGCCACCCATATGGTTATTATTATCCTTTTTATTTCTTATCAAAGGAAGGATAACAAAGAGGAATAAAAACATCATAATAAAAAAACCTGCTCCGCTGGAATTGCCTTTACGATCTGCTTTTTCTGCCTTGTATTCCCCCGAAGCTAATTTGAAGATCATATCTGTAGCTCTATCCAGGCCAACGTAATATTCTTCCATTCTAAAAGCCGGCACAATAACCTGATCAATGATTCTACGAGCCATGACATCTGGAATAGCCCCTTCCAATCCATATCCTGTAGCTATAAATATTTTTCTATCATCTATAGCAGCCAATATCAACACCCCATTTTCTCGATCCCTACGGCCTATTCCCCATTTTTCGGCCAACTGGATAGTATAGTCACCAATCTCATAAGGCCCCACTGACTTAATCAATACTATACTTACCTGTGAAGAGGTAGTGTCCTCATAAGCCAATAGTTTTTGCTCTAAAGAATTGACCTGACCAGCACTAAGTGTTCCTGTGAAATCATTTACCAACCTTGGGGGGGACGGTGGAGATGGAAAGTCTTCTTGAGAAAAACTTTTGAAGGAAATAAGTATAAATAGGTAGAGGAAGATTTTTCTTAAGTGCATTTTATTTTATTACGATTGTCCGGTACGGGTATATCACATTTTTTGAATTCTATTTCCCGACTGGGCAAACATGGGGTTTCCTTCAGCTGCTATTCAAATGAAGGAGTCACCTTTTATTGATTATATTATCATCCGAAAGAGATTTCGTCAGGCAATTCGTTTTCATCCCCTTTTTGATCGTAAGGAAAATGTGTTTTTAGCTGCAGGCCAGATAGCTCTATACCTTTTCTAAGCCCTTCAGTAAACTCTCTATTTTTGAAATGACCCACCATTTCTTCCTTAATTGATTCCCAAAAATCTTCGGGAACTACTGCATTGATTCCTGCATCTCCCAATATGGCAAATTTATGATCATCAGTAGCCAGGTAAAACAACACCGCATTTCTATATTGTGTTTTGTGCATTTTTAATAGCTCAAACACATCTGCTGCCCTATCTAGGACATCACCCTTACAGTGACTTTCCAGATGTACCTGGATTTCACCAGAAGTTTCCTGCTCTGCATTTTTTATAGCATCAATGATAATCTTCCTATCCTCTTTAGAAAATAATTTTTCTGCCATATTACTTAAAATTCAACTGTAGGGGCTTGCTCTGCTCCCGCTGATGCCTCAAAATAACCTTTACGCTCAAAGCCAAACCATCCTGCATAGATATTATTGGGAAAGGTTCTCAATTCAGCATTATAAGCTTGCACTGATTGATTAAAGTTTCTTCTTGCTACAGATATACGATTTTCAGTGCCTTCGAGCTGAGCTTGAAGATCTCTGAAGTTTTCATTGGCTTTTAATTCGGGATACCTTTCCACTGATACCAGCAATCGGC
>DATHVH010000322.1:0-8088 GCA_035461405.1 Anditalea sp.
TATTCCTATATATGGGCAGCTGTTTTAGATGCTGATGCCTACCAAAGTTTTAGGGTTTCTGGACTATATAATAAAGAGATTTCTGACGCCTTCAGAAAAAATATATTGGAAAAAGGCGGTAGCGAAGAAGCAATGGAAATGTACTTAAAGTTTAAAGGTAACAAACCAGATATAAAATCCTTGTTGGAAAAAAGAGGACTTCATTAACTTTAAAAAACATTATATGAACTGCATAAATTTGAGTTTATATGAATAAATAATAGTAATATCTGATTATCAATAAGTTAGCTATTTTTCAAATTTATTTTATAAAAATATCCTGATTTTTTTAGATAATATCTATTGTATTTCAAAAAATTTGGAATACTTTTGGTTTATACTTTAAGTGTATGACACACTGAAATGACAATCTTTTAATCTTAAAGTATTATACCACAAATAAACCCAAATATGAATAATCGACACATTGACTTAGACTTAGTAAATCCCGGGAAGGGATTTTCGAAAGCGCAAATCTTGGGGTTTACCAAGAAGGATATTGAAAGATTATCCATGATTGAAAATCCGGAAATTCCGAGTAAAGAAAAAGATGGAGATAAAGAGAAAAAGGATCCCAATGATGGAGGACCCAGACCTCCCAAAGAAGAGGAGTATCCTGACGATGATCCATTTCCGGAAGTTTCTGATCCAAATGGAAAAGACAAAAAATGATTGTAAGACTAACCACTAAACAATCTTATTTTTTCATAAGAACTTCAACCGTTACCACACATGGCAAATAGAAGAAGTACTTTTTGAAAAAAGCCTCTCTAACCAGGAGGCTTTTTTTTTGAACAATTCCTTATACCTTAAGTTTCTATACCGTTAATTGAAAACATGATATGAGAAACTCCACCTACACCTTCCTGCCTTTATTAATTTTTATAATGTTATTGTTCTCCTGCGAAGGAAATGCACAGAAGAAGTCTGCCATCAATTCTTCTACAAAATTTAATATTAATAAATCTGATGCAGAATGGGAAAAAGAACTCACACCTATGCAGTTTCAAGTTCTACGACAGAAAGCTACCGAACCAGCATGGTCAGGAAAATTTAATAACCATCATGAAAAGGGAACTTATGTCTGCGCAGCCTGTAATGAACCGGTTTTCAGTTCTTCTACTAAATTTGAAAGTGGATCAGGGTGGCCGAGCTTTACTGCTCCGTTTAGTAAAAAAGCAGTTCATATAGAAATAGATAAATCCCATGGTATGACTCGTGAAGAAATATTATGTGCCAATTGTGGTGGGCATTTAGGGCATAAATTTCCTGACGGGCCCCGGGATAAAGGAGGTCAGAGGTATTGTATAAATTCTGTGTCATTAGATTTCAAGAAACCTTAAAATATTATTAGCTAGCATTTTTTGACCGAACTACATTTTTATACTATATAAGTTTTTCTGTTTATGATATCTTTTAAATGAATGGTGGATTTTTATGCCTATTAATTTCCAGTCATGTTTATATTTGTGACAAGAAAATATTATGGAATACGATATCATTATCATTGGCGGTGGAATAGTTGGACTTGCCACAGGCCTTAAGATTTTACAGCGGAGAAATGAGTTAAAAGTTGCTATCTTAGAAAAAGAGAGCGAACTGGCCAAACATCAGACTGGCAATAATAGTGGAGTCATTCATTCGGGATTATATTACAAACCCGAGTCGCTCAAAGCTAAAAATTGTATACAAGGGTATTACGAGCTCCTGAATTTTTGTGATGAGGAGAATATTCCCTATGAACTTACCGGTAAAGTGGTAGTGGCTACCCGAAAGGAACAGGTACCTGTATTGGATACATTACTGGCTAGAGGTATAGCCAATGGTTTGAATGGGACAAGATCCATCACATTAGATGAACTTAAAGAATATGAACCGCACTGCGCGGGTGTAGCGGCTATACATGTACCACAAACAGGAATAGTTGATTATAAAAGGGTGGCCCTGGCTTATGGGGATAAATTTAAAAAGCTAGGTGGTGAAATAATCACAGATTGTAAAGTGATTGGAGGAAGTGTAAACAATCATTCATATCATACCCAGACTACTAAAGGAGATTTTGTATCCCAGCTACTGATTAATTGTGCTGGACTTTATTCAGATAAAGTAGCTCAGATGAATTGCGATCAAGAGTCATCTGTTAAAATTATTCCTTTTAGAGGCGAGTATTATAAATTAAAGCCTGAAAAAGAATATTTAGTAAATAACCTTATTTATCCTGTTCCAGATCCCAACTTCCCCTTCTTGGGTGTTCACTTCACTAGAATGATGAGAGGAGGTGTTGAGGCAGGACCTAATGCTGTACTGGCATTTAAAAGAGAAGGCTATAAGCGGTCTGATATCAATATCCGAGAGCTAGCAGAATCACTTGCCTGGCCAGGTTTTCAAAAAGTAGCTGCCAAGTATTGGAAAACTGGATTTGGTGAGATGTACAGATCTTTTTCCAAAGCTGCATTTACCAAGGCTTTACAGGAGCTCATACCGGAATTACAGGAAAGTGATCTGATAGATGGGGGTGCTGGAGTAAGAGCTCAGGCATGTGATAAAGATGGAGGATTGGTAGATGATTTTAGCATAACCGAAAATCAAATCGCCATTAATGTACTTAATGCGCCCTCACCAGCAGCCACCAGTTCGTTATCCATCGGAGGAACTATAGCAACCATGGCTCTTAAACGTTTTTAAATAAGGATACTCTTAATGAAAACAAATCACGAATGATAAAATGAATAATAATGTGGTATACCATCATTTAAACAGTCAATACTCATTAGGCAAATTTAAATCTGCCTTCCTTGGATTAAAGCTTTGTACTTGACTTCTACTAAATATCTTAAAGTTATTAATCAATCTACTAATTCATCTAATCCCTAATCCGTTATTCACTAATCTGCCTAATCCATTCCAAAAGCCTCCCCTCTACCCAGGTATACTCCTGCCCTTTTATAGTAAATCCGGTATGTCCTCCTCGCTTGGGCATTTCCAGAAAAATTTGATCATGCTCATCGGCAAGACCAATAGGATAGCATGCTTTGCCTAGTAAAGGATCATTCAATGCATTTACTATAAGTGTAGGGATATTGATTTTATCCAGCCAATTATCCGCACTCACTGTGGCATAAAAATCAGCAGCATCTCTAAATCCATGCAAAGGGGCTGTAAAATGGGTGTCAAAGGCATCAAAATCTTTTATACCAGCTAGTTTATGAAGGTCAATTAAATCTGGATATTGGGCAGCTTTTGAGGCAAGTTTTGCCTTTAATTTGCCTAAAAACCTTTTTTTATAAAAAGCATTTCCACTCAGCTTAAGGGTGGCGGCACTTGAAGGCAAATTACAAGGTGTGGAATAGACCGCTGCAGCTTTTATTTCGGGAGGAAGAGTATCGGCATTTTCACCTATATATTTGAGTGTTTGTGCTCCTCCCATACTGATCCCGCTAAGATAGATGGAAGTATAATTTTGCATATTATTCACATATTCCACTACTAGCTTCAGGTCTTCGGAAGTACCATGGTGGTAAAGCCGAGGTGCCAGATTCATTTCACCACTGCAGGAGCGGTTGTTCCATGCCAGAACATCAAAGCCATTAAGATTGAAAAGTTTGACTAGGCCAAGAACATAATGTCGATCTGAACTTCCTTCCAATCCATGGGAAATGATCAATAATTTGGACGATCCAACTTTTGACCAATCTAAATCCAAGAAATCATCATCAGGAGTAGTTATCCTCTCCCTGTCATAACATACACCCTGAACCTTTCTAAATAAGCTTGGTATTATGGTCTCAAAGTGACCATTTATTAGATGTCTTGGAGGTCCTTTATAAAGTGAAGAAGAAATGATGGGCATGAAATAAATAATTTACAGACTTAAGATAGATTCTGAGATCTATTTAAGGGATACTACTACTAAAAAGTTCAATGTAATTATTGCTGCGCATACTATCGCAGTGCTAGACATGTCCTTTTTAGAATTTTCACATCATAAGCTTATCAGGAAACTCCTGATAAGACATCTGTATTAAAAAGAAAACTGTTAATTAAGTATAGTTATAATCAAATATGGCGGTTTAAGAGTATTAATTTTCAATATGGTTAAGTTCATCCAGTAATTCATCTACTGCTTCCATAAATTCAGCTATGTGTCTATCAGTAGCGGGACCTCTCATATCATTTTCCTGAAGAATGCACTTACCTTCTTCTATAATGGTAGATAATTTATCAAGACCAAAAAGTGAGAGTGTAGGCTTGATTTTATGTCTGGCCTGGACAATGATATCCTCATTCTGAACAGAAATACCTTCATTATATTTTTTACGAAGGTCCTTAACAGAGTTGATTATCGCATCCAAAAGCTCAGTTTCGAATTCTTTATCTCCTTCTGCCATTTCCACTACCATCTGGTAATTGATGTTTGTGAGTTTTAACATAATCAGTTAATTTTTTTGTTTATGAAATAATACCGGCCGCTGATTATTTGCGGATTGTTGAGTTTAACTTTTTTGCACTTTGTAAATTAAAAACTTAATATAAAGAAAAAGGATCAAGATGAAGATTTGATGAAATTTTAATCATGATCCAATTTTTATGGTTTAAAATATATATAAGTATCTATTTATCGCTTATCGAGCCGCTGAAATGCCGGCGAGATAGCCTGTGCTCCAAGCTGCTTGAAAATTAAATCCCCCTGTGATACCGTCTATGTTTATCACCTCACCCGCAAAATACACATCCGGTACTATTTTACTTTCCATGCTATTAGGATCTATCTCCGAGAGATCCACCCCACCAGCAGTTACGAATTCTTCCTTGAAAGTGGTTTTACCTTCGATGGAAATAATGTAATTAAATAAACATTCTACTAACTTATTGATCTGTTTTTTGCCACATTCATGCCAAAGTAGCTGGTCACTGATCAATGCTAGATTACAGAAATGCTCCCATAATCGAGAAGGTAAATTAAATAAAGGATTGGCAATTATTTTCTTTTTCGGATGATTATTTTTAAATCTATCGATGTCTTTTCTGTAATCTTCTTCTTTAAAATCACTTAACCACTGTATATGGGCTTTAGCTTTATACTGTTTTTCGGCCATCCATTTTGCTCCAAATGCGGACAGTTTGAGAACGGCTGGTCCACTTACACCCCAATGGGTAATCAAAAGTGGACCATTATAGTGTAGCTTAGTGCCTTCAAGATTTATACGCGCGTTCGGTACTGAAATTCCAGGCATTGATTTTATAGGCTCATGCGGTGTATTAAAGGTAAATAGAGAAGGTACAGGGGCTTCTATAGCATGACCCATCCTATTCACCATATTAAATCCTTCCAACTTAGGATGTCCACCGGTGGTGATGATTATTTTGTCAAAATGTTCCCATTTCTCATTAATAAGAAGGTCAAGCCCCTTTTCAGATTTTCTAATTTCTGAAGCTTTATGGGTTGTTTTAAGGATAACGTTTGCTTTTGTGGCCTCCTGCCGAAGAATATCTATTATAGTTTGAGAATCATCCGTGACCGGAAACATTCTCCCGTCAGATTCAACCTTCAGAGATACACCTCTTTGCTCAAACCAGTTTACAGTATCCTTTACACTGAAATGTTGGAATACTTTTTTGAGAAATTTATCACCACGTGGATAGTTTTTGATCAATTTAGATACTTCATAAGCGGCATGGGTTACATTACACCTTCCACCTCCTGAGATTTTTACTTTGGAAAGGGTATTGGAGGTTTTTTCATAAATGATTACCGTAGCTCCGCTTTGGGCTGCATGGATGGCTGCAAAATATCCTGCCGCTCCTCCCCCTATCACTGCGATTTTCTTCATTCCGCTAAAGTACAGAATCATCTTTAGGTATGAAAGTCCATATAGGTAGTATCAAGATGCAAGATGCAAGTATCAAGATACAAGTATCAAGACGCTAGTATCACAGGACGCAAGTATTAAGTGTAATTATATGATGCAAATATCAAGACACAAGTATCAAGATTACTGCATGCAAGGTAGCATACATTGATACTACAAACTACTTACCCTATACCACCATATTTTTGCCTATCTCGATACTTGCTACTAACATCTTGATACTTTAATTTCCTCACTACACTAGGAAACCATTCCTTTTTCTTATTTTTTTGTAAGCAAGATGGGAAGAGTAAGGAGAAATAGAAAAAGTAAAAAAAATCCTAAGAGAAAATCTTTTCTTGTCTTTTTTGGATTGATCTTCATTGTATTTTTTCTGGCGGTTTGTACCGTACAGCAAGTTAAAGAAACTGATTTTCCTGAAATGACCACTATTCCTAATGATGATTCATTATCAAAAAAGGAATTGCCTCTTCCGCCTGTAGAAACTCAGAATGATGAAGATATCGTAGATAGACCTACTGAATTTTATAATTATATTTCTACCATTACAGCAGATCCTGAATTTAAGTCAGTTAATTTTACCACTGGTCAGGAGGGTGAATTGATATCTCATAGTGCGATCGTTTTATCTTATAATGAGGAACATGAGCAAGCACACTGGGTATCCTATAAACTTACCTCTGCTATGCTGGGTGGCAAAGAGAAGAGAACGGATAAATTTAAAGAAGATCCCAAAGTCACCACTAAATCCGCCTCCCCTTTAGATTACAGGCTATCAGGGTATGACAGGGGACATCTAGCTCCAGCAGGGGATTTTACCTATGATGCCACTGCTATGGCAGAAAGTTTCTACATGAGCAATATGTCTCCACAAACCCCGTCTTTTAATAGAGGGATTTGGAAAAAATTAGAAGATCAGGTCAGATACTGGGCTAAGGAAAATGAGGAAATCTATATCATCACCGGACCTGTAATACAGAAAAAAGAGATAACTTTAGGACTAAATAGAGTAACTGTTCCGGATTATTTCTACAAAGTTATTTTAGACATTCATCCACCGGAATACAAAGCTATTGCGTTCTTAATGAAAAATGAAAAATCTAGCAGACCCCTGTTGGATTTTGCCATCACGGTGGACAGTTTGGAAAGATTTACAGGACTGGACTTCTTTCCCATGCTGCCGGATACCCTTGAAGTAAGATTACAAAATATGAAAAATCATGAAATCTGGTTTGAATAAAATTTATATTATTATAGGAATGTTCCTTTTGCTTCCAGCAATGGCCCAAGCACAACTTAAGCCTAATTTAGGTCAAACTTCCAGGCAGATGAATGCTGCAATAGGAGCTTTGGAAAGTGGTCAATATGAAAGGGCAAACAATATCTTTAGAGAGATCATAGACAGCAGGGTACCACTTCCTCCGGAAATGCCTTATTTCTTTGCGGAGACTTTATTTCATCTGGGACAATATGATAACTCCGCAAACTTTCTGAATAAATATCTAGAAATAAACGGCTTTAAGGGAGATAATTATGAGTCAGCGAAACTATTGGAAAATAAACTAGAGGGCCCATTAAATGATATCAAAGCATGTTCTTTATGTGATAGAAAGGGTTACAGATATCAAGTATGCCCTACCTGTGATGGAGCTAAATCCATCGAACAGACCTGTAAAGTTTGCAAGGGTAATGCAATAGTAGGCTGTAGTCGCTGTGCAGGATCAGGAATGCTTACCAAAAAGAATGTATTTAACATTCTGGAGTATTTTGAATGTGAACGCTGTGCAGGAAAGGGCCGGCTTACTTGCCCTACGTGCGAAGGAGCTAAAATCACCAACAGCACTTGCCGAACTTGTAATGGATCAGGAACCATTGGATCCGATGAGCTTTGTGATCATGAAGGAGAATTGCATACTCATGTGCATAATTAAGGACGAAGTACGATGCAAAAGTTAGTAAGAAGTAAGAAGTAAGGTGAGAAGTAAAATAGTGATGATGCCACATAATCTGGTGATCTGAATACTTGGTACTCTTGGTACAAAAAGAAATATAGAATTCGAATGATGAATGATGAGTTTCGAATTATGTAGTAAAAAAATATGGTAACCCTATACTTGGACATTGTACATCATATACTGCTGCCACAGGAAGCAAAATACTATATACACATACATAAATA
>DATHVH010000323.1:0-75549 GCA_035461405.1 Anditalea sp.
AAATTATTTAACATCAGAAAAAGTTTAATATGATATCTAAAATAAAGCAACTGTTGGGAATAAGCCCTGCACCTGATTACAATCAAATTTATAAAGAGGGTGGGATAATAATAGATGTAAGAAGCAAAGCTGAATACAAGAGCGGCCACATCCAAGGATCTAAGAATATCCCTTTACCAGATCTACCCTCCTCCATGGGGACATTAAAAGACAAGTCCAAGCCGATCATCACTTGCTGTGCTTCAGGAATGCGAAGTGCTTCAGCCAAAAAAATTCTCCAATCAAAAGGTTATACCAACGTATACAATGGAGGCAGTTGGTCCGCACTTAAAAATAAAATTGATTTATGATAAATAGAATAATCAGCAATTGGACCTGGATACGCGCCATCTATTCTATTATAGGAGTCGTGGTCATTGTTCAAAGTATACTTGAAGGCCAGTGGATAGGCATCTTTCTAGGAGGATGGCTAGCAGCTATGGGTATATTTAGCCTAGGCTGTGCGGCAGGAAATTGCGCTACCGGAAACTGTGATGTGAAACCTGACAAAGGTCATAGTCAGAAATAATTTTTCAATCTATCTTTAGAAAAACAAAAAAATATGGAAGCGCATAAATATCACGTAGATCTAGAATGGACCATGGATAGAAAAGGAGAAATCTCTTCTCCCACCCTAAACCAAAAATTAGAAGTGGCAACACCACCGGAATTCCCCAAAGGAATGCCGGGCATCTGGTCTCCTGAACACCTTTTTACCGCTGCAATAAGTAGCTGTTTTATGACTACATTCCTAGCGATCGCCGAAAATTTCAATCTGGAATTTACCAGTCTGACCTGCCCGGCAGAAGGGATCCTTAATAAAAAGGACGGAAAATACGCCATGACAGAAATTATCCTGAAACCTGTCCTTACCATTCCCAATGTAGACGACAGGGAAAAGGCAGAAAAAGTCATGATAAAAGCAGAAAAAGCCTGTCTTATATCCAACTCTATCACTTCAGTGACACATCTCAAAACGACCGTGTTAATTACGGAAGATCAGCCGGCATAGTTAATTCATGATCCCGGATTCCTTTTGGAGGAGTTCGGGATTAATTTAAATATAGGTATGGGGTAGAAGGAATTAAAACTATTCTATCAATAGCATAGTCACAAATTGAAATAGCCAAAATAAAATTGTTTAGATCATTTGTCATTAAGTAGACTGATATTCAGAAGACTATTTGAATACTGGGTAACCAGAGCCTGTTATGTTACAAAAATTAATTTACTAAGTATTGACTTGTCAAAAAATCCTATTACCTTTGTATCACCATAAAGGAAACGGAATTAAAAAAGATTAATTCTTTCCACTATTGAACTAAAAAGCGACAATATTAATTTATAAGATATATCGCGAGATGGTCCGCCGCGGCGGACAATGGTTCGAGCCCTTAAAAATTGACATTTGAAATACCAAAAATATATCGCGGGATGGAGCAGTTGGTAGCTCGTCGGGCTCATAACCCGAAGGTCACTGGTTCGAGTCCAGTTCCCGCTACTCAGAGGATACCGAAAGGTATCCTTTTTTTGTTTACAGACTTTTTATTATCAGGAAAGACTAAAAAAGCTCGTCGGGCTCATATCCGCCGCGGACACTGCTCGATGTCCTGTTCCCGATACTAAAACTAAGCAGAAATGCTTGGCTTTTTTTGGCCATACAAAATAGGATGTTTATATCCTTCCGGGGGTCACTACCCAATGAATACATTCTGCTGCGTGGGATGATATCAAAAGTTTTTTTGACCTCTTTAATATAATATGAATTTACACATATTCATGAAAAGGAGAATATCACAATAATCTGGAAATCTAACTGCACGCTTTCATCAATTTTATTTAACCCTACTCCCTTAGAAAAAAAATATCGGCAATTCACCTAATTATTAAAAAACTAGTATTAATTTTTCCGCAATTATTTTAACTCTTATTTTATGAAGAAAATCTTACTCTTTTCATTGATTTTATTTTTCAGTATTGAGGGATATTGCCAGGAGCCAATCAGATTTAAAAGAGGCTATATTGGAATTAGCTTAGGCCCAACTATACATACAGGAACCACATCAGGCCCTGCCGTCATAGTTCCTGTTTCTTATTTTGGTTCTTCACAGGGATTTATAATTCCGGAAACCCCAACATTAAACCCAGGTGATGTTGGATTGACTATCAATTTGATCGATGGCGGCTATACCATTTGGAAAAATTGGGGTATAGCCTTAAAATGGCAGGGCGGTGCATATGTTGATGAACTGGACGGTGAGGTTTTAGTTTCAAATTTCGGGATGATTATGTTCGGTCCAATGTATTCTGTTCCAATTCAAAAAGACCTTATCTTGGATTTCAAATTAAGGACGGGAAGAATGTATTCCGGATATACTTTCGAAGGCATGAATTCTAAGGGAGAGGGTAGTTATTATAGACTTGGAATGGAAGGCAGTGCTACCCTAAGATATAATTTTGCCCCCAAATGGGCCTGGATCAACAACTTGGAATACCAAAATCAATTTGCTTATTTTTCTAAAGAAAGAATAAGTAGAATCAATATCTCTTCGGGGATAGCATTTAGGTTTTAGACCAATTATGAAATCTCATTTCATAATTGGTTACTTTTAAAGGCTTTCCGCTTTTATGTCTTGTGATTCTGCTGCTTAAAAGTTATGATTCCTATTAAAAGTTTTAGTTTATTCATCAAACTGAAGTTAATATATAGTTTATTTTTTCATTTTATTAATAGTCACAGCCCTACTTAAACTGGGAAACAACTATTTTCAGAACATCCTTCCCGCACATTCATTTCGGTTATTTATCAGTATATTTATATCAAATTATCATTATATGGGACTATTAATATTTTATGCATTTATATCTATTTTCTTCTCTTTTTTATGTTCGATTTTAGAAGCTGCTTTTTTGAGTTTTACTCCCTCATATATCAGAATGAAAAAGAGGGAAGGAAAATTATATGCCAAAACTATAGCTCAATTTAAAAAAGACGTTGACCAACCTTTGATAGCGATACTGACGATAAATACAATAGCCCATACTGTAGGTGCGATTCTGGTAGGCGTACAGGCAGAAAAAGTATTTGGAGGAGGGACAGCGGTAATAATCGTGTCTACCATCATGACACTTGCTATCTTAATTATTTCGGAAATCATTCCGAAAACAATAGGAGCTACCTATTGGCACTATTTAGGAAATTTTACCGCTAAAACATTACAAATCATTATTTATCCTTTAAAATATTCGGGGATACTTTGGCTGATGATGCTTACGACAAAACTGATTGGTAAATCCGCACATGTAAATACAATGAGCCGGGAGGAATTTCTGGCCATCACTGACGCGGCCGAACAGGAGGGAGTTTTTGAAGCTAGCGAATCTAGTCTTATAAAAAATCTTATGGTGTTTAAGACTATTAAAGCCAAAGACATTATGACACCTTTCTCAGTAGTGGTCACTGAGGAGGAGTCCACTACCATTAAGGATTTTTATAACAATCATAAACATCTTCAATTTTCTAGGATACCGGTTTATGATGGAAAGCCCCACTATATTACTGGATTCGTGCTGAAGGATGAGGTTTTAGAAGAAATGATAAACGAAAAAGGGTCGGAACCTATTAAAATTTTGAGAAGGGACATCAATTTTACTGATATTCAGACTCCGATACCAAAACTATTCGAGATCCTAGTAAAAAACAGAACACATATTACAGCAGTAGTGGACGAATATGGAAATATGGTGGGATTAGTGACGATGGAGGATATTATAGAAACATTATTGGGCTTTGAAATCATGGATGAGAAGGACAGTATTCCTGACATGCAGGTTCTAGCTCGTCAAAATTGGGAAAAAAGGGCTAAGCGAATGGGAATAATCGATTCTTCTAAAGATGACAATCCAAATTGAAAACTTTTTTCTAAGTTAAAAGAGTTATGAACCTGGACTAATATATTTTCAGTTTAGATTTAATTTCACAAATCTGTAGTACGGGTACTGATCTCCCTGACGATCTGATCCAGTTCCTGGGCAGACTCCATGATGTGGGACAATAATTCCTCGTGGTCTTTATCTACAGACTTTTCCAGATCAATAAGATTTACCAGACCTAAGAGTCTGGCAATAGGGGCACGTACCATGTGGGATTGCATCCAGGCAATTTCCTTCATTTTACGATTTTGATTTTCTATGGTTTTGGTATATTTAAGCCTTTCAGTAATATCTGATGACAAAACCAGCACAGCCTCTCTATCCTTGAAATTGATTATATTGGTTTTGATTTCAACATTAATTTCATCACCATTTTTTTTCTTATGTTTAGCCAAACTATAAAATGATCTTTGCTTATGCATCGAAGCTTTGATATGGTTTTCCAATTTCACTACTTCTTCTGCAGAACGAATATCTTTAATCGTCATGGTTAAAAACTCTTCTTTATTATACCCATAATGATTTATGGTTGCTTCATTGACGTCCAGAAATCGAAGTGTCTCTAAATCGAAAACCCACATTGGAAGTGGGCTCATGTGAAATAGATGACTATACCGACTTTTGGATTCTTCCAGATCATACAGTATCCGTTTCCTTTCAATGTTATAAACCAAACTCTTATATAGGGTGGAAGGAGAAAGGTCGTCTTTGATCAGGTAATCCGAAATCCCCATAGACAATGATTTGACACTAAATTCAAAATCTCCATAGCCAGATAAAATTATGACTGGACAACCTGAATCAAGAGTAACTATATCATTGATCAATTTTTCCCCACTACAGTCCGGCAGAGAGAGGTCCAGCAGAATCACATCATAAGGACATACATCCAGCGTAGACAAATGAGTTTTTGCTTCATTTAAAGTATTGGCGTGAATGATTTCGGGATTAGTAATAAATTCCTGAAGATAATCTTCTATCAAAGTAAAATCTCCTAGATTGTCTTCTATTACTAATATCTTGTATTTTTTTTGATCTTTAAACACTATTCGTGGTGTGTTGGTAGGTGTACAATATTTATCCAAAAATTCTCAATTTTATTCACTGCTTCAAAAAACTCTTTAACATCTACAGGTTTGGTGATATAGCAATTGGCGTAATTGTTATAGGCGCTATTAATATCAGTTTGGGCAGATGAGGTGGTGAGCATAATGACTGGAATTCTTTTTAAGTGTTCTGATTGTTTCACATATTTAAGAACTTCATGCCCATTCCTTTTTGGCAAATTCACATCCAATAAAATGAGGTCTGGACGGACAACCTGTGTATAAGTATTTCTTTTCTCCAAGTAATCTATTGCTGATTCACCATCTCTGATTACTTTTATAGTATTCTTAATCGAACTTTCTTCAAATGCCTCGAGAGTCAGCAGGATATCCCCTTCGTTATCTTCGACTAAAAGAATATTTATAGATCCCATATGCTCCGTGGTACAAAATTATTTGGGAAGAGTAAAATAGAAAGTACTTCCTTTTCCATTCTCGGTTTTAACCCAAATATTTCCATTTAAGTTCTCAATGATTTTTTTGGTTACAGCTAAACCCATACCAGTTCCTGGATATTCTTCTCTTTGGTGAAGTCTTTGGAAAATAATAAAGATTTTATCCTGATATTCCGGTCTGAATCCAATACCATTATCCTGAAAGGCAAACTCGTAAAAGTCAGCACTTTCATTTACCGTAATTTGAATCAAAGGAGTGTTATCATCGTTTTGATATTTCAGTCCATTATTGATCAGGTTATGAAATACTTGCCTTATAGGAGCTTTAGGCAGTTTTATAGTGGGTAAAATGTCAGATATTATTTTCGCTTTCTTTTCAGAAATCTGCTGCCTGTGAAGATTTTTTATTTCTTTTATAATGTCATTTAGGTTTACTTCTTCATATTTATCTTCCATTCTGCCCACTCGACTGAATTCCAATAGATCAAGAATGATCTGTCTCATTCTTTTTGCTCCATCTACTGCAAAATAAATATACTTTTTACCCTTTTCATCCAGCAGGTCATTGTACTTTCTTTCTAGCTGGGTGAGGAAACTGGTGACCATCCTCAGAGGCTCTTGTAGATCATGGGATGCCACATAGGCAAACTGTTCCAATTCTGCATTGGATAGTGCAAGTTCCCGGGCATGAGTTTCCAGCTTGCTATTCAAATCTTTTAAACGCTGCTCATTTTTAATCCTTTCCCTGATGTCTGCGTGAATGCCATATATGGCCATCAGATCTCCATTGTCATCATAAACAGGTCCTGCACTTAAGGTGTAGTGCAGAATATTTCCTGCTTTAGTAAGAAGCTCAACTTCTTCTTTTAAAAACCTGCCCGCATAAAGATCTTCAAAGATCTTATGACCAATCTTAGGATCAGAATACAGATTTTGTTCACCGTATTCTTCCAGTTCCTTTGGTTTCATCCCCAATTCCTTTTGAAATGTAGGGTTGAGGTAAATACTTTTTGGACTCAGATTGATTATACCAATAGCTTCCTGACTGTTTTCAATAACTTTTTTAAATTTAAGCAGCTCCCTTTCAGCAATTTTTTCTTTTGTTATATCTTTAAAATAAACAGTAATTCCTTCCTCGGCAGGGAATACACTGACACCAAACCACATATTTAAGGGAGGAAAAAACTCTTCAAATCTCACAGACTCACCTGATTCAAATACTTTTTTATACGCTTTATAAAATGTAAGTTCTTTTGCTTCCGGAAAATACTCCCATAAATAACTTCCTTCCATCTCCTCTTTGGTCTGATGAAGGAGCTCTTCTGCTTTCTTATTCCAGAAAGTAATTACATAATTTTTATCCAATGCATAAAAACCATCCTGAATACTTTCCAACGTATCGGTCACTCTTTTACTGGAGGCCTCCAACTCTAATTCATAATTTTTTCTATCCGTAATATCTCTTGCAATGGCAAAAATATGCTCTTCACCTCTCAAAGGGGTAGCTGTCCATGACAACCATATGACTGATTTGTCTTTTTTGATATACCGATTTTCAAAATTGTGTACGGTTTTACCCAATTCCAGATCACTTAAAGTATTTTTTGTTTTTTCTATATCTTCTGGATGGATAATGTCCAGAAAATTAATTTCTTTGATTTCCTCAAAATCGTAACCAAGCAAATCACTTAGAGACATATTTGCTTTCTTAAAATACCCCTGTAGGTTTGCAATGCAAAGTAGGTCGGGTGAAAGATCAAAAAAGAGGTTCAGATCCAGTTCTGCTTTTTTCCGTTTAAGATCCAAAGCGAGTAAATGTAGCGTACTTTCTGATATGCGTGGATGATTATTAAGAGGTTCGTTGCTTCCCTTTTGGAAAAGGCAAATTACTCCAATAATTTCCTTTTCGAATTTTATGGGATAACCTATAGCAGATCTAAAATTATTAAGAAGAATAAATTCCTGCCTTATAAATTTACTCTGCAGGTCTAAACCATCCATAATAATCACATCACCTGAACTGTAAACCAATCCCGGAAGTCCTTCATCCCCTTTAAATGCTATTTTATAGTTTGTAGGGGAAGTTTCCAGTACTCCGTTATAGGACATAAGGCCCAATCTGGTATTATCCATATTAGTAATCCATATTTCCCCATAATCCAGCTCGGTAAACTCCATAAGTTTATTTAAAGAGTCATGAAATATATTTTCAACTGATACATCCTGGGCAAAAATATTGGTAAGACTTAGTTTTAACCTGTCTTCTTTTTCTTTTATCTTATCAGCAGTTATATTTTGAATGGCGCCTACCAGGCGGATAGCTTTTCCTATATCATTCCTTATGGCTACAGCGCGATCTCTCACATACAGTATTTCATCCTGGGCATTATAAAAGCGGTATTCAGCTTCCCAATTATTATCATCAGAATAATTTATGAAATTGAAGAGTGAGTCATTTAGTGCCTGAAAATCTTTAGTATGAATACGGTTATTCCAAAAATTATTTCCTTTTTCAATTTCCGCATCGGTAAACCCAAACATTCCTTTAAACCCAGATGACCTGAAGATTTTATTTTCCACTAAATCCCAATCCCATATAGCGTCTGAAGTGGCTTTAGTGACCAGGCCGTACCGCTGGTTACTGGCAATGATCTCCATTTCTGCCTTTTTACGTTCGGTGATGTCTATACCCACACACTGGATTTCTGTGATGTTACCGCTATAGTCGGTAAGTGCCATAAATTCCCATATGCTGGTCATGGGATACCCATTTTCAGATATTTTATCTATCTCTATTTTGAAAGGCTCATTAGTAAAATTCACACATTGCGCTACCGTATTTTGTACCTTTTCTAGATGATATGGCATGATGGATTCACTTGCATCTTTTCCAATCAAATTTTCATCTAGATAAAACCAAGAAAAAGTATTCTGATATTTTTCATTACAGAAAGTATATTTCCCTTCTAGATCTGTACGAATCACATAACTCGTGTGGGACTCTACTATACCCCTATAGCGAGATTCGCTTTTTATTATAAGTTCCCTCGCAAGTCTATCTGCAGTTATATCCTGTACAGTCCCCGAAAGGCCCCATTGGCCATCTAAATTTCTCTTGTAGGTACCGTGTTCTCTTACCCATTTGATAGTATTATCCGGAAGTTCGATAGAATGGTCAAATTCATATGAACCTTCATTTTCAATACAATCTTCTATTATAGGTATATATTTATCTTTATGTGTATGTGGTATAAGTGACCAAAAATAATCTTCTGTAATAATAATGTCCTTCGATATTCCAAAAATATTATAAACCTCCTCAGACCAATCTATAATTTTAGTTTCTAGATCCAAGTACCAATAACCCAGCTTCGCCAACTTTTGAGCCTCCAATAATTTGGTTTCTCTATCCTTAAGTTGTTCCAAAGCTTCCTCCCGTTTGGTCACATCGATGGCAATGACCATTTTGGAAGGAATATTTTGGTAATTAAGGGCATAACCGAATATTTCCATCTTAGCCAACTCCCCATTTCGTTTTTTGTGAGTAAATACACCAAACCGATGCGTAGTGGTCTTGTGCAGAAGTTCGTGATGCGTAGCCAGCATTTTTTCTACTTCAGCTTCTGGCCTGATATCCCTAAGGGTCATCCCTTGAAACTCCTCGGCAGAATAGCCATAAAAATCCACTGTGGCATGATTGACATCTAAAAATCTTAAAGTTTTAATATCGTAAATCCATTGAGGAAGTGGACTGGAATTGAATAGCGTAAAATATTTTTCTGCTGTCTGCTGCAGGGTAAAATCCGCTTCTATTCTTTCGGTGATATCCCGGGAATTAGCCACTATGCCATTTATGGTAGAATCCTCTAACAGGTTAGTCACTTCTGTTTCCATCCACCTCCATTGCCCCTGTAAGTTTTGAAAGCGAAAAGGTGGCAAACTAAGTCTTTTTTCAGTGGCCAGTTTCCCAAAGTACTCACCGACAATTTCCGCATCATCAGGATGGATAAATTCAAAAGCACTTCTACCAATAAATACTTCCGGTAAAATTCCCAACACACTATAAGATGTAGGACTAACATAGGTATAGTGAGCCTGATAGTCCAAAATAGCTATTAGGTCACTCCCATCCTGGACAAGTTTACGAAACCTGTCTTCATTATAGCGGAGCATATATTCCGCTTCCATTTTCTCCTGACCATCTCGGGCCACACAAAACATCATCTTTTCTTCAGGATCAAAGTGCGCTGACCAGATTACTGTCATTATAGAACCGTCCTTCCTGATATACCGGTTTTGGAATGCCGTCACATCTGTACCTGCCATAATGATCTTAGAGGCGGCCTGTGTAAGCTCTCTGTCCTCAGGATGAACCATATTCATATACGGATGGCCAATAAGCTCTTCTGGGGTATAACCCCACATTTTTTGGCTAGCTTGACTTACTTCTTGAAAATTTCCATCAACGTCCATTGCACAGATCACATCCACAGATCTGCTATAGACTTTTTCCAATCTTTCCTGGGACTGTAATTGTTGAGCTCTGACCTGCTCGTTTTCTGTGACATCCTTTGCAATTCCAAATACACCAATAATTTCATCATTTCTGAAGATAGGGAGGTGCGTAATATTGAGTATTCTTGGAGTGCCTTTAAAGGTTATGAAATTTGTATTATAATGTAATTTTTCACCATTCTTGGCTTTTAAAAAAAATTTATATACTCTTTCCTTTTCATACTTGGGAAGAAGTGTGAAAAAATCAATAGATAAAATATCTTCCAGACTTCCTTCTGCCATATCAGCTGCTACAGCATTAGCATTTATTAATCTTCCTTCATTATCAAAGGAAAACACAGCATCTGGATGATGAAAAAACAGCGAATCATACCTTTCCTCACTTTGTCTAAGGGCTATTTCATTAAGTTTGCTATCCGTAATATCTAAAATATGACTTACAAAATGGTAGGGTTCACCATTACCTTTTTTTATTAAAGAGACATTAAGCCATGCCCAGATAATGTCTCCATTTTTTTTAAGGTACCGTTTTTGAATTTTGTAGTTTTCGACCTCTCCACTAAGCAATTTAGTAACATGATCCAGATCCTTTTCCAAATCCTCAGGATGCGTGAGGTCTTTAAAAGTCAATTCAAAAAGTTCTTTCCGGGAATATCCAGTAATTTCACAAATTTTGGGGTTTACCTCTATCCATTTTCCTTCTAGGTCCAGCATGGCTATGCCTGTAGCACTATGATTGAATACAGATAGAAATTTTTGCTCAATTTCATCCAACAAAGCCCTGTCCAATTCCTTATTGATCTGCATTTTTACATAGGCTGTGACTTCTCTAACCTGATGAAGAATGCAGACCAGTTCACCATTTTCACTGAAAATTGGAGTGTTAGAGGCCTCCCAATATCTTTCGTCTATCTCCCCTGTTTGCTTGTTAATTATATCATATTTAACAATAGGCATTTCATCAATTGTCTTCTCACGAACAACTTTGTTTAAACTTTTCTCTAAATTTTCCGGACCAATGCTGTCATCTTTCAGTTGAGGAAATGCCTCAGTGATTCCCATACCAATCAACTCCTTCTTGCCCAGAAAAGAATTTATGAGAAATGCTTTATTAACATTGATGATGGTAAATGTCGGATCATCTACATCAATTAGCGCTGAAGGAGTAGGTGAACTGTCAAAAACAGTTTGGAATAGCTTGGAATCCATAAGCATAATTAAAGGGGGGTAATCAGTAATATATAATTACGGCGATGCTAAGGTTGCGAAAAAGACTTACAATAAAAAATAGAAGATTACCACCTTTGATTATTGCTTGATTAATTAAAAATCAATTTAATTTAAACTAAACCAGTTTTAACTTTCAAATTTATTTGTTCTGCATTTTTTTGACCGTCATTAACACATTATATACATTATCCTATTTACAGTATCCATGATTCCGCGCTTTGATATATGTGCCTCCATAGTCCCATTTATTGAAAAAAGAGTTCATTCAATTATATCATATTAGTAGTCGGATTTTTTTTACTATTTCTAGACTCTTACCATAAATACAGGAAATGAACAGAAATGCACAAGCTGAAGGGAAAAATATACAACTTACAACTATACGGGGGTATGTGGTAAAGGAAAATGTAAAAACTTAAAATTTATTGCAATTATGATAATTTGCATAGTTGAAGCTTTTTAAAAAATATCGCGTTTACAATTCTAAACTTTATATCTAAGAGATTTACATTTAAGTAATTTGAATTTTTCATCGAATACTTTTATCTAATATTCCTTAATAGACATCAAAACCACCTTCCCAAAATAATCTTTATTCCAAAATGATTTCCCCAACTTGATTGTGCATCTTCATAAATAAAATAAGTTCCTCCAAATTGAAGTCCGAAGGTCATTGCATATCTATTGTCAAACAATAAGTTGTACCCAGGTTCAATCCAAAGACCTATATTGTTATTTTCTTCTAATCTATTTCTAGTCAAGCTTAAAACTGGTGCGACATAAAAACCTTCTGAACTTTGTTTTTTATATTCTTTTGGGTTTATAAATATGGGAATAGCTGTCTCGAGTCCAAGGTGGCTTATTTCATTCGCTACATTTCTTATTCCAAGATTAAGTATTGAAGTCAGTCTAATATCTGCTCTTCTAGAAAAAGGCCTTTGATATACTACTGGCAATATATTTATGTCCATTTCTCCTCTTTCGTAAAATGGCTCAACTGTCACACTGGGATTTACACCAATGAAATTAAATTTATTGATAGTTTGAGCTTTGACGGAGCTATAAAAACAAAGTATTATAATTAATAATAGATAAGTTTTATTAATAAGTACTGCATTAATCGTCTCTAAAAATTTATACATGGCCGTTATACATTTGAAAAATATGAACTATTGCTTCCTTAATTTACAAAGTTTCTAATAAACTCCCCAAAAACCAGAGACGATATATCCCTATTTTATCTATCCACCTTCTGAAAGAAAATTCTACCACAATAAACTTAGTCAAAAATTACACAAGCAATTTTCGCTAAAAACCATTTTTTTTATTCTATATCTATCAAAGGATAGATATTTCATTAATTTTAGAGCATGGAAACAGCCATTTTAATTATTAAATGCAAGGACAATAAGGGAATCGTCGCAGAAGTATCCAATTTTCTATATCGAAACAATGGCAATATAATCGCAGTGGATCAACATATAGATATAGAAACCGGGGAGTTTTTTATGAGAGCTGAATGGGAATTGGTTTCTTTTGATATTAATAAGGATCTGATATTAAAATCCTTTGGAGACCAGGTAGGTGATAAGTACCAAATGAAATATACCCTTTCCTTTTCACAGCCAAAACCCCGCATGGCTATCTTTGTGTCCAAATTATCACATTGCCTTTTTGATGTATTGAGCAGATATTATTCTGGGCAGTTCCAAGTTGAGATTCCTCTTATAATATCCAACCACCCTGATCTAGGAGCCGTGGTAAGGGCTTTTAAAATCCCCTTCCACATATTCCCCATTGATAAAGAAAACAAATTAGAGCAGGAACAAAAGCAATTGGAACTGTTAAAAAAACACCAAGTTGATTTTGTGGTACTAGCCAGATACATGCAGATATTAAGTCCAGCTTTTATAAGTGCATATCCATCAAAAATCATAAATATCCACCACTCTTTTTTACCGGCATTTGTTGGTGCTAGACCATATCACGCTGCCCATAGCAGAGGAGTGAAGATCATTGGCGCCACAGCACATTATGTAACGGAGGAATTGGATGCCGGGCCTATCTTGGAACAAGATGTAGCCCGGGTTCGACACCACAACTCCGTAGAGGATCTGGTTCAAATCGGTCAGGATATAGAAAAGGTAGTACTTTCTAAAGCTATCAAATATCATCTTACCAGAAGGGTACAGGTAGTGGGAAATAAAACTGTGATTTTTAATTGATCCCAGATTTATATCGCTGAAGATTTCTTAAATTAGTGATGGATTTCCCTATCAACACAAACCCCTAATAAGATGAAAACCAATGAGTTTTATAAAGCGTTGATCGAAAGATCATACCGAGCTGTGGAGAATAGGAATCTGGATGAGTTGGATGAATTGGTGCAAAAAGATGTCATAATTCATACCCGTGATATGAATATTCCAGGTAATAAAGAGGGAATAGATTACCTCAAAGAGCAAGGAAGGTTTTATATGGATGCTTTTCCTGATATGAGATTTTCCATAAAGGATATATTTATTGAAGGTGATAAAGGCATGGCCTACTATACCGTTACCGGAAGAAATACTGGTGAAATAAATGGTATGCCGCCTACCAATAAAGAGGTATCTGCAGATGTGGTGGAAATGTTCCGCTTTAAAGAAGGAAAACTATCAGAATATTGGAGTGTTTTTGATAACCTATCCTTTATGATGCAATTGGGATTAATTACCCAAGAGGACCTTCAGAAAAAGGTAATGCACTGATTAGCTAAGAAGTGAAGGGAAATCCAAAGAGGGCTTGATAAGCCCTCTTTTACTATTATTAAATTACTTTTGTATAAACTAGTTGAATGTAGTGAGATTTTTGAACCCAATTAAACATTTTAGAACACTGAAATAAAATTACTGCTAAGTAGGGAAAATGATTTCTATTAAAACATATAAAAGCATAGAAAAAAGGCTATAGCCTATTGTACCCTATATTGCATTTGATGGTTCTAATTTTAAATGAATACGCTGAAAAGTAAATCGTAAATATGAAAAGATACTCTTTTTTAGTTCTTCATTCTTAACAAATAAAGACAAATTAAAATATACCTTTTTGTCTTTCATTCTTTCCGGTATAATAATAATCAATCCTTATACGGATCATACACATCTCCACCCGCCATGGCTACGCCTATTGGATTAAGCTTATGGAGTATCTTGATGGTATTACCCATATGACCCAACACTTCTTGCAGATTTTTATAAACTTCTGGAGCTTCATCTGCACCAGATCCCCGAAGTTCAATCTGCCTACTTTTCATTTGTAATTTTACTGCATCAAAGTCCACCTTGCCTTTAGCCACAATGGTTGGGATCTTCCTACCACTGACCTTATCTCTCTTCCACTTTTTTTTCCCGGCTGCCTGGGTCCTGCTCATCACTCGGCCTGCGCCATGAACAGTGGAATAAAGCGCCTTCTGGGATAGATCCCCTTCCACTCCTTCTATAATCACAGATGTATCCAACATATTGGCTCCTATAAATCCCATCTGGCCGGGAAATGCTGGGGTGCAGCCTTTTCTTACCACCCAGAAGTCTTCCCCAAAATGCTTTTCGCGCCAAGCAAAATTATGGTGATTGTGCACCTCAAATTCCACACTTGGATTGCCTAGAATTTCGAGCACTTTAGATACTGCCAAATCTCTGCCAGCATAGGCATAATCTCCTGCTAAATTCATAGCATTTATATAGTCCTGGCCCAGTTCGGAATGAATATCTAAAAGGATCGGAGGACTATCCATAGATCCTTCCTTACCGCGGTCAGTAAAACTTAGACCCTGTGACATAGCGATAAAACCAGTAGCTGTTTTATGGCCAAATCCCCTTGAACCAAAATGCACACCTATCCACAGATATCCATCATCACCCTCAAACAAATCCACGTAATGATTGCCACTCCCTACCGTTCCTAATTGTTCTCTCGCCAGGTTGAGCATGTTTCTCTGAGGAGCAAATTCCGCTTTAGAAATTTTATCAAAAACTTCATGGTCTACGGGCTCATGATTAGGCCTACCCATACCAAATGATATCCTTCTAAAAATCTCATCCATGATTTTTGGAAGGTCTATATATATATCCTCTACTAAAAAGTCAGTCTTCACAGCTTTATTACCGCAGGCTATATCAAATCCCACTCCAGACACCGATACCTTATTTTTATAAGCCACTGCTCCACCTATAGGATGCGAATATCCATAATGGGCATCGGCTGTCAATACACCTATATCCTCTTCTCCTATACATTTATGGATTTGGCGAATAGAATTATCATCTATAATCTCCTTCCCGAAGATGGTTAGGTTTTTCATTTTGTTCTGTATGAAAATTTTATATAACTATAAAGCACTTAGTGAATACACCTTATGAATAAGATTATGAAATAACGATGGTTTTTGGATTAGTTTCTAATCCCCTATTCACTAATGTTCCTATAAACTAAGTCCTCACTTCCCCTTACATTTTTACCCAACTTATGGCTTTCTCTCTTTCTTCAAAAGAAAAATAATTAGTCTCAGGTGACATTACTGTCCCTGTCACTTTGATCAATATTTCTTTCCACTTAGCGTCTCCCACCATAGCAATTTTCTTAAATCTATTATATGTAGGGATATTTTTTAGATCTTCAAAAAGAGCTTTGGGAGTTACATTTTCAAATTCGGGCAACTCTAAGTATAGCCTAGGATCTTCATGATCTTCCAATACCTTTACTATCTCTGGATTTAAGGCTTCAAAAGTATGCTTATCTATTACTTTAGTAACTCTTATAGCCAAAATATTATTTTTCGATTCATTTAAAAACTCTACCATTATATTTTTATTTAGAAATTATATGTATCATAAAATTACCCGTAAATCTAAAGGAGCTATATTCACTCGAGCGCAATAGCTGACAGTCCACCATCGACAGCCACAAAAAGCATAATTTAATTTTTTACTATTTCTATTTGTTTGTGGCTCGAAAGCGGTTTTACAATTTCACATTATTATAACGATCCCATTCTTTGAAATGTTAGATATGAGTTTTTAACTCTCCCACTAATTGTCTATTTTTATTTAGAAGGAAAATTAATCAGTGTATATATCTTTTTAAATGCAAAATCATGAAAACCAGACTCATAGTATTGATTGATTTTAGTGCAGAAAATCTTTTGAAATTTGCAGGATTATGGAGTGAGATACTTCATGCTGATCTAATTCTAATCCATCAAGTGCCAGGATTGATACCGTCTTTAGCAGATGGAGAAAGTAGGGCTTTGATTATAGAAGAGGAAAAAAAAGAAGCCTTGGAGAAATTAAAATCATTGGCTTTTGATTATTTTCCTCAACTACAAAATGTCAAATATCATGTTTCCGAACAACTTCTCCTGACAACAATTAAATCTATATCGGTCCAGGATAATGAATATAAAAATGTGGTATTAACTGGACTGAAAAAACGTGGTTTTTTTGAACAACTAATTTTTGGAAGTACTACTTCTAGAATAATAGATGAATTGGATTATCCAGTAATTGCAATTCCGGCAAATATTGAAGCATTCATTCCAGAAAAAATAATTTTATCACTAAGCTATAGATTCCCTTTAAATCAAGGTGCCTATCACAGACTTATTAGTGCGTTTGAAGATACTATTCAGATAAGTGAAATCATATCTGTGGTCACTCCCAAAGACAACTATCTAGAAAGTGAAACCTATCTAAAAAGTCTTACTTCGGAAATCAAAAAGGAAGTGCCTACATCATATAAACTGTTTAAGGGAGATGAGCCTTTTAATGAAATTAAGCAACATGTATTGACGGGCCAGAAAAATTGTCTCTTGGTAGTTCAGAAAGGGTCAAGAACCTTATCAGATCAGTTCTTTAGAAAATTTTTTATCAATGAACTTGTCCATGATGGATCTATCCCACTAGTAGTTCTGCCATTATGAACTGGTTTGCCGAAATAGCCCTACATCCTTTCTATGAGTTTGCGTTGATATTGTTTTTTGCTGCATTGTTAGGAGCATTGGGTCAATTGTTTAGACAGCCGCTTATTGTAATGTTTATTGCTTTGGGCATACTGGTAGGGCCAGCATTTTTGGATATAGTGAAATCTGAAGAAAACATTCAGCTGCTTGCCGAAATAGGGATAGCTATACTGCTATTTATAGTTGGTCTCAAGCTGGATTTGAGGATTATAAAATCCGTGGGGAAAATTGCCCTGATTACTGGTATGGGACAGGTAATCTTTACATCTTTGATAGGCTATTTTATTGCTCTTGCCCTGGATTTCTCTAGCCTCCATAGTTTCTACATTGCAGTAGCCCTTACTTTTTCCAGTACCATCATTATAGTAAAACTACTCTCTGATAAAAAAGAAATAGATGCTCTTCATGGTCAGATAGCGATAGGTTTTCTTATCGTACAGGATATGGTGGTGATATTAGTCATGATAGTACTTTCATCTATGGGTCAGGATGAGGGTAATTCTATAGGTGAGGACATTGCATTTACCCTGATTTCTGGTTTATTTCTCCTTTTCATCACCTTCGTAATGATGAAATGGGTAATACCGATACTAAGTCCCTTTTTAGCAAAATCAACAGAAATGTTAACCCTATTTGCCATCGCATGGGCAGTAACGCTCGCGGCTTTTGGTGAAATGATCGGATTTAGTGGGGAGGTAGGTGCTTTTTTGGCAGGCGTGAGTTTGGCTTCTTCTAAATTTAAAGATGTGATCGGCAGCAGGCTAATCAGTTTAAGGGATTTTCTATTGCTTTTCTTTTTTGTTAATCTGGGAGCTAACCTTAATTTAGAAGTAATCGGCAATCAGATTCCCTCTGCACTGATTTTCTCTGCATTTGTCCTGATAGGCAATCCACTGATAGTGCTAATCATAATGGGAGTGATGGGATATCGAAAGAGGACATCTTTTCTTGCTGGCCTTACAGTAGCACAGATAAGTGAGTTCTCGCTTATATTTGCGGGTCTTGGGCTAGCTGTGGGACATTTAAATGAAGAGGTAGTCGGACTGATTACTTTGGTAGGATTGATTACTATTGCTCTTTCCACTTACCTTATTCTATATTCCCATCAGATTTACGAATTCATTGCTCCTGTATTATCCCCCTTTGAAAAGAAAAATCCCTATAGGGAAATGGACTTCAAACCCGTGCAATATCAACATTTTGATGTGATTCTTTTTGGGTTGGGACGTTTTGGAAGTAAGGTCGCAGAAATGCTGGACCAGCACCCCGAAACCAATTACTTGGGAATTGATTTTGACCCCCAGTTAGTAGAAACATTTCAAAAAAGGGGGAAAGATGTAATCTATGGTGATATGGAAGATCCTGAAATTTTAGAACATATTCCCTACCGTACATCAACCTGTATACTCAGTACTATACCTAATATGGACCATTCTGTACATCTGGTGAAAAAATTAAAAAGAGAAGGGTACAAGGGTAGAATCCTTATTACTGCACTTAATGAAAAAGAACAGGAATTACTTCAGATATGTGAAGCGGATGAAGTTTTACTCCCCCATGAAATGGCTGCCAGGAATTTTTACAGCGATTTTATGGAGAAAATAAGCAAGACTCAGTTTAACAGATAATTTATAAAAAGCCTTAGATAACATAAAAACAATATAGTGAGCCTCTAATCAAAACTAATTTACAATATATAGCTAAAGTCAAATTCAGTCATAAAGGCGGAAGAAATACCATGCACCACGGCAACCTTTATAAATTTTTAAACCAAAATCTTTAACAAGCAGTTAGGTGGCAAAAAGTCAGAAAAATGGAATTAGTAATAGTAGGTTCTGTTGTAATAACCGCAATTATTATGATCAGGGTAGTAATTAAAAAAGTTTTTGAGTAGAATAAAGGGATTGTGATGCATCTGAATACGCTGCATGAAAAATAAGGCTTTCAAGCTCAAATCGATACATAGGCTGAAAAAACAGAGGTGCAAGGTCAGAGACCTCCCACCTCATATTTTAATATTAACTTATTTTCTAATTGCTGCCCATTTTTACACTATCCCTTGAGCTTTCATAGCTTCTGCTACTTTGAGGAAACCAAAGATATTAGCCCCTTCAAGGTAGTTGCCCGGAACGCCGTATTCTTCTGCCGCATTCAAACATACCTCATGGATATTTTCCATGATATGCATAAGTTTGGCATCAACATCTTCCCGGTTCCAATATACACCCATCCTATTTTGGGTCATTTCCAAGCCAGAAACTGCGACTCCTCCCGCATTGGCACATTTACCTGGAGCATATAAGATATTTGATTCCTGAAGTACGGCTATGGCTTCTGAACTACAGGGCATATTTGCACCCTCAGCCAGAAGTATAATTTTATTTTCCGCTAAATGCTCAGCATCTTTTTTATTGATTTCATTTTGTGTAGCGCAAGGGAATACACAGTCAGCCTCCACTTTCCATAGAGGATTAAAGTCGGAATCATCCGTTTCAAAATATTCCGCCTCAGGATATTCATCTACATATTCTTTGATTCTGCCACGCTTAGTATTTTTTAAGTCCTTAATAAAGTCAAGCTTCGCTTCATCTATCCCATCCTTATCCACTATATATCCAGAAGAATCAGAAACAGTTATAGGAATTCCTCCAAGTTCTATAATTTTCTCAATGGCATATTGCGATACATTGCCCGCTCCTGATACGATACATTTTTTACCTTCTATGGAATCATCTTTGGCCTTTAGCATATTACAGGCAAAATAAATGAGACCGTAACCAGTAGCCTCTGGCCGAATGACGCTTCCTCCCCAGTGCTTACCCTTGCCGGTAAGAATTCCGGTAAATTCATTTTTCAATTTTTTATACATGCCAAACATGTATCCGATCTCCCGAGATCCTACTCCTATATCCCCTGCAGGCACATCGGTAAAATCTCCAATATGTCTGAAGAGCTCCTGCATGAAAGCTTGGCAAAACCGCATAATCTCAGCATCTGATTTTCCTTTGGGATCAAAATCAGCCCCACCTTTACCACCTCCCATAGGCAAACTGGTCAGAGCATTTTTAAAAATCTGCTCGAAAGCCAAAAACTTTAGTATACTTGAATTTACTGAGGGGTGAAATCGAAGCCCACCTTTATATGGACCGATAGCAGAATTCATTTGAACCCTATAACCCCTGTTAATCTGCACTTCTCCGGCATCATCTTGCCATGCCACACGAAAAGTTATCACACGCTCAGGTTCTATCATCCTTTCCAGGATCTTGAGATCTCCGTATTCGGGATGACGCTCGAGTACCCTTCCAACGGATGAAACAACTTCTTCTACTGCCTGAATAAATTCTTTTTCATTTGGACTTCTTTTATTGATATAGGTTAAAATTTGTTTTTTTAAATCGGTCATAAGGTAGATTAGGTTTGATATATATATGCTTATTACCTAAACGGGTTGTAGAGACAACTGTTAAAATAATAAGCCTACTTGCTATAATCGCAAGATTTTTCTTTCGGCCGCCTAATTTAAGAAAAATAGCTCAATACGCACTACTCCTTTGATTTGGTTTTGGTATCATTTACAAAACTAACCTTACCTAGACCACAATATTTCCATTAAAATAATTGTATATCTATAACAGGAAAAAATATCTTATAAAAACTGTCAATCTTTATCATATACTTAAGAGAAATAGTATAAATGCCCGGCTCATGGTACTCTATTCCAAATGGATTCGATGAAGATGAAGTTTCCCATTACCAAATCCCCAATTTAAATCTTCACATGACTGTTTCTCTTCACCTGATTTATTCAGGAAATAATAAGGTGGAAAAAGTAATTTAAGCATCAGCTGCAGACAAAGAATCCGCGGTATTATAAGCTTTAGCAAAAAAAATAAAATAGAAACAAATAAAAAGTAGCCAATTAAATAAATTAACACCACAAAACAAGACAAAAATTTAAGTCTTGTTTTGTGGTGTTTAATTTAATGAGGAAGTTTATCAGCAAACCTGCCATATACCCAGGTACCAGCTATGGCACTAAGCAAAGTCACGATTACTACCGTAAAGCCACTCCCTATCTGAGCAAATAAAGGTCCCGGACAGGCACCGGTCAATGCCCAGCCCAATCCAAATACAAAACCTCCGATAATCTGCCCTTTTTTGAACTCCTTGTCAGCGATCTCTATAGGTTCACCTGAAATAGTTTTAATATTAAACTTTTTGATCAGGAAGATAGAAATCATCCCTACTGCTATAGCAGAGCCAATCACTCCATACATGAAAAAAGACTGAAGCCTAAACATCTCCTGTATTCTAAACCATGAAATAATTTCCGCTTTTACGAAAACTATTCCGAAGAGAATACCTACTATAAGATATTTCAATAAGGAAAGCCCAGTCTCCTCCATTTTTTGCATATTAGGAGCTTCACATTCTATGGGATTATCCCTATCTATTTTTTGATTTTGAATTTTCATTCTATAATATTTTTGATATTGCTTGAATAAATTTGTAAGTACCTAGCTGGATCAAAATCCTACTGCGGCCATGATATAAGGCAATAGTAAGTGAGTCATCGCAAAACCACCCAGCATAAAGAAAATAGTAGCTACCATAGAGGGCCACTGCAGATTACTGATACCCATAATGGCGTGTCCAGAGGTACAGCCACCTGCATATCTGGTCCCAAAGCCTACCAGAAACCCACCTATCACAAAGAAAAACAATCCTTTTAAAGTAAATATATTTTCCCATGTAAAGATTTCAGAAGGCATTAGGTTGCCAAAACTGGTCAAGCCCAATGCTGCAAGATCTCTTTGTGTGCTTTCTGCTACTACTACAGTATCAGGATTTGAAAGGAGGACGACTGCTAAAAAACCTCCGATCATAATACCCAGTACAAATACCAGGTTCCACATTTCCTTCTGCCAATTATATTGGAAGAAAGGTAAATTAGCAGGAAAACACGCCGCACAGGCATGACGCAATGATGATGATATTCCAAAAGACTTATTCCCCAACAGCAATAGTGCCGGCACTGTCAACCCGATCAAAGGTCCTGCTACATACCATGCCCACGGTTGTCTGATCCATTCCATTAATTGTTCCATTATATTTTATATTATATTTCTATTCTTTATTG
Organism: Anditalea sp.; assembly: GCA_035461405.1. Lineage (GTDB taxonomy): Bacteria > Bacteroidota > Bacteroidia > Cytophagales > Cyclobacteriaceae > Anditalea. The sequence continues at coordinate 22,360 of DATHVH010000323.1, forward strand.
TTCCACTGAAATCCACCAATTCTTTTACTAGTTCCCCAATTGCAACATTTTATCCCAATATATTTAAGACGCTAAACCTTTTCATTAAAACCTATAATCCATGACCATATTTACATTCCATAAATCAACTCGATTAATACGAAATCTATCCGGTACCGAGTGAGGATTTTTTGCAGTTTTGTTAACCAATATAAACTTCATATCCAGCCCTTTAAGGTAACCATTAAATTTATAATCTGCTTCTGCCACAAAATGGTAATAGGATGGAACCCCATATTTGTTCAAGTGGTAATTACGTATATCGGGATTATGTACCGAGCTGGCGCCTAATGAACCCTTCCAACTTTTACCCGATGGGCTCCAATCATACTTTGCAGTAAGTGCTATAACACCTCCATTTCCTTCAAACCTTTCTCTTGGTAGGCTGGCATAAAATCGTTCTCTCCCCCACTCACGTGGAAAAAGAAATCTACCCTTATCTGATATTCCCAAGAAATTCATGGATATACGTTGATTTTGATAATTTAGCTGCAACCTACTCCCCATTCCATATGTAACCTCATTAGGCATTATATAGGCCATATGAGAAGTTTCATTTCCTCCACTTCCGGTGGGTGTTTGATAAAAACCTTGAATACCCCAATTTAGATCAGTTTTTCCTAAATTTATTTTACCATCCGACTGTATGAAACTTGTGTTGAAAACATTTTCAGCCCAATAATTCCAAATTTCAACAGAACCAAATTGGTCCAAACTTTTTTTCATGCCCAAAATTCCTAATCCTCTGCTTTCTATATTACCTTTATATAGAGATGCCTCTCCAAACGGACTTCTTCCAAAGGGATAAACACCAAATGATTCCTCTATCCTGTACCAGTCGACAGTCCCTCTCATAGTAACTTGGTGAAACCAACTGCTATACAAGTCCCAGCCATCATCCTTATACCGCAATGCCAAACCGCTGAAAGTATTGGGACGCATCCTGTTGTCTTGTTCGTTTAATAATGGTGAATTGACACTTTGCCTACCAAGAACAGCCTGGAATCCCCCATTAAGATAAGAAAGATATAAATGCTCTAGTCTGTCCAAGTCTCGAGTATTCTCGAGATCATTCATATCATAGAGCAGGATTTCATAGCGGTTTATATTACCAGTCGTAGGGTCTGCAATTCTGACATTTTGTTCGAAAAGCTGAAAAACAAAGAATCCACTAAATCCTACATGAAAGCCTTTGAATGAAGGGCTGTAATAACCTATTCCAGCTCCAACCGCCATAGTAGAGTAATTTAACAAATCCCCCCTATTTCTGGTACCCATAAAGAAACTTCTTATATGGAAATCCACATCCCCGCTCTTTAATACTTCTCCTAACGTATTATTACTTCTGACACTATCCATTTCACTATGCTTTTCCTGAGCAAGGATTACTAAAGGAAAGAACAGTATTAAAATAGAAATAAGATTTTTCATCAGACACGAAATAACCTTTTAATTAACAGCTTTACAGTGATTAATGTCACATAATCTATTTTTAAACCAAAAATGGCAAGATTGAATCTTGCCATTTTGATTTAGGTCAGACTACTTTTTTAAAGCAATGTAGAGGGGCAAACATATTCTGTCAGACTGAATTTACCGGAATCCTTAAGATCTTTAAACCCACCTTTTACATCTATTAGATTGTCGTAACCCCGTGCTTTTAAAATGGAAGCAAAGATCATAGACCTGTATCCCCCAGCGCAGTGTACATAGTAAGTCTTGTCTTTATCCACTTGGGCCATATTCTCATTTATATAATCCAAAGCAACATTTTCTGCACCTACGATATGTTCACTCTGATATTCGCTTGTTTTTCTGACATCTAATAAGGTTGCCCCTGGATTTGCTTCTTTTATATTTGCAAGCTCATCTACCGAGATAGAAGTAATAGTGTCAATTTCTTTTCCAGATTCTTTCCAAGTGCTAAATCCCCCTTTCAAATAACCTAAAGTTTTATCATACCCTACACGAGCCAACCTTGTGATCACCTCTTCTTCTCTACCTTCTTCGGCTATAATTAGTAATTGCTGTTTAACATCTGGTATCAGAGTCCCTACCCAAACTGCAAAACTACCATCTATTCCAATATTAATTGAATTGGGGACGAAGCCCTTTGCAAAAACCTGTGGAGCTCTTGTGTCTAAAACTATAGCTCCAGTTTCATTGGCAGCTGCCTCAAACTCATCTGGATTTAATGCGTGCTGACCTCTTTCCAATACTTCATCAATACTCTCGTACCCCTGTATGTTCATCATCACATTTTGAGGGAAATAAGAGGGTGGAGGTGTTAGCCCAGTAATTACCTGCCGGGTAAATTCCTCTTTACTCATTTCCTGCAAAGCATAATTAGTTTTCTTTTGGTTACCTAATGTATCAGACGTCTCTTTGCTCATATTTTTGCCACAGGCACTTCCAGCACCGTGCGCGGGATATACTATCAGGTCATCGGAGAGGGGCATTATTTTATTTCTAAGGGAATCATAAAGGTGGCCCGCCAACATATCCTGTGTAAGGTCTTTCACTACTTTCTGAGCTAGATCCGGCCTTCCTACATCGCCAATAAATAAGGTATCCCCTGTAAATAACGCCTCTTCTTTTCCCTCTTCATTGATTAATAAATATACTGAGCTTTCCATAGTATGACCAGGAGTATGGATTAATCTGATCACAGCATTTCCTATCTGAAACTCCTGTCCATCTTTTGCAATAACTGCATCAAACCCAAGCGGCATCTCTGTTGGTCCAAATACTATAGTGGCTCCTGTCTTTGAAGCCAGATCTTTATGACCTGATACGAAGTCTGCGTGGAAATGTGTTTCAAACACATACTTTATCTTCGCTCCATTTTTTTCCGCTTTTTCTAAGTAAGGCTTTACCTCCCTAAGCGGGTCAATGATGGCTGCTTCTCCATTGGATTCAATGTAATATGCACCCTGGGCCAAACATCCTGTATAAATTTGTTCTATTTTCATCTTATGGTCATTTACATGTTTTAAAACTTATAATAAAATTAGCCAATTAAGTTTTCCTGCAATAGGACAATTGTCACATAAGCTATTTAGCATGCTGTTTAACTACATTTATTAATTGGTGTGCAGGTACTACTCCAGATTGCCTCCATAATGATTGGCCCTTTTTAAAAAGGATAAGGGTAGGAACTCCACGTACCTGATATTTATTCGCTGCATCAGGATTTTTATCAACGTCTACTTTTATGACTTTCACCTGATCCCCCAGCTGTCTCGAAACATCTTCTAAGATCGGCTGCATCGTCTTACATGGTCCGCACCACGTAGCGTAAAAATCCACAAGAACTGGTCTATCTCCTGATATTAGGTCATGAAATGATTTTGGCTTTGATGTATTTTGCATAGTTGTCTTTGGGTTTTTTTCAAAGTATAAATTTACGAATACTTCAATAATTAAAACAGTAACAAAAGTCACTCATATATATGACTTTACATTGCACAAAAAATTTTACCATATTATCTAAAAAAAAACACCGCCGTATTCAGCAGTGTTTTTTAAATATAATATTAGAATATCTTTTACGTAAATCCTTTCAAATACTTATTCTATAAAATCCTTAATTCTGGATCCCATATCCAATATTTGACTTTTAGGCATTAAATGATGCAGTATACTACTACCTATAGCTGATCTATACCCACTGGCACAATGTACGATGATAGGTTTTTTGGTAGGTATCTCACCTATACGATCATGCAGTTCAGTTAAAGGGATATTGATGGCCTGTTTAAATGCCGGATTAGCAAGGTGTTCTTCCTTGGTACGGATATCTACAATCGTGTATTTTTTAGGTTTTTGGATAAATAAATCATAACGAAATTGGTCCATTCTCTCCCCATCTGTTCTATTGTATAAAAAAACTCCCTGAATATTATCACCATACCCTACAGATTCAGCTTTTTCTACTAATGTGGATAACCTTTCGGGCTCATCTGCTACTATAAAATATGGCGTGTGGGGATCTACCAGTTTGACGAGGAAATCCTCAAACTTTTCTTCCATAATATTGATCGCACCTAATATATGTGAATATTTGAAGCTATCTTCAGGCCGGCCATCGATGACCACTGATCCCTCCTCCGGTTCATAGTTGGTTTCTAATATGGGAATATCTTTAGGAACTACATCTTCTCTCTGCCATGCTTCTTGAGCATACGCTAACTGCCCCATAAAGAGCATATTCAAAGTCAATATATAAGTGATCGTTTTCATTATTTTTTCATTGGATAATAATAACTTATAGCATATTCCATTCCATAACAGAATGTCTGAAACAAAACCTCTTTAAATAGCTGCTAATTAAGTTTATAAGGCCCTCAAAAACGGGGTTAATTTGCTAAAAAATTTACTAATAGATTTGAATAAAAAAGTCCTTTAATAATAAAGCAAAAAGCAAGGCTATCACCTTGCTTTTTGCTTATTCCTTCCCTGGATCACCTTTTGGCTTCGTTGGCTTTTCACCTCCTGATTGGTTTGGTTTTGCATAAGGATCCTGCATAGACCCTTTTTCCGGATTCTTTTTTACATCCTCCTCATACATAGGATTTTTTTGATTTTTCTTTTCTTTATACTTTCTATTATCTGGGTTAGCCATAACTTAAAATTTTTTAGTGGTTTAAAGTTAATTTTCTACATTAACTAAACTCCTGAATTATCCAATGGTTTATTTATATGGATAATGACTTTATTCAAACTCAGTCTAATTGACCATATTCTTATAAATTTTAATATATACTTACCCTCTTCTATTCCCTAGAAGCTTCCCCCTCCTGAGCTTTTTCCTTCAATGCCTCCAGTTCTTCTTTACTGTAAGCTTTTCGAGTGATCAGCACAAATAATACAGGAACTAAAAAAATCACCAAGCAAGTCACTCCTAACATTCCTCCCAATACAGTGACCCCAATCGTTTGCCTTGCCAAAGCACCCGCCCCAGATGCAAAGGCCAGTGGTAACACCCCTAGCATGAAAGTCATGGATGTCATAATAATAGGCCTTAAACGTAACCTTGCCGCCTCTAAGGCCGCCTTTTTTATGGGCATCCCTTTATCCACCCTTTCCTTTGCAAACTCTACGATCAGGACGCTATCTTTGGCAGCAAGACCTACCATGACCAATAGACCAATCTGTGCGTAAACGTTATTTTCTAATTGAGGAAAAAGAAGGAGAGCTACTATAGACCCAAATACACCTGTAGGAACTGCCAATAGTACAGAAAAAGGAACGGACCAGCTTTCATAAAGTGCAGTAAGGCATAAAAATACAAATACTATAGACAGCCCAAAAATTATATATATTTCTCCAGAAGCCCTCACCTCTTCCAGTGATAATCCGGAAAATTCATAACCGTACCCTGCAGGAAGTATTTCAGCCGCTACATCCTCAAGGGCCGCTATTGCTTCTCCTGAACTGCTTCCATCTGCAGCCTCACCACTGATAGTGGCGGACCTAAATAGGTTGAAGTGATAAATCAAAGGAGCCGTTTCTATCAGTTCCACCTCGGAAAGACTGCTCAATGGAGTAAGACCTCCTTCCGGGTTTCTTAAAAAAAATTGCCTTATTCTTTCCGGACTTTCCCTGTAAGTGCTATCGGCCTGAACCATTACCCTAAAACTTCTACCGTAAAGCACAAAATCATTGACATAAATACTTCCCAATAAAATCTGGAGCGTTCTGTAAGCTTCTGCTATATTTATTCCCTGTCTTGAAGTCCTTTCTCTGTCCAAATTAAATTTGTATGCTGGTGTGGATGCACTGAAAAAGCTGAAAGCATTCCCAATACTTTCCTGCTCATTAGCCGATTTTACAAATGCCTGAAGATTTTCTTCAAATTCCTTAATATCTCCTCCACTTTGTAATTCCTGAAATATAAATGTAAAACCAGATATACTTCCCAATCCAGGCAAAGCTGGTGGGGCTATAATAACTATTTCAGCTTCTGGAAGCTCCTCTGCAAGTAATTTTTGAAGACGATCACGGACAGAAAAAGCATCCTGCCCATCCCCACTGCGGTCATCCCAAGGTTTGAGTTGAGTAAATACAGTACCGCTATTGGATTTAGTAGCAAAGTTTACAGCATTTAACCCTGTGACTGCTGAAAAGTGACCTACTTCTTCCTGTTCTTCCAAAATAGCCATTAATTTTTTAATGGTCTCCAGAGACCGGCCAGTGGAAGCTCCCTCTGGCAGCTCAAAGGTGACAAACAATCTTCCTTCATCTTCTGTAGGTACAAATCCAGATGGTTTTAATTGAAATAGGAAAAAACTAGCCACGCATAACAAAACTAGACCAATAACAAAATATAGGGGGTGGCCAAAGCTCCATTTTACTTTTTTGATATACTTATGCGTCATCCGGTCAAACCACCTATTGAATTTGTAAAAAAGTTTGTTCAGGCCAGTGGATTTTTCTGTGACCTCAGTAGGTTTCAGAAGTAAAGAGCATAAGGCTGGAGTTAGAGAGAGGGCCACAAATCCGGAAATAAGACCAGAAACCGCTATGGCCATGGCAAACTGCTGGTAAAGTCTTCCCATAATACCGGGGATGAATCCCACCGGTACGAATACTGCTGCTGTTATCAGGGACATAGCGATTACCGGCCCTGAAATTTCTTTCATTGCTTTGCCCACAGCTTCTTTTGCTTTAATATTTTCCTTCTCCATGAGGGCCATGGTAGCCTCTACTACCACTATAGCATCATCCACTACTATCCCAATGGCCAATACAAAACCAAAAAGAGTTAAGGTATTGACAGTAAAACCTAGAGGAATAAAAACAGCAAAAGTACCAATAATAGATACCGGAATAATAAGTATAGGAATTAGAGCTGCTCTCCAGTTTTGGAGAAAAAAGAAAACAACTACAGAGACAAGTGCCAATGCTATAAATAAGGTTTTGATCACTTCACTGATAGAGTCCTGTACCACCGTGACAGATTCAAATGGTATGATGTATTCCAAATCAGGAGGGAAGTTCAGCGCGAGCCGATCCATAGTTTCTTTAATCCCCTTTTCAGTATCTAAAATATTGCTTCCCGGTGTTTGGTATACTATCAGGTAAGCAGCTGGATGCCCATCGGTAAAGTTATTTGGAGCATAATCAAATCTACCTAATTCTACTCTGGCCACGTCTTTTAAATAAACCAGGGCATTGCTATCATCATCTGCTTTAAGTATTACCTGTTCAAACTCCTCGACCGTCTCTAGCCGGCCGTCTGTAAAAAGGCTATATTCAAAAGCTTGGTATCCTGTCTGTGGAGGAGCCCCTACCCTACCAGCAGCTACCTGTATGTTTTGATCGCCCAGCGCAGTGACTACCTCACTGGCAGTAATACCCAGCTGAGCCAATCTATCAGGCTTTAGCCAGATCCTCATACTGAAATCTTCTGCTCTGGCAAATATATCTCCAACTCCCTCTACCCTGAGGAGCTCATCTTTAATAAATATATTGGTATAATTACTGAGAAAATCAATACCATGAGATCCTTCTGGAGAGAACAAGGAAACAATCATCAATAAGCTTGGGTCTCGTTTCCTTATAGTAATACCAAGCCTTCTCACCTCTTCTGGCAATAGAGGTTCAGCCACGCTGATACGGTTCTGCACCTCTATCGCAGCTACATCTATATCGATACCTATCTCAAATGTGATATTAATGGTCATCCTACCTTCGCTACTGGACGTACTTTCCATATAATCCATTCCAGGGGTACCGTTTATTTCCCTTTCTAAGATAGTGGTGACGGTTTGTTCTATAGTTTCAGCATCTGCACCTGTATATAAAGCAGTCACTTGAATGACGGGGGGAGTTATCTGGGGATATTGTGATACCGGAAGATCAACTATAGCCAAAATGCCCAACATAAGGATGAAGAGTGAAACTACGATAGCGGAATTTGGTCTTTTTATAAAGGTATCTGCTATCATCTCAATTCTGTTTTTTCCGCATTGACTGACTCTCCGTCATTTACTCTTTGTATCCCTTTTACTATTACTTTCTGCCCCTGTTCGAGACCATTTAATATCACTGTTCTGTCCCTAATATTTCTTCCTGTAGAAACTTTTACCATTCTTGCCGTATCTTCTTCTACTATAAATACGGAAAACTCCCCCATCTGCTCTATCACTGCAGCCTGCGGAATGGTCAAAACATCCTGAGGAGTTTCATCCTTTACTATCAGATTAGCACTTAGGCCCGGCCTTAAAATATTCTCTGGATTATCAAATCTCAACCTTATCTGTATAGTCCCGGTATTTCTATCTACCGCCCGATCCAATATTTCTATTTTCCCCGCATAAGGATACATTTCCCCATCAGGTAACCTTAACAAAAAAACAGAATCCCTCTGGGCAGAGGTGCTTTCCTTTAACTGGACAAACTTCCTCAGGTATCGTTCCTCCGGATAAAAATCTACTCCTATGGGATCATCCTTAGATATGGTATTTAATAAAGTCTCACCAGGACTGACCAGTGACCCCTGTCTCACTTGTGAAAACCCTACCGTCCCATCCAAAGGTGCATGGATGCTGGCATATTGAAGATCTATAACAGCATTTTCTAGATTTGACTGGGCAGACCTAACCTCTTGTTCAGCCGTACGTAGATTAGTAAGTGCGTCATCATATACCTGCACAGCTATAGCATCTTCTTCTTTGAGTTTTTCATACCGCTGTACATCCCTTTGTACACGTTCCAAATTAGCCTCTGCTATAGCTAATGATGAGGCGGCCTGTTTTCTCCTCGCCTCATATCTGGTTTGATCTATAGTATATAATAATTGTCCCCTTTTAACCTTTTGTCCTTCCTGCACATGAATACCGGTAACATAACCTACTACATCTGCTCTTAGCTCTATTTCCTCCAAAGCTACCACACTAGCAGGGTATTGCTGTGTAAACCTGACATCTTCCCTGATCACCTCTGAGGTAGTGACTCTGATAGGTTGCTCTTCTTCTTCCTCCTCAGCACAGCTGCTTATCATAAGAATAACCGAGAGCACAACACAGTATATGCTGATTTTAAGCTTTAGATTTGTATACTTTGTATTCTCTTTCATTGATTAATAAATATCTACGTCTAACTGCCCCCTGGCTTTCAATAAATCCAACTTGGACCCCATCAACTTAAATAAGGCATTGTAATAATTTATCCTTGAAGTTCTCAAATCTGTTTCAGCCTGGATCACCTCCAGAAAATTTTTTATACCTGCTTCATATTGAAGGCTTATAGTATTATATATTTCTTCAGCTAATTGTTTGTTTCCTTCCAAAATATACATTTGGTATAAATTGGTTTTGTACGTGCTTAGGGCCTCCTGATGTTCACGCTGCAGTTGTAGTGCTAAATTATCCTGGGCGAGCTCCAGCTGACGTAGTTCTAGATTGGCTATCCGTATATCATGATTTCTTTTACCCCCCTGAAAAATCGGAAAACTTAACCTTAATCCAGCCAATGAATTAGGATACGACCTATCAAATAGCTGATCTCCAAAAGGGGATTGATAAATAATATTATAATTAAAAAAAGCACTAAGCTGAGGGATGTAAGTCCTTTTATAGAAGCTCACATTCATATCTTGGAGAGATTGCTGCAGTCTTACCTGTTGGATTTCAGGCCGCTGTGATAGGTCTACTCCCTCTAAAGTATCCACTCCAGCTTCATTTACCATTTTTTCCAAATCATAAGCCAGTACTATCTGTTCATCAGTACTCACACCACTTAATTCTTTCAATACTGCCATTCTGACTATATAGGCTTCTTTCGATTCATAAAGTGCAGACCTCGTATTTTGGAGAGTTATAGTTGCGCGTTTGAAATCAATATTATCCGTTAGGCCAGCCTCATACAGCGATCGTGCATCCTGCAACTGCCGTTCCTGCCGCTGAAGGTCCTCTTCAGTAATCCTGATCTGCTCTTGACTGAGCAGTACATCATAAAAAGCTTTGCTTACATCTATTTTAAAGTCAATTAAAAAAACTCTTAAACGCTGGTCTGTCTCTCTTTTTCTCAGATTTGCCTGATCTTTAGCAAGTATTAATTGATTATTAATAATAGGTTGATCAACAAAGAAATTTAAATTAGCATTATAGGGAACACCGGTTCTAACTTCCTGAAACTGTCCAGAGGTTGGATCATTAAAATCCGGAAAAATGGCCACTGGCTGTTCAAAATACCGAAAATAATCACCCTCTAAACCTGCTTGGGGAAACCAACCGGAAAGATCGGACCTGACTCTGGCATCAGTAAGTTCTCTTTCTAGCAATGTTTGCTTTAGTAATGGCTGATTTTTAAAACTAAAATCTAAAATCTCGTCCAGTGTATAGCTGGCGGTCTGTGCTTTAGCCAAAGGCAAAGCAATACAAAAGTTTATTAAGCATAAGTAGAAAATAAAGCATTTTAACATACAGAAATTCCTGTTCCAATGATTCAAAAAAAAAAGAGTGTCCTGTAAAAAACAGCTGTTACATTTATTTGTTTCAGCAAACATTAAATCCTCTCCATAATCGTTCGGTAAAATCATCTATAAATTATGGATTTATAGATGAAAAATTGTTCCTATTATACTTAAATAAATATGGATTAAATAGTAAAAAAAATCAAAACACCTAAGAATTTAACCCTTCCAGCTAGGTAAACTAAATCTATTTATCTAATTTTCTTACAATAAACAAACAGCCAATTATTATGAGAAAACTATTCATACTTACATTTCTACTTTTAATATCCGCCGGATTAGCAAATGCCCAAGATGATCTTAACATCAAAGGGGAAGTCATGGTGCATGAAACTGACAATGCTGGCAAGTATTTCAGTTATGTAATCGAAAATGAAGGCGATGAAACTATAGAGGGAGGTACATACCGCATATATTTAAAAGTAAATAAAAAATATATCAGCTTTGACCGGAACACATCTGACTTAGAGCCCGGAAAGGCTGTAAGATATGAAAGCAATAGAGTTTACCATAAAGATCCTAAAGTAGACGAATTAAAATATTCCCTAGAGCTGACACATAAAAAATCCAAAAAAAGAAAGACCTTAAAAGAAGGTATAGTAAGTCTTTAGATTAAATCCCATTTGACCACATAAGGTGGAAGATGACAGAAATAATAGGTAGGAAGTAAGGAGAAAAAAAATATTAAAAGTTTAGTATTAAATATTTATCAATAAAATTATTGAGAACTTATGGGCAGTTGATGTAATTCAGCTGCCCATTAGCATTTAAATTTTTATGTCAATGCTTTCTGAAATTTGCAACGTCTAATTGGAGCTTTTTTTAATCTATGCACCGATAGGTTATTGTTACTCTATATTCCGTAAATTGGTAGAAATTCAATTTACTAATATATGCAGCTTTTCAAGTGCGATAATTGTCAGCATCCGGTATATTTCGATAACACTTTTTGTAGCAAATGCCAATATCTTCTTGGATTTGATGGTATAGGTTTAACAATGGTATCACTACAACCTAGTTCATTAAAATCAGTAGTATCAGGAGCTAAATACCATTACTGTATTAATTACCTGCAAGGTGTCTGCAATTGGATCATCCCCGATACCGATCCTGCTACCATCTGTATTGCCTGCTCACCTAACAGGACTGTACCCAATTCATCCAATCCAAAACATCTCGAAAGATGGAAAACTATCGAACAAGCTAAACACCGATTGATCTATGCCCTTTTAAGATGGAACCTACCTGTTAAAAGTAAGTTATCAGATCCTGAAAATGGATTGGCTTTTGACTTTAAATCTGATGATTACCTTCCGGAAGGGCAGAGAGTTTTGACTGGCCATGCAAGTGGGCTAATTACCATGAATATAGCTGAAGCCGACGATGTGGAGCGGGAAATGGCCAAAAAGGATATGGATGAAGTATATAGGACAGTATTAGGACATTTTAGACATGAAATCGGACATTATTATTGGGATCTGCTTATTGCAGATTCTGAATTTATAGAAGAATTTCGAAAGCTATATGGTGATGAAAGATCAAGTTATCAAGAGGCGCTCGAAAAATACTATAAAGACGGTGCGCCAGTTGACTGGAGTAAAAATTTTATAAGTGCCTATGCCACTATGCATCCTTGGGAAAGTTGGGCAGAGACTTGGGCCCACTATATGCATATTACCGATACGCTAGAAACAGCCTATTCCTTTGGTCTTACCATCCACCCAAAAGTGGCTCCAGAAGAAGCTGGCTTATCTGCTACTATAGATGAAAACGCTTATGACTGTAAGGATTTTAAAAAAATCTATAAATACTGGCTACCCCTATCTATAATGATGAATAGCTTAAACCGCAGCATGGGAGCTAATGACCTCTATCCGTTTGTCATCAATCCTTCTGTCAAAGAAAAGCTGAAGTTTATACACAAAGTCATTTGTAATAGAAAAAAATAAAGCTCTTTAGAATGTAAAATAAGGAATAATGAATACAGACGAAAATTATAAAATCCCTGCTCAAACGAGAATCGGACATGTACATTTAAAGGTATCAGACCTGCAGCGATCTATTGATTTTTATTGTGGTTTATTGGGTTTTGAACTTACCCAAAAATACGGTGAGGATGCAGCTTTTATTTCTGCCGGAGGTTATCATCACCATATCGGTCTCAATGTTTGGTTTAGTAAAGGTGGAAGTCCTGCACCTCAATCCTCGCCGGGGCTATTTCATACCGCAATACTCTACCCCACGAGAAAAGACCTTGCTGAAATTTTTATCCGAATTCAAAGGGCAGGTTATCCCTTTACCGGAGCATCAGACCATGGGGTATCTGAAGCGCTTTACCTAAATGACCCTGATCAAAATGGAGTAGAGTTATATTGGGACAAACCCGTGGAGGAATGGCCCAAAAATAGCCATGGGGCACTAGAAATGTTTACTAAGAGATTAGACTTGGATAATCTTATATCCGAAACATTAAGACAATAAATAAACTATTTTCTATAAACATTTTTCAAAAAGAAGAAGTGCAGGGGCAATTAATCCTTTTGAAAAAAAAATCTAAAAACTTAAACAAAATCTTTCCGATCCACATTTTAATTGGTAGTGATTATATAAAATTATTTATAGAACTTCTCCTACATAAAATGGCCAATACAATAGATTTGTCAAGGTTTCTAATAGCCCAAGAAGAAATATATGGACAGGTAGTATTTGAACTTAAAACAGGTCAAAAACGAAGTCACTGGATGTGGTTTATTTTCCCCCAAATTAAAGGACTAGGCTTAAGTTCTACTGCAAAATACTTTGCCCTAAAGGATATTGAAGAAGCAAGGGCATATTACAATCACCCTATTCTGGGAGGACGGCTTCTGGAATGCACTAAATTGCTCAATAATATAGAAAATCCTGATGTGGACTATATTTTTGGGTATCCTGACAATCTAAAATTGAAATCCTCGCTCACATTATTTATGGAAGCCACCTCAGACCCTCTATTTGAAGAGGCTTTAAACCATTATTTTCATGGAATTAAAGATGAGCACACCTTACAAATCCTTAATCACTAAATGGAACTGTCATTTTTATGTACCCCATTCTCTACTCAAAATAGCTGTTTCGGCTTCCAAACTGTTTTAAAAATTTCAAATAAAACGCAATCCTAAGATCCATTCTGAATCAAGTGTCATAAACAAAACCTTGCCCACACCTTTTTATCTAGTAGGCATTTTATTATTTTATAAAAATCCACCTCTAAGAAATTTGCTTCCTAAAATAGTAAGCAGCTACATATTAGTTATTTAATACAATAAAATACATAATGAACGAATTAGAAAAATATTTTAAAGAAAACGATGGTAGGCTTATACATAAATGGAATCATTATTTTGATGTATATGATAGACATTTTTCGAGGTTTCGGAACAAAGAAATCACTATCTTGGAAATAGGAGTTTCCCAAGGCGGTAGTCTCCAAATGTGGAAGGATTACTTTGGTCCTAAAGCTAAGATCTATGGTATTGATGTAAATCCACTGTGTAAACAACTCGAAGAAGAAAACATTAAAATATTTATAGGCTCCCAGTCTGACCGGAAATTTTTGAATAGCGTAAAAAATTCGATACCTCAGGTAGATATATTGATTGACGATGGTGGTCATACTATGGAGCAACAGATAGTCACGTTTGAAGAAATGTTTGACCATGTAAAGGATGATGGAGTCTACTTAGCAGAGGACCTTCATACTTCCTATTGGTTACGATTTGGTGGTGGCTTCCAGAGGGACGGAACCTTCATAGAATATAGCAAACAATTTATAGATTATTTAAATGCCCATCATTCTGAGCAAAAGGGTCTAAAAGTAAATAATGTAACCGAATCGGTGGATTCCATTCATTATTATGACAGTATATTAGTCTTAGAAAAAAAGAGACGTAGAGCGCCTTACCATGAACAGACTGGAACCCCAAGTTTTGAATTAATTCCTGATAAAAACAATATACTTACAAGAACAAAAAAAGGCGCTATTAAAGCTATCAATATAGGTCTAAGGTACTTTAATCTAAAAAGCTTTATTTGGAAATGATTTATATTAAATGGCACAGGTATATATCCTCCCATTAGAGTACGTGTCAAAGCCCATAGCTGATAGACAACAGTTGAGTTTTCTATAGTTTAAAAACTATAAAGTGCATTTCCTTAAGACAATGTAACCAGGATAATTTATCTGCTGGAGTAAATTCCTATAGCTAAAAATAATATATAAATCTTATTTGGTATGACTAACAATCCACCCTACCCTAGAGCTTTTTCCCATATTGGCATTACCGTACCTGATTTAGAAGCTGCTGTAAAATTCTATACCGAAATAATGGGCTGGTATGTGATAATGCCTCCTACTGATATTGAAGAGGAAAGTGATACGGCCATTGGCCAAATGTGCATAGATGTATTTGGTAAAGGGTGGGGTTCTTTTAAAATCGCACACCTTTCTACAGCAGATAAGATAGGAATAGAATTGTTTAGCTTCCCTGCAACAGAAAATAAAAAACCTGAATTTAATCCATTCCAAACAGGTCTGTTCCATTTCTGTGTGCAGGATCCTGATATAGAAGGTCTGATAGAAAAAATAGAAGCCAGTGGCGGCAAAAAACGAATGCCGATAAGAGAATATTATCCTAATGAAAAGCCTTTTAGGATGTGCTATGTGGAAGATCCATTTGGGGTAGTTTTTGAAATATACACCCATAGCTACGAATTGACATATTCTCCTGGAGCATATTGACCCATCTCATCTTTAAAGAATTAATCTTTAAAGATTTTTTTATTTGTAATAGGCAGAGAAATCAAAACAATGATTTCTTTTGAGTGTTCCATGGCGAAACAATTCAATTTCTATTAAATTATTTCCCTCATGCACCTTACAAAAGCAGCAATCAGCCAGACCGAAAAAATCAAAAGACTAAATATCATCAATTCTATTTCAGGAGTAAAGCCTGCAAATTTAATAGGCACTGCTTCTAGTACGAAGAAAAGCAATCTAGCAATATTCAGTTCTGTAATTCATCTCGGTAGTGATCCAGCGCTACTCGGTTTTATTTTAAGGCCAAAAGGTGAACAACCTCGTCACACCTATGAAAACATATTAGAGACAGGTTATTATACTATCAACCAAGTTCATGAATATATTACAGCACAGTCCCATTTTACGGCGGCTAAATTTGATAAAGAAGAATCAGAATTTGAAAAATGCAAATTGACTGAAGAATTCAAATTTGATTTTCATGCTCCCTTTGTTAAGGAAAGTCTATTAAAAATTGGAATGAAGTATATAGAAAGTATACCTATAGAGATTAATGGAACTACACTGGTGATAGGTGAAATCCAACACTTAGAGGTAGAGGATGATGCCGTAGATGAAGAAGGGTATATTGATTATGAAGTTTTAAATTCTGCTGGAATAGTGGGATTAAATAACTATTATACATTAAAGAAAAGTGCAGCTTATCCCTATCCCCGTCCTTCAGGACTACCAAATTTCATTAAATGATAGTTATACTGAAGGGTAGTTAGATCATTATAACACCGTATTATGGTAATATTTTCTTTAATTCTTCCTGGTAGACAGTGTTTTGAGTTATTCCATTATGCCCTTGACCTTCCAATAGTATCACTTCGATAGTTTGATTCTCTTCCTTTAGCTTTAAAGAAGACGCATGATAAATAATATCATCATCCGTCCCATGAAATACTACTATTGGTGAATCCACTTCTTGGATAAACTGGTAGGTCGGGAATTTATATTTGAGCAATAATGTAGGTATAAATGGATAAGTATTACGCATCAAATCCGTGAGGCTATAATATGGCGCTTGCAAAATCAATAATGCTGGACGGTTATCCGCGGCTAGTTTTGTGGCTGGCCCAGTACCTATAGAATATCCCAGAACTACTATTTTATCCTCATTGTATTTATTTCTTAAAGTATCATAAGCAGTTTGGATATCCCTATAAAACTGCTCTTCTCCTGATATAGCACCTGCACTTTTGCCATATCCCCTATAATCAAGCAAATACACATCATAATAAAGATCATTATAGGTCTTTGCTACCGAGGACCAGTTGAGAAGTGATCCTGCATTTCCATGAAGATAGAATATTACGCCTCTGGGGTTATTTACTTTAAACAATAGGCTGTGCAGAAGTACATCATCTTCTGTTTGGACATATATTTCATCAAAGGTTTGATCAAAATCGAACTGGTAATGCTTTTCTAACTTCTGAGGGAAAAATATGAGACTTTCTTGAAATACGTAAAGAAACCCGCATAGCAATAGGTATACGATCAATATATTTCTAAGTAATATAAATAGTGAATATTTCACTTAACCATTTACTCCATTAGATCATCGAAAGTTTTGCATACTCCATAAAAATTAAATCTAAATTGGCTACTCAAATATCGCATTCCTCATTAATATAATTATATTGGACACCTATTGTATATTATATGAATATCTGCAAGTCCATATCGTTCATATTATTAAGTCTCTTCTGGTTAGAAGTAAATGGGCAATCATCATCTCATGAATACCTTTTTAAAAGTTTAGAAGAAAACAGAGGGCTATCAAATAGCAATGTCCAAACCATAATCAAAGATCAAAATGGATTTATGTGGTTCGGTACTGCTAATGGACTCAATAGATTTGATGGTAATAAGATCCGAACTTTTTACAGTGACATTAGTGATACCACCTGTCTCACCAATAGCTCCATATCTAAATTATATAATGGTCCCGAAAATAATCTTTGGGTTAAGAATGTCGATGGTAATTTCAACATCTATATAAGTGATAAAGAGATTTTTGACAGAAATATTGGCAACTACGCATCTCTATACTCCCTGAAAAGCGATCGTGTTAATTTTGTATTAAAGGATAGTTACAACCGTTTTTGGTTTGGCCATCCATTCGAAGGAATATCGGTTTTTGATCCGGGAAAAGATGAAACCTCCTATTTATACCAAAATTCTAAAGCCACAGATGCATTATCCTATAACCATGTATCCTCGATAGCAGAAGGGAAAAACAATGAAATGTGGGTAACTTTTCAAAATGGAACTGTAGATGTAGTAGATGGTACCACGTTCAAAACAATTAGAAAATATAAGTTGGCTAATTACTTAGATTCTGGTTTAAGTTATGAGCTTGAAGTTTTTGTAGATGCTGATGGGGATGGATGGCTCTATTTTCCTGACAATGCTTTTGGATTAACTCATATAAATGCATCTACCGGTAAAATAACCCAAATAGATGAACACTCTGATACTTTTGCTCTTTACAATAATCTGGTAAAAGGGGTGACGGAAAACAAGCCTGGAGAAATTTGGGTAGGAACAGACCATGGAGGATTGAATATTATAGACAAGGAGAAAAAGGAAATTAAATACATAACTCATGATCCAAACATAAGTCAGAGTTTATCCAGTAATTCGATTTTTTCTTTATATAAAGACGATGAAGATATCATTTGGATCGGGACTCATAAACAGGGCTTAAATTATTATCACCAAGGAATATTAAGTTTCACCCACATCAGAAGAAATTCGAATGTTACTAATTCATTACCATCAAATGATATAAATGCTTTTGTAGAAGATACTCTTGGTAATCTTTATCTGGGTACAAACGGAGCAGGATTAATTTATCATGACAGGAAAAACGACACCTACCGCACCTATATAAATAATCCTAATGATCCCTTCAGTTTAGCGGGAGACGTAATTGTGGATTTGCTGATTGATCATGAAGGGATTCTCTGGATAGGCACATATATGAACGGGCTTAGTAAGTTTGATGGAAAGACTTTTCACAATTATAACCATGACCCCTATGATCCTAATAGCCTATCAGATGTAAACGTATGGAAATTATATGAAGACAGCCATAAAAGATTGTGGGTGGGAACATTGCGAAAAGGTCTAAACCTATTTGATAGGCGTAATAATAATTTCCAACACTATCCAGTTTTAGGAGATGTCTTTCGGTTAAATAATCAATATATTTCCTCATTTGTAGAAGATAAAGAGGGAAATCTATGGGTAGGAGGAGGCTATGGTATAGATATTATTAATCTTGACACAAAATTTCATCGCTATATATCAGCGTCTGATGAAAATTCAGGTTTAGTGGGAAATAATATCTCTGAACTGATCATAGATCAAAAAGGTATAATTTGGGCCACTACCTCACAGGCTTTGAATTATTATGATCCCGAAAAAGAAAAATTTATTGCCTATAATCAAAAGGATGGGCTCTCATCGGACTACTTGATATCCATCCAAGAAGATGACCGCAATAATTTTTGGATCAGTTCACAGAAAGGACTCACTTATGCTACAGTAGATAGGACTGAAAACGACAGATATAAAATTAATTTTAAGAATTTTAATGAAAAGCACGGATTACAGGCCGCGTTCTTCAATAAAAACGCTTCCTTGAAAACTAGTTACGGTGAGTTTTTATTCGGTGGGCCAAATGGATATAACCTATTCTATTCTGACAATATAATTTATGATCAAAAGGAAATAAAAATACTGTTTACAGATTTTCAGTTATTTAACAAATCAGTACCCATAGGAAATCATCCCAATGGAAGGCAGATTTTAGATAAAACTATTACCAATACAGATCACATTAAACTAAAGCATGATGAAAATATATTTTCATTAGATTTCTCTACTTTAAACCTTGTACAAGATGAAAAATTAAATTTTAGATATAAGCTGGAGGGATTTAATGAAGAATGGATTATCATATCAGAACCACCTTATCGAGTAGCTTATACCAATCTGGATCCAGGAGCTTACCGATTGGTGGTACAGCCTGCCAATAGTGATGGACAATGGAGTGCGAAAGAGTATGCTATGAATATCACCATTCTTGCTCCATTTTGGAAGACGCCGTACGCCTATCTAATTTATACCATCATTATAGTATTTGGTATTTTTCTGGCCAGAAAGCAACTCTTGCATAATGAAAGAGAAAAATTCAGACGCTTAGAAGAGAGTAGGGAAACCAGAAGAATAAAAGAACTGGATAAATTAAAAACTAAATTTTTTACCAATATCAGTCATGAGTTTAGAACTCCTCTTACACTAATCCTGGCTCCTATCGAAAAACTGTCAAAAAACAATACTTCAGAGGAAGACAGGCACCAATTTCAAACCCTTCAAAAAAATGCTAAACGCCTACTGAATCTCGTAAATCAGTTATTGGATATCAAAAATATTGAAAAAGAGGGTTTACACTTTAATCCATTCGAAGGGGATATAATATCCTTTATAGAAGAGACTGTATGGGCATTTTCTGAACTGTCAGAGAAAAAGCATATTCAGTTAAAATTAAAAACTGATGTATCCTATCTTCACACCCAATTTGATGCAGAGAAATTGGAGAAAATAATATTCAATCTCCTATCTAATGCATTTAAGTTTACACCTTCTGAAGGGAAGATAAATGTTCAATGC
This sequence comes from Anditalea sp., assembly GCA_035461405.1. GTDB lineage: Bacteria > Bacteroidota > Bacteroidia > Cytophagales > Cyclobacteriaceae > Anditalea. Next base: position 42,399 of record DATHVH010000323.1, read on the forward strand.
ATATTTGAAGAAGGTGAACTTGGACGGGGTACTTTAAAAATAAACTTTAATGATTCAGGAATCGGAATAGAGGAAAGCGAATTGCCGAAAATCTTTGACAGGTTTTATACTTCCAATAACGAAAAAGATATATTGAATGCAGGGAGCGGTATTGGCTTATCATTGGCAATGGAGTTTGCTAAAATGCACGGCGGCGACATACAAGTGAAAAGTAAAGTGGGAGTAGGCTCAGAATTTCTAGTTAGTTTGGATCTACCCTATAGTCTTGATAAGATGATGAGGAGTCAACCGGACGAAAATAATGAAGATTTAGAAGAATTAAATATTGCAGAAGATAATGAAAAACCATTACTATTATTAGTGGAAGATAATGAAGAATTCCGCCATTACCTGGCTGAATTCTTAAGTGAAAATTACAGAATAGCTATGGCACATGATGGGAGGGATGGATTGGAAAAAGCTATTCGTCTTATGCCTGATTTAATTATATCAGATCTGATGATGCCTCACATGAATGGAGTCACCCTATGTCAGCAGATAAAAAAAGACATTAAAACTTCCCATATTCCAGTGATCATTCTTACTGCCCGAAGTTCTGAGGAAAAGCACCTTGAAGGACTGGACTCGGGATGCAATCTTTATATTACCAAGCCATTCAATTTGGATATATTGTTTTCCAGTATCCGTAACTTACTTTCGGAAAGAGAAAGGCTTCAAATCCATTATCGAAAAGTAATAAGTATAAACACCAGCGAGCAAGAAATAGAATCCCTGGATGATCAATTGATACAAAAAGCCATTCAGGTAGTAGAAAATCATTTGGACGAACCTGAATTTTCGGTAGAACAGATGAGCAAAGAGTTAGGCATGAGTAGAGGCCAGCTCTATAAAAAGCTGAGTACCTTAACAGGCAAAAGTCCTGTGGAATTTATCCGACAGATCAGACTTCAACGAGCTGCCCAACTGCTAGGTAAGAGTCAGTTAACAATAGCTGAAGTGGCCTATAAGGTAGGGTATAACAACGCTAAATACTTTTCAAAACATTTCAAAGAATTCTTTGGTACCCTTCCTTCTGCTTATGCAGCAAAAAAGTCTGAGAGCATAGAACTTTAATTTTTAGAGAATTAAATACAAACCGGACAAGAAATTTATTATTACAACATTTGATATCCCAATCGGAATCATTTCGAATACCTCTAATAGAGGATTTCTACTTTTATTTGTGCTTTAGCACTAAGCCCAAAAAATGATTCCGCATGAAAAATATCCTATATCTATCAATTTTATTACTAATTTCTTGTACAGCTAACTTCGCTGCAGAAGAGAAAGAAGAAGTTAATTCAAATGGCACGAAAGCATTAGGCCAGTTAAGTGTTAAAGCTAGCCAATTAGTAGATAAAAATGGCCAACCAGCTATTCTCAGAGGTATAAGTTATGGATGGCATAACTGGTGGCCTAGATTTTATAATGCAAATACGGTGAAAATCTTTAAGGACGACTGGAATGTAAACCTGGTAAGAGCTGCAATGGGTGTAGAACCCGAAGGAGGATATCTAAATAAGCCAGACTGGTCAGTTGAAAAAATAAAGACTGTAGTAGATGCGGCAATTGCAGAAGATATATATGTGATTATAGATTGGCATAGTCATAATATAAAGCAAGATGAGGCTATTTCATTTTTTACTGAAATGGCTCAGCTATACGGGGATAAACCGAATATAATCTATGAAATTTTTAATGAGCCGGAGAAACAAAGCTGGGAAGAAGTAAAAGCCTACAGCATAGAAGTAATTAAAGCTATCAGGAAGCATGATCCAGATAATATTATCCTCGTAGGCTCACCGAACTGGTGCCAAGATATCCACATAGCTGCAGATGATCCAATAGAGGGTTTTGATAATCTTATGTATACACTACATTTCTATGCAGCCACCCATAAAGAAGGATTAAGAGAAAGAGGTGATTATGCTCTGAGCAAAGGTCTACCCCTTTTCGTATCAGAATGTGCCTCTATGGAAGCATCAGGTGATGGAGAAATCGATCATGAATCTTGGAATGCTTGGGTAAATTGGATGGAAGAGAACAAATTGAGCTGGGTAACCTGGTCTGTTGCGGACAAAAATGAAACCTGTTCTATGTTCTTGCCTTCTGCATCAGAGACTGGTCCCTGGTCAGATGACGATATCAAACCTTGGGGCCACATCGCAAGGGAAACTATTACAGCAAAGCAACAATAGCAAAGATGAAGTTAAATGGTAGTGGGATTGAATTTATTAATTTCTCGCTCCCCTGTTCCTATTCAAACATCATGATTTAGGGCTTTATAAACTTTGACCTGAAGATATATTACGAGGTACAATTTAATTCATATAAATGCATCACCATGCCTCTATTTCCCTCTGAATGCCTTTTTTAAAAGAGTGAAAACATTTGATACCCTAATTATAAACATTTGAATAACCTTGACTTTGCCGGGGAAGATTAAATTTGACCTCAATCGATTGCATTAAACCCAAAATTAATTAAAAGTATTATCCCTACTTCAATTTGAGGAAAAGGGAAATTTTTAATGGGTGGAATGTATTCTTTTTTTCAATCTAAAACCCAAGACGCTATGATAAAACAACTACTTCCTCTTCCTTATCGCTGAACTGCAGTATTTCTAATCCCTGGCTATTATATAGCAGAATCCTTACAAAATATTAACATTAACCTAAATAAAAATTTATGAAAAGACTCTTACCGCTTTTGCTTTTTCTAATAGTGGGAATAGCTCATGCACAAGTAACTATTCGAGGGACGGTCACCTCAGAAACTGATGGCCTTGGTATACCCGGGGTTACCGTACAGGTAAAAGAAACAAATGCAGGTGTCGCTACAGACATTGATGGGAATTTCTCCATCACAGCAAGTAGTGGTCAGACTTTAATTTTTCGATCAATGGGCTATAAAACCCGTGAAATATTAATAGAAAACCAAACTACTTTAAACCTCACTTTAACTGAAGACCTAGCCAGTCTTGATGAAGTGGTGGTAGTGGGATATGGTACCATGAGAAAAAAAGATATGACCAGTGCGCATGTATCCGTCACTTCTGAAGATATCAATAGAACCGTCAACACCACTGTGGAGCAAGCTCTACAGGGCCGTGCTGCCGGTGTATATGTGACCCAAAACACAGGTGCTCCTGGAGGTGGTATATCGGTAAATATCAGAGGTGTCAGCTCTATCAGCGGTACTACCGAACCGCTCTATGTAATAGATGGAGTTCAGATTCAGCCGGCTTCTGTATCCTTTGGAGCCACTGCTGCTACCAATCCTTTAGCTGCGCTGAATCCAAGTGATATAGAATCCATGGAAATATTACAGGGTCCATCTGCGACTGCCATATACGGTTCTAGAGGTACTAATGGCGTGGTACTCATTACTACTAAAAGAGGTCAATCCGGAGATATTTTGGTGAGTTATAATTATCTGTACAGTTTACAGGATAAACCTACACCACTAGCTACTATGAACCTTCAGCAGTATGCTGGAATGGTAGGCGAGATAAACAATGTAATTGGAGGTGAGACTCCTGCAGCTTTCCTAGATCCATCTTTATTAGGTGTAGGTACTAACTGGCAGAGGGAATTATTTCAGACAGCTGGACTACATAAACACTCACTCAATCTGAGCGGCGGTAGTGAGAAAACAAATTTTTTCCTTTCTGGTGAATATTTTGACCAGGAAGGTATCGCTATAGGCTCTGGATTTCAGAGATATTCTTTAAGACTCAATTTGGATAATCAGACTAGAAGTTGGTTGAAATTAGGCGTTAACCTACAGGTATCAGAAACTGATGAGCAACTGGCTACAGGAAGTACCGATGTCATCACAAATGCCATTCAAATGGGCCCGCATATACCTGTCACAAATCCTGACGGCAGCTGGGGTGGTGCTGACCCTATCAACGGAAGTAGCTTACAGTTTACTCCTGCCAATCCCATAGCTTTAGCCAACCTTTTAGACAGGTCTCTTACCAGAAGAGGTGTCTTGGGTGGATTTACCGCTGATGTCAATATCGTAGAAGGTTTGACATTCCGTACTCAGCTGAATGGAAACATTAACTATTCTAACGGCAGCTTTTTTACTCCTACGTATAGACTTGGTGTAGTAAGTAATGATGTAAACACATTGGTAAAAAGATCTGAAAACAGTTTTTATTGGAACTGGGCCCAGATCTTAAACTATAGCAAATCATTTGGCAGACACTACGTGGATGTAATGGCCAGCCATGAAGCCCAAGCTTCCAGATATGAATTTATGGAAGCTACCCGTCAAAATTTCCCCTCTAATGAACTTCCTGCTTTAGGTCTGGGCTCTGCCCAAGGTGCTACCAACAGTGGAGGGTTAGGCCATTGGGCTATGGAATCCTATTTCGGTAGATTAAATTATACTTATGATGACAGGTATATTGTACAAGGTGCTGTCCGTGCCGATGGTTCAGCAAACTTTGGCCCTGAAAACAGATGGGGATACTTTCCTTCAGTCTCAGCTGCCTGGAGAGTATCTGAGGAGAGTTTTATGAGTGACTTAAACTGGGTGGATGAATTTAAGATCAGAGTGGAAACAGGCCTAACTGGAAATCAGGGTAATGCTGGTGCTATTTTCGCCCCTCTTAGCTCCCCAAGCATTCCAACACCATTTGGAGGGGGATTCCTAGTTTCCAGATTTGGTAACCCTGGCCTTCAATGGGAAGAAACGCTTACCAATAATATTGGGTTTAATTTAAACTTATTCAACAGTAGGATCCAGTTAGAAGGTGATTTTTATGTAAAGAAAACCGACAACCTTTTACTGCCAAATCCATTGCCATGGTACATGGGAACTTCAGGTGAAGGAAGTATTGGAACACCTACTGTGAATATAGGAGCGCTAGAAAACAGAGGTTGGGCTTTTACTATAAACACCATAAATATTGACAATAGAGCCACTGGATTTAGCTGGAATTCTAATTATAATATTTCCGGTTTCAGAACCAATGTAACTCAATTTTTTAGCGAATCTGCCTTTATTGACAGGACAGCATGGTACATGAATAACTTTACCCAACGTGCAGTGGTAGGTCTTCCACCATGGATGTTTTTTGGCTATCAGTATGATGGTATCTTCCAGTCTATAGAAGAGATCGAAGGCAGTCCAGTGCCGGCCGATAATAATGGAAACAGACTCCCTACTGGTGTAGATGGTGTGTATGTCGGTGATGTGAAATTTAAAGATTTGAATGGCGACGGTATTATAGATGAGCGCGATCAGACTTTCCTAGGCAATCCATGGCCTACCTTCAGCTTTGGTATGACTCAGCAGTTTAACTATAAAAACTTCACTTTGGATATATTGGTAACCGGTTCGTATGGCAATAAAATCTATAATTTCAATAGATTTAGAAATACCGATCCTAACAACATCTTCTTGGGAAGGAATATGCTCCTAGAGACTTATGGCTACGCTCAGATAATAATGGATGATCAGGGAAATCCAATTATTGCTAACCCTGATACAGAAATACCTAGAATCAATATTACTGATCTCAATGGTAATTTTACTAGGATCACTGACAAATTTGTAGAAGACGGATCATATATAAGAGTGAAAAATATCCAGTTAGGTTATCAGGTACCAAGAAGCATGCTGGCTGGGCAGAATGTCGTAAGAGGCGCAAGAGTTTCTTTTGGAGTGCAGAATGCCTTTACATTTACCAAATATTCCGGATTTGATCCTGAAGTGGGTGCGTATGTAGGAAACAATGTTTCTGCAGCCAGTCAATTGATAGGCGTGGATTCCGGCAGATACCCTCTTACCAGAATGTATACTTTCAGTTTAGGTATTGATTTCTAAAGCAAAAAACGAATAATATGAAAATATATAATAACATCAGAAATATAGCCATGGGTGCTGCGCTTATACTGGGCGGTACTATGGCCTGCTCCCCGGATTTCTTGGATAGACCACCATTAGACGCTATAGTAGATGCCAATTTCTATCAAAATGATGATCAGGTTCTATCTGCCTCAGCGCCTCTTTATAATATAGTTTGGTTTGCGTATAATGACAAAGCTTCTCACGGATTAGGCGATGCCCGAGGAGGTGTACTTACCTCCGGATCATACCAACTACAGAATGTAAGATTTAATACCACCGGTGAAACCCCAGAGAATGGAGATGCCTGGAGATCATTCTACAACGTGGTAGCCCAGTCTAATTCTATGATAAACAATATCAATACTTTTGCGGGTGAAGCGGTTACTAATCGGATTAAAAACCATGCATTGGCAGAAGGTAGATTTATGAGAGCTTTGGCCTACTCCTATCTGGTACAGAATTATGGTCCAGTGCCGATCATTACCAATAATACTACTTTACTTCAAGACACTACCCTTACAAGGCATACTGAAGAATCTGTGTGGCAGTTTATCATCAAAGATCTCCGCTTTGCTGCAGAAAATTTGCCTGCCCAATCTATTCAGAGAGGAAGACTAAATCAGTGGAGTGCAGAAGGTATGTTGGCTAAAATGTACCTGACTAAAGCGGGTATAAGCGGAACGAGAAACCGAACCGATATGGATAGTGCTGCATATTATTCCAAAAGGGTAATTGACAATAGCGGTGCAACATTATTGCCTGAATATGAGGATCTATTTAAAATAGCCTTTAATAATAATGACGAAACCTTAGCTGCACTTCAGTGGACTTATAATGCAGGCCAATCCAATGCATGGGGAGCACAGAATTCAGTTCAGGCATTCCTGGCATTTGGATCTGAAATCACTGGCTTTGGAGATGGATGGGGTGGAGACATTGGCGCTTCCAAATGGATGTTAGAATTATACGATGATCTAACTTTCGATAAAAGAAGAAAAGCTACCTTCATGCTTCCAGGTGATCATTACCCATATATCACCCAGGTGCCTCCAGGGGGATCTCCTCAGCAGCTTAGAGTACCGGCACGAAGTGAGGAAGCCGGAAGGGTATATAACACTCGTGCATGGGTGAAAAAATATGTAGTAGGAAGACCGGAAGACAATGATGGCCGGGTAGTACAGCAGGGTACGGAAATCAATACCTATATCCTTAGATTGGCGGATGTCTACCTAACTTATGCAGAAGCTATCTTGGATGTTAATCCTGGAGAAGCTTTGACATACTACAATTTGGTGAGACAAAGAGCGGGGGTTAATGCTAAATCAAGCATTACCTGGGAAGATATTTTCCATGAGAGGATAATGGAATTTGCTATGGAAGGACAGGCATGGTATGAGTTTACAAAGTTGCATTATTATGATGCTAACAGGGCATATCAGATATTGGCCAACCAAGATAGGGGTACTTTCAGGATTTACCCAGACCAGATACCTAATCCCTCTCTTTGGGAGATCGTAATTCCTGATTCGGATAATACACCTAGAAACTTTCCGGTCAATTCCAGCAATTTTAGAATTCCAATCCCTTCAGTGGAATTATCTAGAGCACCTAATCTTAGGAAAGCACCAGTACCTTACAACTTTAACCAATAGACTGTAGCAAGGTAATTTCACAAACCTAAAAAAATGACATTTATGAAAAATATATTTCTTCAACTAAAAAGCCATCATGGCCTTCTTTCAGCTTTTGTTATGCTGCTGATTATGGGCAGCATGGCATCATGTACGGAAGATGAATTTGACACTTCTGCCCCACCGATTATCGAAAGGATAAGAAATACAAATCCTACTACTGCTGACAGTTCTTTTGTGAGTGCAACACTCGGTAGTACCTTAGCTATACTCGGAAATAATCTAAGCACCACACTCGAAGTTTATCTTAATGATCACCCCCTCGGAGTAAATCCGGCCTATGTGACCAATAATACAGTTATTGTACAGATCAGCGACTCTGTCCCTACCGTAGCTACTAATCCAGATGTAGTGAATAAACTCCGACTGGTAACCAGAGCGGGGGAAACTACCTATGATTTCCAAACACTGCCTCCGGCTCCTCAGGTACTGCAGGTAAAAAACCAATATGTAAGTACTGGTGATCAGCTTACCTTATATGGTAGATATTTTTACTTTGTGGATACGGTTTATTTCCCGGGAGAAGATGTATATGTCACTTCTGGTATCCAAACCAACGCTGCTGGAAATACGCTTAATGTAACGGTTCCTGAGGGATTGGATTTTACAGAAAATGCAAATATAGTAGTAGTATCTAGAAGTGGTGCTTCGGCTACTAATCGGAATACCCAGATTTATTCTGGTCTAGGAATGGTAGCTGATTTTGATACCCCTGGTGTGCTAAATTGGCCATGGGATTGGGGCTGGGGAATTTCGGGTGATATGATACGATCATCTCAGCCCGGCATATCCGCTCTTGACGGAAATTTTGGTGGCATGAATCAAGCATTTCCTGCCAACTGGGGATGGAATAATGATAAAGTCATCAATCTGGCTGCCTGGAGTGGAGAACAGATGTTTCCTTCAGCTCCTGCCAACCTTTATAATCCGGCAGCAGCTGCCGCCAACTTTGATATTCGATTTGAATTGGCTATTAGCAGTGCGGAATCCATAGAAGGATTATCAGTACAGATCTGGTATCCCGATAATAATGGCAATGAATTGGATTTCTTGATTCCTGTAAACCAGTTTGCAAGAACTACCGATGGAAGTTGGTACACCTTTTCGGCTAATATGACACAGCTTACTAATGGAAACACTCGATTAAACACCTATGCTGATTTCTTGGCTGGGGACCCGGGAGGGGTAAAGCAGCTAAGAATTCTAATCCAGAATACCACAGGAAATGATATAAGAGCCAGTGTGGGTATAGATAATATCAGAATAGTACGCGCAGTGTTACCTTAATGATAATATAAGTGCAAATGTTCTCATATAATTAAAGGGTTTTATATTATTCATGGAGCAGCTTTTGGCTGCTCTAAGTCTATAATACTTATTTAGTTTGTCAATAAATGATCAAATTCATATCCATATCCATATCCTTAAGCTTAAGCTTAATAGCTTGTCTTTGGTCCTGTACTGAACCAGCGATAGATAATCCAACATTGTTTGAATTGGTACCCCCTGAACAGTCAGGTATACAATTCAATAATACGATAAAGGAAACGGCATTGGCTAATATTCTTACATATCAGTATTTCTATAATGGAGGTGGTGTAGCCGTGGGAGATGTTAACAATAACGGATTAATGGATTTGTTTTTTACCGGAAATATGACTGCCAATAAACTTTATTTAAATAAAGGCAACTTAGAATTTCAGGATATTACCCTTGCTACAGGTACAGCAGGTCGGGAGGATCACTGGACCACTGGGGCTGTAATGGTAGATATAAACGGTGATGGGCTGATGGACATTTATGTGTGCTATTCAGGTAATTTACCCACTGATGCACGGAGAAATCAGTTGTTCGTAAACCAGGGACCAGACGAGCAGGGGATTCCATATTTTGAAGAAATGGCAAAAGCATATGGAATAGATGACCCAGGATATAGTACATCAGCTTTATTTTTTGATTACGATCTAGATGGTGATTTAGATCTTTTATTATTACAGCATAATCCTGAATTGTATAGCAATCTCGATGAATCAAATTTCAGAAAAAGATTACAGGAGATAGATCCTGATATGAGTACTAAGCTTTATAGAAACAAGGGAGAAAGTTTTGAAGATGTATCTGATCAAGTCGGACTGAGCGGCTCTCCCTTGAGCTATGGCCTGGGTGCAAGTGTGGCTGATGTAAATGGCGATGGATATCCCGATATCTATATAGCCAATGATTACTCTTCCCCCGACTATCTATACATCAATAATGGTGATGGTACATTTACGGATCAAATATCAGAACAAATCGGGCATACCAGCCTATATGCTATGGGTATGGATATAGCAGATTTTAATAATGATGGGCTCATGGATATCTTCACCCTCGACATGCTTCCTGAGGATAATAGGAGACAAAAACTACTTTTCAGCCCGGAAAACAATGATCATTTTGACCTCTTTGTGAAAGTAGGCCTTCATCATCAATATATGCGCAATATGCTGCAGATGAATAACGGAGATGGCACTTTTAGCGAAATTGGGCAACTGGCTGGAATATCCAATACAGACTGGAGTTGGGCACCTCTTTTTGCAGATTTTAATAATAGCGGGAGAAAAGATTTATTTGTATCCAATGGTTTTCTCAAAGATCTAACTAATCTGGATTTTATAAATAATCGAAAAGAATATCTTAAAAACCAGAAAGTTACGCAAGCTGGATTAATGGAACTGATTAATTCTATGCCCGCCACTCCTTTGCAAAATTACCTTTTTGAAAACCATGGGGATCTGAGTTTTACTAATACAGCAACTGCTTGGGGACTCGATCAACTCAGCAATAGTAATGGGGCAGTATATGTAGATCTGGACAATGACGGTGATTTGGAACTGGTAGTTAATAATATTAATCAGTCCGCTTTTATCTATAAAAATAATGCACGTGAATCACAGAAAACCAATTATCTACAAATAGAATTAAAGGGTGAAGATAAAAACACCCAAGGACTGGGGTCAAGAGTAACTTTATATGCTGATGGACATATCCAGTTACTCGATCAGAATCCCTATAGAGGTTACCAGGGAAATGTGAGTCCTGTGCTCCATTTTGGTTTAGGGGAATGGAAAAAGATAGACTCATTAGTAATTAACTGGCTAAATGGGTCTTCAGAAGTCATCTATAACCCGGAAAGCAATAGTCGTCTCATCTTGTCCCAAGCAAATGCTAGTAATCCACAAAAATCCAAAATTACGCAAACACCATTATGGCAGAGAGAGCCAACCGATAATGAAATGATTCATCATAATACCATTTTCAACGATTTTAAAAGGCAGACCCAGCTCATGGAAAATCTCAGTGCAAAAGGGCCTGTTCTTATTAAAGCGGATATAGATGGGGACGGTCTGGAAGATATTTTTTTGGGAGGAGGACTAGGACAGGCAGGAAAGATTTTTCTTCAAAATAAAAATGGTGAATTTAGGGAATCAAGAGATGCTTTTGATGAATATGATGAGGAAGCAGTGGATGTCCATGCAGCTTTCTTCGATGCAAATCAAAATGGCCATTTAGACCTATATGTAGTAAGAGGTGGCTATCACCAATTTAAAAGTGGAGACCATAAATTAAGGGATGAACTATATATAAATGACGGAACCGGAAATTTTACTAAAAGCCCAGAAGGTAGCTTACCAGCAAGATATAGCAGTAGTTCGGTAGCTGTTCCTATAGATTTTAACAAAGATGGCCATATCGATCTATTTATTGGGGGAACTTATGTGCCCGGAAGATTTCCGGAGTCAGATGAAAGTTACGTATTACTAAATCAGGGCAATGGAACATTCATAACTGTAGAAGGAAATGAATGGCCCCTGCTATCGTCGCTTAAACGTATCAATGATGCAGTTGCCATAGATATAAACAATGATGGCAATTCAGAACTTATTATAGCCTCCGAGTGGGCATCTATAATAATATTAAGTGTTTCAGGCGCTAAACTGGAAAATGTAACTGATCAATATTTCAGTGAAAATCATACTGGACTCTGGAAAAGTATCTTGATAGAAGATCTGGATGGAGATGGAAAGTTAGAATTAGTAGTAGGAAACCTTGGTTTAAATTCCCAATACAAGGCTAGCAAAGATCAAACTATGCAAATGCATTTTGCGGATTTTGATAATAATGGCTCGGTTGATCCTTTACTTTCCTTTTATCTCAATGGTAAGAGATATCCATATCTTTCCCGAGATGAACTGACTGCTCAGATGTATAGAAAAAAAGCTCAATTTCCTACCTACAGACAATATGCTGATGCCACTATGGAACAGATATTAACAAAGGAAGAATTGAATAACGCAGAAATATTAGAAGTAAATACTTTAGAAACAATGTTATTTACCTTTCGAGATGGTAAATTCATTTCCTCACCTCTACCCCGCGAAGTTCAGATGGCACCGGTTGCTTCCATTACAGCAATAACTTCTGAGAAAGGGCAGAAAGATATATTCATAGCTGGAAATAGCAATCATTCTAGAATAAAAATCGGTAAAATGGATGCTAATCACGGCATATTACTTAGGGCCAATGAAAATTTAAATTATAGCTATATACCTCAATATCTTTCTGGGTTTAAATTAAGGGGCGATATAAATAAATCTTTGATTATCAATGATAAATTATACCTAGGAATACACCATTTTCCTGTAGCGGTATATAGGACAGCTCAATAAATGTTTCATTTACCATTTACATTTAAAAAAAATACAACGATATGAAATCGAGCCTGACTGAAGGCAGACAGGCATGAGGCTGAGTAATAGAAGCAGATTATAAAGAATGAGAGATTCCATCCCAACCTTCGATACGGGACAAGTTATGGCCATTAAAAAACTATTATAAACATATGAAAAAATTCATTAACCTTCTTTTAGGAATAACTGCGGGATTTATGATCTCGTGTCAGCAAAATACTTTAAGCAATAATGTAGGTGAAACTGACCAAATAAAAATTAACCAGATCGGGTATTATCCGGGTACCAAAAAATTTGCCGCCATTCCAGCTGAATCGGCTCAAGGTGCTTTTCACCTTACAAAGGCGGATGGAAACACCATTGTTTATGAAGGCACGCTATCGGAGCCTTTTTCTGCAGATTATTCGGATAAAAAAACCCGGATTGCTGATTTTTCAGCTTTTACTGAAAAAGGGGTTTATAGATTGGTCGTTCCATCTCTTGGTAAATCTTTTCCTTTTACTATCGGAGAAAGCGTATTTGAAAACCTAGCAAAAGGATCAATCAAAGCATTTTATTTTAACAGAGCATCTACTTCACTCGAGGAAAAACATGCAGATCAATGGGCCCGACCTGAAGGCCATCCAGATGATCAAGTGATGATTCATGCCTCTGCAGCATCTGCCCAAAGACCAGAAGGTACTATAGTATCTGCTCCTTTGGGCTGGTATGATGCCGGTGACTACAATAAGTACATAGTCAATAGCGGCATCACCATGGGGACCTTATTATCTGTTTATGAAGATTTTCCAGATTATTTTAAACAACAGAATTTAAATATACCTGAATCCGATAATCAAATCCCAGATCTGCTAGATGAAATACTCTGGAACCTAAAGTGGATGCTAAAAATGCAAGATCCAAATGATGGAGGAGTATATCATAAACTAACTACGGCAGAGTTTGAAGGGATGGTAATGCCCCATGAGGCCACTAATCAAAGATATATGGTGGCCAAAAGCACTACAGCTACCTTAGATTTTGCAGCAGTAATGGCTCAGGCCAATAGGGTATTTAAGGAATTCAATCCAGATCTTGCCATAGAATGTCTTAAGGCCGCTGAAATGGCTTGGGGATGGGCTAAGAAATATCCAGATATACTCTACAGACAGGATGAAATGAATAAAGAGCATTCACCACAAATCCAAACAGGGGCCTATGGGGATAAAAGTGCCGAGGATGAATGGATATGGGCCGCTTCTGAATTATACATTAGTACACATAATTTATCCTATCTAGAAGACATATCAGTTCCTTCTGATCAGTTCAAACTGCCTACCTGGAGTAACGTAAGCTGGCTGGGATATTATTCTCTCTTAAGACATCGAACCGAACTGAATAATTTACCGGGACCACTCGTAGAGCAAATAAAGAGTCTTCTCATTACACAAGCTGATAAATATTTAGAAGCAAAGAAAAAATCCCGCTTTCAAACTGTAATGGGATATAGTGCTGAAAATTTTAATTGGGGGAGTAACTCGAATGCTGCTAATCAAGGTATTTTATTGATTCAGGCATACCTATTAAATGAAAATAGAGAATATCTCGAAGCGGCACTTAGTAATCTTGATTATATCTTAGGGAGAAATGCCACGGGATACAGCTTTGTAACAGGCTATGGCTCTAAGACACCTCTTTATCCCCACCATAGACCATCGGAAGCCGAGCCGGATAAGGCGCCAGTTCCAGGTTTTATAGTAGGCGGGCCTAATCCTGGTCAGCAGGATAAATGCGATTATCCCAGCAGTATACCGGATGAATCATACATTGACGAAACCTGCTCCTATGCTTCAAATGAAATTGCCATTAACTGGAATGCTCCCTTTGCATACCTGACCAATGCCCTGGAGGCATTATATGCCAGAAAAAACTGACCATAAAAATCTTACAAATTTTAATTATATTTATATAGCAAAAGGCTTAAGTCAAAATCTTAGCCTTTGCTATATTTTACGAATTTATATGTATACTATTTATTTTACGTAGCACTATAGTACCTCTGTCACAATTATTTTTATTAGAATAATTTTTAATTAGTAACTATGTAGTTTTCACATTAAATCCCTGATCGATGGCAAGCAAACACGACTTAGATTTTAGCTATTCTACCATTGACGAAATTTTTAGACTAAGCATAGGAGAAAATGGGGATTTCAGTGGAGCTATGTATAACGGTGATTTTTCTCTCACTCTTGAAGAAGCCCAAAGAGCAAAGCATCAATTTATGTATGATAGTCTACACATACAAAAAGGAAATAAAGTACTCGACATGGGGTGTGGCTGGGGCCCTTTCTTAAAATTTGTAAAAGATCACGGAGCCAAAGGTATAGGACTTACATTATCCAAAGGTCAGTTATCAGCATGCCGGAACAATGGTTTGGAGGTTTACCTTAAAGATTGTAGAAAAATTTCACCTGCAGATTTTGGTTTTTTTGATGCAATAGCCAGTGTGGGAGCTTTTGAACATTTTTGTTCTATTGAAGAGTGGCAGGCAGGTAATCAAGAGAAAATTTATTCAGATTTTTTCCAAACAGTAAATGACCTGTTACCCAAAGGAGGTCGTCTATATTTACAAACTATGACATTTGGGGAGAATATGATAGATTTTGAGGATATGGATATCAATGCCCCTCAGGGTACACCTCCACACCTTCTTGCATTAATGGTAAAGCAATTCCCTGGGTCATGGCTTCCATATGGAAATGATATGATCTTAAATTGTGCTAAACCAAATTTTAAATTAATCTCAAGCAGCAGTGGCCGATTAGATTACATAGAGACGATCAACCAATGGAGGAAGAGGTTTAGAAAATTTAATCTGAAAAAATATCTGCTATATCTATCCCTACTGCCCCTATATTTTACTGATAAAGAATTTCAACACCGGGTAACAGTATTTAAGATTAGCCCCAATAAACTATGTTTTGAAAAAGGCATTATGGATCACTACCGCATGGTTTTAGAAAAAAAATAAAATTCCCATGTAGGTCCAGAAAGTAATAAAACCCGAAAATATTATTCCCGGGTCTTATCTATTATTAATTAAGATGAAATCCTTAGTGTGGGAATATTTATGCCTCTACAGCTATTTGCTCTTCAGGTACTTCAATTTTTTCCGCGCTCCCAGCCTTTTTTAAGAAATTATAATGTGACTTTAGTGCAAGAAAGAAAGTTTCATTTTCATGATATGGCAAGTCATGCTGTATAGCGGTCTCTTTCACTATTTCCGAAATAGCAGGATAATGAATATGGCAAATTTTCGGAAACAAGTGATGTTCCACCTGAAAATTCAAGCCTCCGCAAAGGAAGGTAGCCACTTTACTCTTTCTGGCAAAGTTAGCTGTAGTCCTAAGTTGGTGCTCAGCCCAAGCTTCCTCTATATTCTCATGCTCCTCTGGCTCAGGCAAGGTAGTTTGTTCCACAAGGTGGGCCAATTGAAAAACCAAACCTAAAACTAAACCCTCTGCAAAATTCATAGCCAAAAAGCCGATGACAAACTGCCACCAAGTAATATCCATTACCACTAATGGTATGATGATGAACAGACTATAATAAATAAATTTATAAAAGAAGAGGTTAAAATACTGGATTTTAGGATGCTTATTTTGGTGCTTTCCTATGCTCTTTTGAAAAAACTTAAGATAATCCTTTCTAAAAAACCAAGACATAGAAGCCAAGGAATATAGAAAGAATGCATAGATATGCTGAAATTTATGTATGCTTTTCTTTTCCTCACTGGGAGAAACCCTAACCATTCCCGGCGCTACCTCCAGATCCCCATCATGACCCACAATATTGGTATAAGTGTGATGAATTTGATTATGGGTAATGTTCCAGACATAATCATTAGCCCCAATGATGTTAAACAGAAAGCCCAATGATTTATTAACCCAATTTTTTGAAGAATAAGATCCATGAAGGGCATCATGGCAAATATTAAATCCTATAAAGGCCATAGTCATACCAAGACCCACTGCCATTAGTAGAGATACCCATATAGAAAATACTTCAGTCAAGATAAGTACGTAGAACCCTACAAAGAAAACAAGGTACACAGCCGTTTTGATAGCCATTGCTGCATTGGCTTTTTTGGAAATATTATTTGATACAAAATAATTTTCTACTCGTTTTCTAAGCGTATTAAAGAAGAGGGAATTTTTTGAATCTATAAATTTAATGGATTGGCTCATAGGTAATAAGGGTAATTCTACTAATTTCGGGCGATTATAATTATAACAAAATTTTTATTTAAATGATTTCGAAAATAAAAAATAATGTTATAAAACTTTTCATATTTTATTATTTTTCAGAATTTTATTTTAAGTTTTTATTCAATGCTCCATGTAGATGTTAAACATAGCAAATAGTAAATACTTATTGCAAAATGAAGTTTACCTCTTTATTTTATTGAACTTCAATCAATATCTGAAAGTAAGAAGTGGGTCAGAGGTAACTTTAATATTTTCTAATAGGGTTTCAATGGTAAAGATATCAATAGAATTTTTAAATCATTTTAATTATTAGAAAGAATAAAGAAGACATTTATCAGTTTTAGGGATAAATATGAATCATTTATTAACCAATGGTACCCAGCATTGTTTTCCTCTTTTAAAAATTAAGGTCATTCCTCCAGGGCTATAGATTATTATTTTACCCATAAATGGCTATAGATAAAAACCCATAAATGGCTTGTTATCCGTTAATATTTAAAAAAAATTCTTTATAAATAGCTAACCGATTTGATTTTGTTTTTGAACTCCTTATTTTTCTTGAAATTTTCAACCATTCTTTAGAAAATGCTATCGCTAGATAAAGCTCAAAAAGAGAAAATCGCCGGATTGTTAATCAAAGGCTTGATTTGTTTCTATGAAATTGATTCCAAAAAAATGTATTCCATGCCCGATGATGAAGATCATTTTAGCTATGACCTTACTCCAGAAGAGGAAGACATTTTAGATGAAATCGAAGAAAATCCGGATAACTATGTGGAATTTATACGGATGGAACCCCACCATGAAAGTCTGATCATGGAAGACTTTGCAGACCGCCATGTGAAGGATAAAAATTTTCAGGAAGAACTTTTCAATGCATTGGCGAAAAGCAAGCCTGCCTCTAATTTCCGATTTCTCGTAGAAAGCTCACAAGAATACAAGAGAAAGTGGAATGAATTTTTACTCTCTAAATATTTAGACTGGGTACAAGAACAGTTGGATAGTCATAACATCATGGAAGATTAAGCCAGTTCATGAAAAGGCTTTCCACAGAGGATATCACCATCAGATCGTTTCTGAATCCTGGAGATATCGGTATGATCACTTATTTACACGGCACTCTGTATCATCAGGAATTTGGCTTTGGGATAAGTTTTGAAAGCTATGTAGCAGGGGCTTTTTCCGAATTTTATAGTAATTATGATACTCATAAAGATAAGATATGGGTATGTGAACATGATGGTAAAATTATTGGATCAATATTGTTAATAGGTAGAGGTAATGGTGAAGCGCAATTGCGTTTTTTTCTCATTCATCCATTATATAGGAATATCGGTCTGGGAAAATATTTGATTTCTCAATGCATTAACTTTGCTAAGGCACAATCTTATCAAAAAATTTACCTATGGACCACAGATCAACTTCCAGCTTCTAAACATTTGTATCTTACCCACGGCTTTGAGCTACTGGAAGAAAAGTACAGTGAAAGTTTTGGCGTATCTGTGATGGAACAGTACTATGAATTGGTCCTTTAATCATGCTCAACTTGAATAAAGCTGCTCTTACCTTTTTATCTATATTTATCCTATTTCAAACACTAGGCTTTAGTCAATCCTTAAAAGAAGCCATCCTTCAGAACAGTATCACAATTAGCTCCCATAGAGGAGTCAGTGTATTAGGGGAAGAGGAAAATAGTATTTTGTCGATGACTAAAGCCTTAACTGAGGGGATTTTACTTCATGAAATAGATATTATGGAAAGTAAGGATGGTAAATTGTATTTGCTTCACGATGAAACCCTTGACAGGACCACAGATAAAAAAGGAAAGATAATAGAAACTGATAGCGATATATTGGATAGTGCCCACCTGAATGGAACAAAAGAACCTTTACCTACTTTTAAAGAGGCTCTTTATTGGGCAAAGGAAAATGGAGCCTACCTGATGCTGGATGTAAAATCAGCACCAGTCGCCAAAGTAATGGCCGAAGTAGAGGAGCTAGAGCTGATGGATAGGGTGATGTTGCTTACCTTTAGCAGAGAGAGAACAAAAGAAGCCATTTCTTATCCAAAATCATTTCTCATATCTGCTCTCATCCAAGATAAATCTGACATCGATTATTTCTCGGATTTATTCACAGGTTCAGATTTTTTAATCGGATATATAAATAAATCAGCTGACACTTACCTTTATCAAGAAGTGAAATCTGCCGGAATTCCTATCATTACAGATACTATGGGAGAGCTAGATAAGCAGGCACACCAGGGTGATGGAAATACTTATATTGATTTTATTAATAGCAAAAACCCAGATATATTGGTCAGCGATTATCCTTTATTGCTTAAGAAGGTGGTCAACAAGCATTTTTGATCCAAATTGCTTATCTTTTCAAAAACGATAAAGATGAAACAACTTCCATTTCTTCTAATAGGGTTTCTAATTACTACTATAACATTTGGACAATCCAATACCTATACGTGGGGCGGGCCAATAGATCCACTGCAGGCACGATATGAAGTGGAGAGATACACTTTATCATTAGAATTCTTTCCGGAAACTCAGGAAATTCACGGTTCAAATCTGGTAAAAATTAACTGTGAAGGCAGATTGGATACTTTAAGGCTCAATCTCATCAATGAGTATAAAGTAAAGAAAGTTGAAATTTACGATGAAGAAGTGAAATTCTCTCATGCCAATGATTTACTTGATATTTACATCCCGGATGGATGTGCCACTGAAGCTAAAATTTACTATGGGGGCAAAACCCCTATTGCAACTAACCCGCCCTGGTCTGGAGGATTTACCTGGGAGAAAGATGAAAATGACAACTATTGGATGGGACTATCATCCCAAAATGAAGGTGCGAAAATTTTTATGCCTGCCAAGGACCACCCTTCCAGTGAACCTTCTATGGGCGTAGACCTTTACTTGACAGCCCCTTCACCCTATTTTATAGCTTCAAATGGCAGGTTGGCCAAAACTGAGAAAACAGAAAATAAAATTACCTACCACTGGACTACCAATTATCCTATAAACAATTATAATATAAATTTTACTCTTGGAATATTCCATAAAGAAGAGAAGGAATACTTTTCAATTGAGGGTAATGCTATACCAATGATGGTGTATGTATTGGAAGAAAATAATGATAAAGCTCCATTATTATTAAGTGTATTGGAAAACAGTACGAAAACACATGAATATTATTTCGGGGAATTCCCATTTCCAGAGGATAAAATAGCAGTAGTCGAAACCCCATACTTGGGCATGGAGCACCAGACTATAAATGGATATGGCAATAATTTTCAATTTGTAAGAATGGGTGACACATGGTACGATTGGTTGCTTCACCATGAACTTGGCCATGAATGGTGGGGAAATAAAGTTAGCGTAAATGACTGGGCCCACTTTTGGATTCATGAAGGTCTTACCGCCTATGGAGACTGGCTCTATTTCTTAAAACACGATGGAGAAAAGGCATATAGGGAAAAGGCCAGATCTGAAAAACGAAACATTCACCACCAGCAAGCTATAGTAGCACCTGATCATGCCACTGCTGAAGAAGCTTATCATGGAGAAATATATACTAAAGGCGCCTATATCATTCATTCTCTAAGATTTTTATTAGGTGATGAGGTGTTTTTTCCTATGCTTAAGGCTATGGCAAATGATGAGCGGTTTATATATCAAAATAGAGTCACTACTGCTGACCTAATCGATTTTGTAAAAAATTATAGCAATAAGGATCTTAAAGAATTTTTTAACCTTTATCTATACACTATAGATATACCTGAAATTAAAATCAATAAAAAAAGTAGAGGCAGATATGATATTAGGATGACCCATATCAGCCTACCTGTAGAGATAGAAACTTCAGATGGAATAAAAAAACACACTTTGTCCGATAAACCAACCACTATAAAAAGTGAAACTGTACCCGTAATTGATCCAAATGATTGGTATTTACTTAAGAAATAGGATTACCTAATAGATAACTCGTCCTCTTCGATAGGCAGATCGATGCCCGGTGGAAGATCTAATACCGGATCATTGTCCTCCCCTTCGTCTCCATCATCACCCTTATCATCATCATCTCCATAGCCACCTTTGCTTATCAGCATGATGACTCTGATGACCATGATGCCACAGATGATTATAAGCACAAAATAATCTGGATGTAAAATTAAATATTCCCTCATGACCTACCTTTCCACATGACTCTTTTTTGGCATGAAATAAAACATAAATTATACCAAGTGAAGCTAAAGCAATATAAAAAAATATCAGGAAAATTTCAGCACTTTTTCGCTTAAAATATCAAGAAGAACTAGGGTATAAGGACCATGAAGAACTTATAAAAATCTATAAAATTAAAAGTAAAAAGGAGCAAACTTTGTCTGCTCCTTAAATTTAATAATTATCCCGCCTGTCTGGCATAATCTTCTACTGCATTCCAAACTCTAAAAATATTCCCGCTGCAGATTTTTTCTATATCTGACTTTTTATATCCTCGTTTAAGTAATTCTGCTATCAGATTTGGATACATGGATACATCTTTCAGACCTGTGGGCAAAGAGTCCCCCACTCCATCATAATCCGAACCCAGACCTACATATTCAATGCCTGCAATAGATACTACATGGTCTATATGATCCGCTACTTTAGTGACATCAGGAAAGGGATTATGCTTAGCGGTATATTCACTAATGTAAGCTCTGGCCTCAGGATCACTTCTACTTAAATCATTTTCTGCTAGCCAGTTGACCATATGTTCACGTACTTCGCTGGTTTTTTGCTGATAATCACCATCAATAAAACTCCCCCCAAAATTTATCATGATGACTCCTTTGTTTTCTGCCAGCTTTCTGATCATATCATCATCCATATTACGTTCAAAACCTGGAGTGAATTTCCTTGCTGAAGAATGAGAGGCTATTACCGGAACAGAAGTGATTTCCAAAACATCATAAAAAGTATTATCTGACACGTGAGAGATATCCACCATTATCCCTATACGGTTCATCTCCAATACTACTTCTTCTCCATACTCGCTTAGCCCACCATGGGTGGCTGCATCATCATAAGAAGAATCACCTATAAGGTTATCTTTGCCATGGGTTAAAGTGATGTACCGGATGCCCTGGTCATAATAATACTTAACATTGGCAATATCACTTTCTAGAGGAGCACCGTTTTCCATCCCCATAGGCAGAGATATCAACCCTTTTTCAAAATTTCTTTTTATATCATCGGGGGAATAAGCCATGGCAAATTTGTCTGGCCATGAATGGGCAATTCTTTCAGTCATTTTGATAAGGGAGTCGGCAAAGACTTTCGCTCCACCGTTTTCCTGATAGCTGGCAGGAATATATATGGACATAAAAGGTGCATCTAGTCCACCCTCTTTGGCTCGAGGATAGTCAAAATTTCCCCCATCAGTTCTCTCTGAGACATCCAGCATTTCCCGCTGAAGGGTAAACCCGCCTACTTTCATTCTATAAGGCAGATCCACATGGCCATCCACCATAATAAATTCCTGCGCCATCTTTTTTGCAGCCTCTAACCTTTCTGCATCTGACATATTTTTATAGTCTTCTTCCTGATCTGCAGGCGCTTGAGAGCAACCAAGTAAAAGACCAAAAACCATAAAGGCACTTATTAAACTATTGATTTTATTAGATATCATATTAAATGTGTTGAAAATTTTAAGGTTCTTATAAAAAAATTCAATATAAAACATACCAACTTCATAAGGAAATAAAAATTTATAAGCGGTTGATCCCTAGTCTTCAAACTAATCATTAATACCCTTTTAAACCATTAAGATGGATTATGAAAAAGAATTAAGTATCTTAGTATATATACACCATACATTTTAAACCTATGAAAATGACAGACAAATTTATTCCTTTTAGTCTTATGGCTATAATCTTTACTTTCACCTATTGTAGCCAAAAAGAAACTGGCAAATCTGAAATTTTAGCAGAGGAAGACAATCCCTCTTTGACCTTTTTATGGGAAACAAAAGATACGCTCACTACATGTGAATCAGTCTTATATGATAAAAATTCAGATCAGATATTTGTATCAAATATTGAAGGAGATGGCACAGAAAAGGATGGAGTAGGGTCTATTTCTATTATAGATAAAGAAGGAAATATAGTGAACAGGAATTGGGTGCAAGGTCTTAATGCACCTAAGGGTATGGCTATAAAAGACGGTTCATTATTCGTGACTGATATAGACGAACTTTTAGAAATTGACATAGCTACTGCTGCTGTAGTGAAAAGATATCCAGTTCAGGGTGCGGAATTTTTAAATGATGCTGCTACTGACGGGAATCACATTTACTTCTCAGATATGAGAAAGGGGAAAATCCATAAAATAGAAGACGGACAGGTAGTAACAATAGCAGAAAATCAAACCAACATAAATGGACTGCAATTTAATAATGATGGAGTTATGTTTGGTCTGGATGGAGAGGGATTAAAAAAATATGATAAGGATGGCGGTTTTGAAATAATCAATGCTAACGTTACAGGGGGTGATGGTCTTGAATATCTCGAAGGTCAAAAATGGCTTGCAAGTAGATGGCAAGGTGAGGTTTATGTAATAGATGGAGAGCAAGAGCATAAAATACTGGATACTAAAGAGGAAAAAAGCAATACTGCTGATATCGGGTATATAAAAGAGGACCGAATTTTGTTAGTTCCTACCTTTCAAAAAAACAAAGTAGTAGCATATAAGTTAACTTATTAGAGCGAAACCAGAATATTTATTCCGGTTTTTAGCATGAGCTAATTATTAATTATCCTTAAATTGCTGGATAAAATAATTGGTAGGCATGAATCACCACCTAACGCCTGAAGTTTAATATGCAGCTAGTATTAAAACCCGACATATTTAGCCGTCAGCTAAGGGAAAATTGATAGAATATGAAAACTCAAACACCTAATTACGAATTAGAAAAAAATATAGAAGTCATTAGCCAACTAGATGATTTCGTGGGCAAAACGGTAGATACCGTATTGGTTGATCCTGATGATTGCTGGCAGCCAACAGATTTTCTTCCAGACATGTCCCAGCCAGACGCATTGGACCAAGTGAAATTACTGCAGGAAAGATGCGCCGCCATCCCGGATACTGTTATTACCTCATTGATAGGAAACATGATCACTGAGGAAGCACTTCCCAGCTATCAAACTTATTTTAATCTATTAGAAGGAATAAATCCTGAAGGTAATCTATTGAGTCCTTCCGGATGGGTGAGGTGGTCAAAAGCCTGGACTGCCGAAGAAAATAGACACGGAGATCTGCTCAATAAATATCTATATCTGTCCGGAAGGGCTGATATGAAAAAAGTAGAACAAACGATACACCGATTGATATACAATGGTTTTGATCCACGATCTGAACAAGATCCTTATCAGGCCATAATTTATACCTCCTTCCAAGAAAGAGCTACTAAAGTTTCCCACGTAAATACAGGTAAACTTGCAGATAAGGCAGGAGATGATGTACTGTCTAGGATTTGTAAGACAATAGCCGGAGATGAAGCAAGACATGAAAAAGCTTATAAGTCTTTTATGTCACAAATATTTGATATAGATCCAAGTGGTGCTATGATCGCTTTCGAAAAGATGATGCGTAAACAGATAGTAATGCCTGCGGTATTGATGGGAGATGGCGGATCTAATCCATCTTTGTATAATCAGTTTTCTGCCATTACACAAAAAATTGGCGTATATACTGGGTGGGATTATGCTAGAATTATAGACCATTTGGTTAAACTTTGGGAAGTAGAATCAAAAACAGGTCTTAATGATGTGGCCTCCAAAGCGCAGGAATATCTCTCAGGACTAGCTTCTAGATATATGAGACTGGCCGATAGGATGAAGACACCAGATGAAATTAGTCTAGCCTGGCTAAAATAATAAAAAAAAGCTTGAATAAACTTCAAGCTTTTTTTATGCCTTTTAATAAAACAATTAGGGCATATAAAAGGTAAATAAATAGAAACTACACCACTTTATGCTAAAGATTAAGAAAATCCATACAGCAGCTCTGAGACCCATAGCTGATCTTATTACATATAGCCCAATACCTTCCGCTGAACTTCGGCACATAGATCCATTTCTATTTTTAAATCATCACGGTCATCAGATATATCCCAAGGGAAACAATGGTCTACCTTTCGGTCCCCATCCACATAGGGGTATGGAGACAGTCACATTTATCTTAGAAGGTGACATCATGCATAAAGACTCTGGAGGTCATGAGTCAGTGATAGAGTCAGGAGGTATACAGTGGATGACTGCAGGAAAAGGTCTTATCCATGCAGAGGTTAGTTCCTCCAAATTTAAAGAAAATGGAGGGGAACTGGAAATATTACAGCTCTGGCTGAATTTACCTGCCAAACACAAGATGGTGGAACCCAACTATGTGGGACTGCAGAAAAGTGAAATTACTAGTTTCACTCTGGATAGCAATAATATAAATGTGCAGTTATTAGCCGGAGAGTGGAATGGGCATACAGGTTCTTTTGAATCTCTATCTCCGATATTTCTGAGCACTATATCTATGAAAAAAGGCAGCGGGTTCACCAAAGTCATACCCCAGGGTGAAAACATATTCTTTTATATAGTAAGAGGTACAGTAGAAGTCAATGGGAAAAATATAGCAAAAAGAAATTTAGTGGAATTCTCAGATGAGGGAGGTGATCTATTAATTGGGGCTAAGGAAGATTCCTATATCATTTTTGGGCATGCCAAACCTTTTGATGAGCCTATAGTAGCTCAAGGCCCCTTTGTCATGAATTCTCAGAGAGAAATCATGGAAGCTTATCAGGATTATCAAGAGGGTAAATTTGGTAAATGGGAAGAATAATAAAGGAGGTCAAAAAATACTCAAAAAACACCTCCTTAAAGTTTCTAATAAATAATCATAGCATAAAAAGTTGCTTAATCACCCTATTGTAAAGATAGGGCTTATATACATAATAAAAATACCGCGATTACGGTATTTTTCAGATTTTAATGGACTTATATATATACAGAAGGTATATGAAATATATTATATGTTTCAGCAAAATCAATATTTGGCTTATGTCCAAACACAAACTCTTAATATTAGTTGACTATTCGGCGGAAGCAATATTGATAAAATATGGCTTTGGTGGAGTGAAATTTAAAACATAGTAAAAAGGAGGTCAAAAAATTTGAAAAATGCCTCCTTTATAGTTACTAAGTAAAATATTGATTCGAAAAAGTTGCTTAATCACCCTATTATAAAGGTAAAGCTTTCTTACTGATTAAAAATACCCCGATTACGGTATATTTTGGTTTTGGAATACCAATCTTCAATTTTGATTTGAAAATATAACACTAAAGTCTTCTACTTCCCCAAGCATATTTATAACGTATGCGACTTTAAGAGAGATTTAATGATGTCAAACTCGATAATAAAGAAAGAAAAAAGGAGGTCAAAAAATTTATAAAAAAAACCTCCTTTATAGTTAGTAAGTAAAATATGTAAGTGGAAAAAGTTGCTTAATCACCCTATGTAAAGGTAAAAATTCCCAAGGTTTTAAAAATACCGTAATTACGGTATTTTTTGTTTTGAGGTAAAATATTTACTGGAGAAAGCTCCTCTCCTCTTACTTAGCAAAAGGAACAATCATTGCTTACCATTTAATACTTTAAATTTAAACTTTACTTATAATATAATTTTTATGGACTATCAGGAATTGATCGATGAGGTATATGATGAAGTATCCTCAATGAAATTAAAAGGAAAAGTAGCTGATTATATACCTCAATTGGCTGATATAGATCCAGATCTTTTTGGATTGGCTTTAGTAGATTTAGAAGGCAATATATATGGAGCGGGGGATTATCGAAAAGAATTTTCTATCCAAAGTATTTCCAAAGTGCATACCCTCACCATGGTAATGCATGTATTTAAAAGTAAGCTTTGGCACAGGGTAAACGTTGAGCCCAGCGGTAACCCATTTAACTCCGTGGCCCAGCTGGAATATGAACATGGCATCCCTCGTAATCCATTTATCAATGCCGGAGCACTTGTTATAACTGATGCACTGGTTTCAAAATATGAAAACCCGGAGAAAGATATCATTGATTTTATTAATGAGATCACCGGCCATAAATCTGTCAAAGTAAATAAACTTGTTCATCAATCCGAAATAGACCATTCGGACCGCAATATGGCGCTGGCTCATTTTTTAAAAGCCCATGATAACTTTAATAATAAAATAGATAGAGTATTGGATGTATATACTTATGCCTGCTCTCTAGAAATGAATTGTATAGATCTAGCCAGGTCTTTTAGCTTCTTTGCAAATGACGGTTATTGCATCTTTGCGGACCGTCAGATACTATCGCAAAGTCATAATCAAAGAATAAATTCGCTGATGCTAACCTGTGGATTCTATGATGAATCCGGAGAATTTGCCTTTAGGGTAGGACTTCCCGGTAAAAGTGGTGTGGGAGGAGGAGTGGCAGCCGTATTACCCGGCAAATTCAGCGTAGCTGCATTCAGCCCTCAGCTTAATAAAAAAGGCAATTCCCTAAAAGCCATGAAAGCCCTTGAACTTCTTACTACAAAATTGAAATTCTCATTGTTTTAGTTGAATGACTCAAAAAAGTAAACCACATAAGACCACAGGAACAAAAGGACGTATAAGTTTCTAAATTTTTCTTATGTGTCTTTAGATGTCTTATGTGGTTCTAAGAAACGATCTACTCCTCAGCTAGTGCCACCTTGATCTGGTAATAAGAAAACCGATCTCCGAAATGCTCCTTCACAGGTCTTAGCTTCTTATCATCGAGTCTTCGGTAAAAAAGTTTAATAGTAAGGATATCATCTTTCGATAAAATGGATTCCGCATTCAGCTTACCGTTTTTGATCAGGTTGACAATATGGTTTTCCACTGTCATAGGTGTCATACTTCTCTTTTCTGCTATCTGATAGATATTCATTCCTTCGTTAAAATGATTCAATGTTACCTTTTCCGTATCTGAAACACCTCTGCTACTATTCCCTGATTTGGATAAGGATTTTCTTGAAGATGGCTTTCTTTTTGGCTCAAGATTGTTGGCCTTTACATAGGGGAGTATGGTCGCCAAAAGATCCTTCCCATAACTCTGCGCCTTTACCTGACCTATACCCGTGATATCCAATAGATCCGCCTGCTTAATGGGAAAATAGGTGGCCAGTTCTACTAAAGTAGCATCCGAAAAAATGATATAAGGAGGCACCCCTTCTTCGCGGGCGAGGTTATATCTCAATGCCTTAAGCTCTTCAAACATCCCTTCATCATGCTGGGACTTGACTTTGTATGATGGAGCGTCAGGCTCCATGGCCAATAAGATTTTCTCTTTCTTCTTAAGCTTTTCCCAGGCCATTGTGGTAAGCTTCAAGGTAGGAAAAGAACTTCCGGCTTCAGCCAGATACCCCGCCTGGATCAGCTGGGCACCCAATTCCTTCCAATAAACTTCAGTTTGATTCTGTCCTATCCCAAAGACCGATAAAGCTTTATGATTCTCTTGGATCTTGCTTGATTTTGATCCTTTCAATACCAGAATAACATAGCCCAAACCATAGGCTTCATTTAATCTTGCTACCGTAGAAAGCAACATTTGCGATGGCACGGTCATGTCCCGCTGATTGTCCCTGCCAAAGCACACATCACAGTTGCCACAGTGGTCGGGATACTCTTCGCCAAAATAGTTCATAAGGTATTTCCTGCGGCAGATATTACTCTGCCCGTAGGTCCTCATTTTGGCCAGTTTGCCTTTCATGACTTTGATGTACTCTGGATTATCTGCCTTTTCGAGCATCTTTTCCAGCGTAATGCTATCGCCGACGCTGAAAAACATCAGGGCATCACTGGGCAATCCATCCCTTCCCGCCCGTCCTGTCTCCTGATAATAGCCCTCAATGTTTTGGGGCATGTTCATATGCACCACAAAGCGTACATTAGACTTATCGATCCCCATACCAAAAGCGATGGTAGCCACCATGATCTTCACTTCATCTTTGATGAATTTCTCCTGGTTTTGGTCACGAACCTCCCGTGGGAGTCCGGCATGATACGGCAAAGCAGTCAATCCGGCATCCTGTAGTTTTTCTGCAGTTTCTTCAGTCTGCTTTCGGGAAAGACAGTATATGATCCCGCTATTTTTTCGGTGTGTTTCGAGAAAATCCAGCAGCTTGTCAAAGGACTGCTGTTTAGGAGTAACCTTATAGGTGATGTTTTCACGGTCAAAAGAAGAAATGAACCACTTTGGAGATTTAAAGCCTAACTTCTCAGAAATATCCTTACGCGTGAGCTTATCCGCTGTGGCAGTAAGGGCTATAAATGGTATCTGGGAAAAATGTTTTCGAAGATTTCCTATCTTCAGATATTCCGGTCTGAAATCATGTCCCCACTGTGATACGCAGTGCGCTTCATCCACTGCGATCAGAGATAGGTTAGCCTGCTTTAAGAAATCCAACAGTGGTGCACTCCCCGAAAACAAACGTTCAGGAGCTACATACAATAATTTGATCTTCCCATCCATCACTGCTTGGGAAACATACCTTTGCTCACTTTGGCTCTGGGTAGAATTCATGAATGCGGCAGGGATTCCATTGGCATTTAAGGCGTCTACCTGGTCCTTCATCAGTGCGATCAAGGGACTGATCACCAAGGTAAAGCCTTCAAAAACCATAGCAGGAACTTGATAACAGACCGATTTACCACCTCCCGTAGGCATGAGGACTATGGTATCCTCCTTAGCCATTACTGTATTAATTATAGCTTCCTGATTACCCCTGAATCCACTATATCCATAAAAATTCTTTAATACCTCGAGCGGGCGCTTCATAAAATGGGTTTTGGTTGGGGCTATAAAATTACTCATTAAGCCCGGGTTTAAAAAATTAAATACAATAGGAAATAGTTGAAAAAGGGATTGAAAGTTGACAATTAATTACTCTACTTATCAAGTAATTCTCTGCCCCCTGTCAGGTTTTTATTTTGCTTGAAACAGTACTTTCTTATCAAAGCTTTACTATTTCGTAACTACGGCACGACATGAAGCTTTGTTCATTTCCTGCTAAAAATAATCTATACCTGCGGCAGACAGGCGGCACGATAATGAAACCAAAATGGTCACGGTGTCACGTACTTCACCCTACATACTTTATTTCCATCGGTCATCCGACACAAACTTCAGTCTTCGTTCCCTTTTACTTCTAACTTTTCCTTTTTATGTACTTATCTTATTTTCGTACTTCTCACTTTTTACTTCTTACTTTACTTACCCCGACAATCATACTTCGCACTTAATTTTCATCCAACATCGGCCATCTCTACTTCCTCATCACTTTTATACGCTCCACTTTATTGCCCCATTGTAGTTCAAATATCCAAAGACCAGTGGGAGCTTTGGCCATAATGTCCGATGCTGATTGGTTTAGTTCCTGCAGGTTGCGGAACTTCATTTCCTCTGAACTGATATGGGATGAAAGTATGCGCAGAGATATGGCTTCATCATGATATTGGGCTATATCAACCAATTCAAGATTAAACTCACTGCCCACTGTTGGATTAGGGTAGGCACGCCATACGCCTTTGGTAAAGTGAACATTCGGCACCCTTACGGCAGTGATATCGCTGTATTCATATTTACCGTTAAAATCTACCTGCTTTAATCTATAGAATATATTTCCTCCAGTCAGAGGCAGCTTATCATCTTCAAAATTATATTCAGTGACCTCATCTGTCCAGCCTCTGCCCGCCACTTGGCCTATCTTCTCAAATGATTTCGTACCATCAGTTGATCTTTCAACTTCGAAATGGCTGTTTTCCCATTCTTTGGAAGTTGACCATGAAAGAATATTATACCTTTCGGTTCTTTCATGTTCAACGGTAACGTCGATAAAATTAACTGGCAGGACTCTACAGCCTGTATATATAGCACAAGGCTCACCATCTTCGGCATCTTCACAATATAAATTCACATCTACTCCTTCATCTGCATTTGCTTCTGGACGTATTCCGCAAACATAAACTTCAGCAGTTTCCGTAACATCAAGGGTGCCCCCACCAATAAGGAAAATCCCCCCCTCACAATCAGTTTGGAAATCGACACATCCTCCCACTATATCCATCTCAGCATTTCCGGTCACATACATTTCAGAAGTTCCTCTAACGTACACGCTTCCTTCTATTAATGTTTTAGAATTGTCATCAAAGACAACTGTAGAACCCCCTCTTACCTCAAAATCTCCACCTACAGAAATTTCACTATCACCTCCAAAGGTTACTTTGGTAGTATTCCCAAATATTTCTACATCTTCTTTAATAATAACGTTTGCCGAACCAATGGCATTAAAATAGGAGTTCTGTCCACCTGCTACCGTCAAACTTTCAGTTTCAAAATCTCCTTTGATATTAAAGCCAGAGCTGTTTCCATTGATACGCGTGGCCCCAAGGACCTGTAGTCCTCCACCTTCTTCCACATTTACTGTAACATTTTGGTTGATCGCAATATCCGTAGTTACTACTTTACCACTTCCATCACCATCTATCGTTAAGGTGGTATTGTTTTTTAGATCAGTTAAGCCATTGACAGTAAAAGATCCGCTATTGATTAAATCTATATTTAGTTCCGTTTTCTTTGAATTATTTTTGTTAATAGTGGCGGCATCTACCACAAGGCTATTCATAGTCACATCACCACCATCTACAATTATATTTACTGTTGCGGCCTTATCTATGGATAAATTATTCAGATCTAAATTTACTCCCGAGCCGACCTTAATAGTAACATGATCTTTAATATGTATATTACCTGGAGATATATCATGGTTAATAATAAATTCCACCGGACATGAGGAAGTACCTTGCAATTCATAAACTGGAGCAGGAGGCACGTATGGCGCTTGGGCTACCACTATTCGTCCATCCGCATAATATACAGTATATCCTGCTTGAACAATTACCTCATCTCCTACTACGGTTTCTAATCGGACTCCTTCAGCGGTAATGATATAATCTTCTACAAGTACTTTTAAGGTATCCTCTCCTTCAATAATTGGGTTAAATAGTGAATCCAGGACAACAACCCATTCTTCTCCGATAACTACAATATCACCTGCCTCTAGTTCAGGATCTGCTGGAACCACTATCGGTCTTTCTATTGCTACCACAGCATCTGGACAAGTACCAGTACGATCCCAACAGGAAGATGAAGTAAAATAACCAACCAAATCTGAGGCACAGGAACCGTTGCTAGTCATTATGACTTGGGCGTAGTTATCCTGGATATTAAAAAAAGAAAATATAATAACAAACACGAAAAATATGTAAGTCTTACCCATAGTTCTCGATTTTATTTATTCAAAAATGTCGATGACAATATTAAATATGTATTTGAGAACAGTAAGGTAAAAATAAATTTTATATTATATCATATATTAAATACTTAATTTATAATAATAATCTGATAGTATATAACAATAGCAATAGATATATTAGTAAAAGGTACTTGATCTATATACTTATTTACGTTAAAATGTAATTTTTTGCCATATATTAAAAAAGCAGTCCATTTCTGGACTGCCTTTTTTAATATTTATAATAATGTTAAAAATTATCTCTTCATAACTTTGATGCGCTCCACCTTGTTTCCCCACTGTATTTCAAAAATCCAAAGTCCTGCAGGTGCATTAGCCATAATTTCATATGCTGTATCGTTTAGTTCCTGTAAATTAATGAATGTATTTTCTTCTGAGATGATATGCGCAGAAAGAACTCGTAGAGAAATAGTTTCATCCTGGTATTGGGTTAGATCTACCAATTCCAAATTAAATTCACTTCCTTCAATTGGATTAGGATATGCCCTCCAAACTCCCTTTGTAAAGTGAACATTCGGAACTCTTAAAGCTGTTATATCACTGTAATCATACCTGCCGTTAAAATCAACTTGCTTTAATCTATAGAAAACGTTTCCCCCACTAAGTGGAAGTTTATCATCTTCAAATTTATATTCCGTCACCTCATCAGTCCAACCCACTCCGGAAACTTGGCCTATTTTCTCAAAAGTTTTTGAGCCATCGACAGATCTTTCTATCTCAAAATGGCTGTTTTCCCACTCTTTGGAGGTGGACCAATTTAAATTAGTCAATCTTTTATTTGAAAGAAATTCACAAGTAAATTCAATAAAATTTACTGGGAGAATTCTAAAGAATTGAGTTACCATTACCAATCCCCTTGATCCATCTCCCCCTTGTGTGCTACCTGCTCCACCTCCTGAACCTGAAGTAATACCATCAAATCCCCTTCCTCTGGTATTACCTTCACCTCCAACGCCTGATCCTCCTCTTCCACCATGACTATTACCTTGCCCAGTGTTTGATGTACCACCTCCACCACCTGCGTAGATATTCCCATTGTTTAAAATAATATCTGGAAGCCCAGGACCACCGTTTCCACCTCTTGAGACACCGATCCCTTGATTACCTGACTGGCTGCCTTCGATACCAGGACCTGAGGCTCCACCTCCACCTCCA
>DATHVH010000324.1:0-28241 GCA_035461405.1 Anditalea sp.
TGAGCTAAAGGAAATAACTTATATGTTTCCCGATGCAAAAGTTGGAGGGAGACAATATCAGACCAATAACAATCTTTTTGGTATAGGGGCATTTCTTACCCAGTATTATCATATTACTCCTAGGTTTCATTTGCAGACTACAGCCTATCTCCAAGTGGATCAGGGAAAAGGAACTTACAAGAAATATTTTCTTAGGTCAGGTGACACTATTGGCATTGGGGAAGGGGTACTGCTTCCGACGCAACTTGTAGAAATAACTACTTACAGGGAAAGAAACTTCTTCACAGGAATGGAATTTGGCGCCAGTTATTTTCTCACCCCTAAGTGGGTTTTGCAGACCAATATCAAATTACTGCAGTACGAGAATTTCCGGAATACTATTGCAGATAAATCGACTTCGCCTTCTGGGATCTCCCGGCCAGTTGAGCAGGATGGAAGCGGGGTTTCTTTTTTGACCGATAGGACGATCATAAATTTGGGTGTAATGGTTTTGTTGGGGAAAAAATAAATAAAAAGTGACAGGAGAGCGAAGATGTCTGCCGAAGGTATGGAAGCCCAATATTAAAATCGAAATATTTTGATCCTGGCATCATGGCTCATAATTATGTTTACTTATTGTAGCATTATAAAGGATATACCCGTAGTGATTAATAGTATCCCGTTTCTATGAAAAATTTATTACTGCTAGGTCTACTTATCTGCCTATCCTTCCCGATTTTTGGCCAATCAAACAACTGGATGATCTCTACGGATATAACTACCATGTCCAGATCTGGGAATGGTCGTGTCCTAAACAATCCCACCGGTTCCAATTTGGAATGGAGAAACAGGGTAGGGTTTAAAATTGGCGAACAGACCATGTTGGGGCTTTCTGCCAGTTATCGGGAATACAGCTTGGAAGAATTGGCTATCTACCAATCGGACAGCCGTTCTACGTATGGATACAATCTGAACAACAATCTCTTTGGTGTTGGCGCATATCTTACCCAATATTATCATATTAGTTCCCGCTTCCATCTACAAACTACAGCTTTTGGGGTTTTAGAGCAAGGAAAAGGCAGTTATGAATCAGCCATAGTAGGGTTTAGGTATGGGAGTCCAGGTCAATTTATAAATATCGTCCCTCTTCCATGGCCTGAAGAAAACGGGACCTTTCGTGAAAGAAATTTTTTTGCAGGGATAGAATTTGGTGCCAGCTATTTCATCACCTCAAGGTGGATAGTACAGACCAATATCAATTTACTGCAATATGAAAATTTCAGAAATTCTTCTTCCACTTTACTCAGGACACCCTCAGAAAAGACCAGACCTCTGGAGCAGGAGGGAAGCGGGTTTTCATTTTTGAGTGATAGAGCGATTGTCCATTTGGGTGTGATGGTATTGTTGGGAAAGAAATGATGGATGCTGTATATTTGATGTCGGATGAAATATAAGTTTAGAAGATCGAGTTGGTTAGAAGTGAAAGGTAAGAAGTAAAAGTCAAAACAATTATGAGATCTTTGGTAAGCTAATATCAAATAAAGTTTTGCATTAAAATATTAAGGAATAACCAATTTGATATCCATATTTTTTTAACTTTAAGATGTATTTAGTGAAGTACACTCTTATTTTTTCTATTTGAAATTCAACGTTTTAATATATCAATTGCCAGAACATAGTAGATTTTTTGGGATTATAATCTACATGTTTGCGAAAGACCATAATCCACTTCATTTTCATGCAAAATATGGAGATCATAAGGGGATTTTAATATACAGACAGGAGACCTTATGGAAGGAGAGTGCCAAGACGTACAATGCGTTTAATAGGAGAATGGGTTGAAATTCATAAAGTTGAATTAATGGATAATTAGAATTCGGCCCAATCTGATATGCCAGAGTTTAAAAAAATTGAACCATTACAATAATTTAGGCGAGTATGACACATTCAATAAAGGAGATAATAGCAATAGATCCATATAAACTGACCCTGAGATTTGATTCAAACGAAATACGTCTGGTAGACCTCAAGGAAAAATTAAGTGAATGGGGAAGCAATCCCGAATCAAAATTTGTTGAATTAAAGGATCCTAACATTTTCAGTAAAGTTAATTTAGATCCTGAATTTGATTCACTAGTTTGGGAAATTGGAATTGATTTATGTCCAGATGTACTTTCTGATTTGAGCACGGAGTTGAAAAATAATAGGGTGGAATTTTAACTCAATATTGAATATTTAATTAAAAGTATTAGAACCAATAAGGTCTATAAATTAACCTTTTATTTTTTTTAGAATATTATTAAAAATAATGACGGGGCCTAATATCCCGGTTATAATTTTTCCGACTGCGATCTCTGCGTCTCCGCGTGAAAAATTAATTCCTTATAATCCATCTTAAAACTTAATTTCAATTTTTGCTTTTTTTTTTGATTTCATAAATCAATATTACCTTAGATTTACAGTATTATAATTAGTGTAATGAGCAGAAAAAAGGTACAGACAGCATGGGCGATGTATGATTGGGCTAATTCGGTCTATAGCCTTGTCATCACTTCCACGATATTTCCAGTTTATTATAACAGTGTCACTACTTCTGCAGAGTGGGGTG
Source organism: Anditalea sp. (assembly GCA_035461405.1). Lineage (GTDB taxonomy): Bacteria > Bacteroidota > Bacteroidia > Cytophagales > Cyclobacteriaceae > Anditalea. The sequence goes on from DATHVH010000324.1 coordinate 2,588, forward strand.
ACAGAGTGAAGTTTTTTGGGTTCGAAATTGTTAATACAGTTTTATATTCCTATTCTATTTCATTTTCTTTTCTGGTAATAGCAGTTATATCTCCATTATTATCCGGGATGGCAGATTCTAGCGGTAAGAAACTGTTGTTTATGAAAATCTTTGCCTACTTGGGATCTATCTCCTGTATAGGTCTTTTCTTTTTTGGAGGAGATAATCTAGAGTATGGGATTATTTGCTCTGTTTTGGCCAGTATAGGATATGCAGGTAGTATCGTATTTTATAATGCTTTTCTTCCGGAGATTGCTACGGATAATGAAGTAGATGTTCTTAGTGCCAAAGGCTTTAGTCTAGGCTATATAGGAAGTGTCATATTATTGGTTGTGAATTTATTTATGATAGAGATGCCTGATTTTTTTGGGTTGTCTGACGGAGGACAGGCAGCACGCTGGTCATTCCTCATGACCGGGATCTGGTGGGCGGGATTTAGCCAGATCCCGTTTAGATTCCTTCCGGATAATCCTCATGGCAAAAAAGTCAAAAGAGAACTGCTGCTTAAGGGATATAATGAAATTAGGAAAGTATTTAAAGTAGTCAGGGCATCCACGGTTATGACCAGGTTTCTTGCAGGGTTTCTGTTCTACAGTATGGGAGTGCAGACTGTAATGTATATGGCAGCTTCTTTTGGAGATAAAGAGTTGGGGCTGGCTGCCGACAAGTTGATCATTACGCTATTGATCATTCAGATAGTGGCCATTTTCGGAAGTTATCTGTTTGCCTATGTATCCAAAACATACGGAAACAAGGTTTCTTTGGTGATAATGGTAAATATATTTATTGTTGTTTGCCTATCTGCGTATTTTGTACAGAGCGAATACGAATTTTATGCTATAGCTTTTACTGTAGGGATGGTGATGGGAGGGATTCAGTCCCAGTCCAGATCCACTTATTCCAAAATGATCCCGGTGGACACCACTGACAATGCTTCTTTCTTTAGCTTCTTTGATGTGACTGAGAAAGTGGCCATCGTCCTGGGTACATTTTCCTATGGGGTTATAGAGCAGCTGACAGGCAATATGCGATACAGTTCGGTGTTTTTGGGAGTTTTCTTCTTGATTGGATTGTTGTTTTTATTGAAACTGAAACTCCCTAGGCAGGAGAGGACGGAAAAGCACCTGCAGACGAAAACTCAAAGTTCGTCTTTGCGAGTCTGAAGATAAGGACCAAAAAGCCTAGTTTATCTTAAATCAAGCGAAGCAATTTATATCAAGGAATAAACTCCGTGAATAATTCGCTTCGGGAGAGTTAAGGCCATAAAGCTATCTTATCATTTTCTCCGTCACTTTTTGTCAATTATTTTTTTTCTATTTTTAAAAAAGCTTGATTTGTCTATAGATTGACCGGACTTTATCATGAACAGTTTTTTACAGCGTACAGCAGAAGATATTTTATCCACTTATCCATCATTAAAAGATCTAGTAATTGTACTGCCTAACAGGCGGGCAGGTCTGTTTTTTACCAAGCATCTGGGAAATCTTATAGACAAGCCTCAGTGGTTGCCGGAAGTCAAGACTGTGGAGGACATCTTTTACAGCTATGCAGGTGGACGACCGGCTGATAATTTAACCTTAATCTTTGAGCTGTACAAAGTCTATAAAGGGATTCATCCCGAACCGGAGAGCTTTGACAAATTCTATTTTTGGGGGGAGATGATCCTGAAAGACTTCAATGACGTGGACCAGTTTATGGTCGATGCTGAGAAACTATACCACCATCTTTCGGAAATTAAAGAGATTGAAACAGATTTAAGTTATCTGACTGAAAGTCAAATAGAATTGATAAAGGAATTTTGGAAGTCATTTGAAAAGCAGGACAAGGGGCATCAGGATAAATTTCTCAAATTTTGGCAGCTTCTCTTCCCCCTTTATAGCAGTTATAAATCAGTACTGAAATCAAAAGGAATGGCATACTCCGGCATGCTATATCGCAAGGTGACAGAGAACCTTAATGACATGCCAAAGCCTGACAAAAAATATATTTTTGTTGGTTTTAATGCATTCACCAAAACTGAAGAGCTCCTGCTTAAACATTTCATCCAGAATTTTGATGCTTCAGTGTATTGGGATGTGGATGAATATTATTTAAATGACAAAATTCAGGAGGCGGGATTATTTTTTAGGGATTATTACAAAGATCCTGTTTTCGGACCTACATTCCCCCAAACTATTCCAGCCAATATCGGCAAGACCAAAGCCAAGATTAAAACCTATGCCATTCCGCTTAAGGTAAACCAGGCCAATCTGGTGGGTAAATTACTTGCTGATATTGGGGCTGAAGAAAAAATGGAGGAGACGGTGGTGATCCTTCCGGATGAACAGTTGCTCTTTCCAGTGCTTCATACACTACCATCATCCATAGACAAGGTAAACGTCACCATGGGTTATCCGGTGAAGAATGCCCCGGTGTATGCTTTTCTGGAGGCGGTGCTGGATATGCAGAAATATATTAAAATAGAAGAGGGCAAAACCCTTTTCTATCATAAGCCTGTAAATGACCTGCTATCTTCCGTATTTCTAAAAAATCTCAATGCAGGTTATGTGAAAGACCTTCAGCAGAGGATCCAGGAATCCAATATGGTTTATATACCCCAGGAATCCCTTTGGAAAGGAGGGGATTTATTCCACCTTATTTTCCAAAAGCTATCTCCCGATGGGTTGTTTTCCTATCTGGGAGAGCTGATCAGGTCACTTGCCGATCAGCAAAAAGAGGAACCGCTGCAGCGCAGCTACCTGTACCAGACTTATAAGCAGCTGAACCGGCTTCAGGCCATATTAGACAATCAAGATGAGGTGAAGGTCAGTCTGGATTTCTTCCTGAGCATATTCCGCAAGATCTTCAGGGAAATTAAGCTGCCATTTGAAGGCGAGCCTTTAGAAGGGCTTCAGATGATGGGGGTTTTGGAAACCAGAAACCTTGATTTCCGCAGGGTGATCATCTGCAATATGAACGAAGAAAGCTTTCCTCCGGCTAGCAAGCTTAACTCCATGATACCATTTAACCTCCGTAGGGCATTTAATTTGCCCGTACAGGAGCAGAATGATGCTATCTATGCCTACACCTTCTATAGACTACTACATAGCGCAGAGGAGGTCCATATGATTTATACTACCGCGGCAGACCAGGGCAAGGCGGGGGAGAGGAGCAGATATATCCATCAGATCATGGAAGAGATGAATCTAGGGGAAGAGGATAGAAAGGAAGAAGTGATTTATGTTCCGGTGGATCTAAAAGCTGCTCCGGCAATCAGTATCCCCAAAACCCCAGAGATTTTACAACAGCTAGAAAGTTATGTGGTGCATGAGGATATTGCCCGTGCCACTGCTTTCTCCCCATCGGCCCTTAATGTTTGGCTGGACTGCAGGCTAAAGTTTTATATGAAGTACATCGCCGGCATAGCCGAAAAAGAAGAGGTCAATGAAGAAGTGGATCCCGCTGTGTTTGGAAATCTCGCTCACCTGGGTTTGGAAAAACTCTATCAGGGCTTCATGGATAGGAAAAAAAGGAGTTTCATAGCAAAGGATGATTTTAAAGAACTGACCCAATATGTTTTCCCTTCAATAGAATTGGCCATCAGGGAGCAATATCATTTAGATAAGGATGCAGACGTAAAATTGAACGGGCAACTGGCCATAGCAAGGGATGTCCTCCAAAAGTATATCCTAGGCGTTTTGAAAATAGATGAAGAAACCGCCCCATTTGAAATTCTATCTTTGGAAGCACGGAGGAAATATAAGACTTCGATGCCAATAGATACAGTTATGGGATATAGAGAAGTGGCGCTTGGTGGCATCATTGACAGAGTGGACAAGGTAGGGGAAACCATCAGACTGATAGATTACAAATCGGGTATGGACACCAAAAATTTTAAAAACATTCCATCATTGTTTGACAGAGATGATACCTCTCGAAACAAAGCTGCTATGCAGACCTTGATGTACGGGTATCTTTACCAAGCTACTTTTCCTGAAAACAAGTCCAAGTTAAAACCGGCCATTTTTAACCTTCGAGAAATCTTTAAAGAAGACTTTAATCCTTACCTGAAATATAAAACTGAGCCATTTAAACCAGGAGTTGAAGTGGAGGATTATATAGATTTTCAGGAAGAATTTCAGCAGGGTTTAAAAGGACTGTTGCAGGAAATATATGATCCAGCAGTTCCATTCACTCAGAATGAGAATATAGATAAATGTAAGGTCTGTAATTTTAGAGAGATCTGCGGGAGATAGTCTTGGTTAATTTATATTTAAATGAGTATTAAAAGGATGTTTTTTGGATCTTGGCATGTACCTCTGGTATGGAAGTCAGTGCGGCCGATCCGTACCATTTTTTTAGGTCCATTGATAGCACTCCAGCCTGTACTGCTGGATCTGTAGCAGTAAGTGCTTCGGCTTCCTCCAGAGTGGGCACATCAAATAAAAATATCCCGCGAAATTCTTGATCTTCTATAAAAGGACCGGCCAATATCAATTTTCCCGAAGTAGCTAATCTCTGGATATTGGCCATATGGTTTTGTTGAATTTCGGACCTTTCTTCTGAGCTATACTTATCTACTTCTGGACCTCTTTTTAAGAAAGCTATAATGTAGGTTTTCATACCATATTCATCAGCTTTAAGTTTCTCTGCCAGGGCCGGATCGTATGTCTGCTGGCCCATCAAATTTGTACAGGTTAAAAATAATATCAGAATAAGAAAGCTTTTCATCTTGTATATAGATTAAGGGGTTAATTATATTATTCTTTTGTAAAGGATATAAAATTATACTATGAAAGTTAGAACAATTCTATCAATAAACAGATAGGTGGGGAGTGATATATTATTAATCAAAAGTAATATAAATAGGATCTATTTTCGATAAAAACTTGCATGCTTAGCAGCATATTTCTTCCTTTTTAATGAATTTAAACCTGCAGCTAAAGAGATTGGAGAATATAAACCCCAAACCCTGTTAAGGTAAATTAAAAGAATAATTGGGGTATAATTAACATGAGATTTTATTATATAATATTCTGATATATAAATATATATAGTATTTTTAGTTAAGTCTAAATTAGATAAAACTAAATAATTTAGTTTTATCTAAACAAAAACAAACCTTTATTTCTCGTCCCTCACATATATTTTTTCGTATTTTTAGAATGATTTTTGATTTTAGATTACTATTAGAAATTTACTTTATGATTTTAAAGAAGACTAGCTCTATAATGATAGTAGACGATGATAAGGTACAGCACATGATCAACCGTAAAATTTTACTCAGATGCGACCCATCATTAAGATTACATTTTTTCGATAATCCCCTAGAAGCTTTAGATTGGTTAAAAGAAAATTCGGCTGACCTTTTGTTATTGGATATTAATATGCCCGAGATGAAAGGCTGGGAATTTTTAGAAATTATGACTGAACGTGGAATAAATATGGAAGTGAAAATGTTGTCCTCCAGCATAGACCCCAGGGATATCGATAAGAGTAAAAAATTCAGGCTAGTGAGCGGGTTTTTGGTCAAACCCTTAAACAATACTGTAATAGATGAGCTTTTGCATTAATAGGTTTTATTACAACCAATTCCTTAGGGTCAAGGATTAAATGATTAGCTTCGCATTTTAGAATTAAATAATATATGGCAAACATCAAGGTTGAGAAAAAAGACCATGTGATATCCAAGAAAGTTGATAATTTCTTTACTGACCTAGCTAACGTTTTTAGGTTCATGAAGCGGTTTTTTGTCGAAGTTTTTGTACCTCCATATGAGTTTCAAGAGGTTCTTCGACAATGCTATCAGATAGGGGTTAAATCATTGCCCCTACTTTCTTTAACAGGATTTATTGTAGGGATTGTATTTACTAATCAGTCAAGACCGTCACTATCTGAATTTGGTGCTGAAAGCTGGCTCCCAGCTTTGGTAGCCATTGCGATCGTAAGGGCTATGGGACCTTTGGTGACTGCACTTATAGCCGCAGGAAAGGTGGGTTCCAGCATAGGGGCTGAAATAGCTTCTATGAAAGTAAGCGAGCAGATAGACGCTATGGAAGTTTCGGCTACTAATCCATTCAAATTTCTAGTGGTAACCCGTGTCCTGGCAGCGACCTTTATGATACCGCTTCTAGTGATGTACGTAGATTTTGTAGCCCTTTTAGGAGCATTCATCAATGTAAATCAAAATGAAAGTGTAAGTATCACTGCATTTTTTGTGCAGGTATTTGACTCACTTACCTTTCTAGATGTTTATTCATCCATCCTGAAATCACTTGTATTTGGGTTTACTATATGTATAGTAGGCTGTTATAAGGGGTACAATTCTTCTAAAGGTACCGAAGGAGTAGGTAAAGCTGCTAATGCCGCTGTGGTGGCTGCTATGTTTCTCATATTTATCGAAGAACTCTTAGCGCTTCAGATAGTTAATTTTATAAGGGGAATATAGAGATGAGAGAGAAAGTTATCGAAATAAGGGGGTTGACAAAATCCTTTGGAGATCTTCATGTGCTTAAAGGAGTAGATCTGGATCTTTATAAAGGTGAAAATTTAGTTGTACTGGGCAAATCAGGGACAGGAAAGTCTGTATTGATAAAAATCATCGTAGGATTATTAACTCAGGATGAAGGTTCTCTGAAAGTTTTCGGGAAGGAAGTAAATGAATTATCAAATAAAGATCTATTGGACCTGCGGCTCAAAATCGGTTTTTCCTTCCAGGCCAGTGCACTGTATGACAGTATGAGTGTGAGGGATAACCTGGATTTCCCTCTGATCAGAAACAGAAAGAGCCTCAGCAAAGCTGAGAGGGACAATAAAATAGAAATGGTACTCGATTCTGTGGGCCTTTTACAGACACTTAACCAAATGCCGTCAGAGTTGTCGGGTGGGCAAAGAAAACGGATAGGTATAGCCAGAACACTAATCTTAGAACCTGAAATAATGTTATATGATGAGCCGACAGCTGGTCTCGATCCGATTACATGTAAAGATATAAATGATCTGATTAACCAGGTTAGGGATGAATATCACACTTCCTCGATAGTGATTACCCATGACCTCACGTGTGCTAAAGAAACCGGGGATAGAGTCGCAGTGCTATTAGATGGACAGTTTGGTGCAGTGGGGACATTTGAAGAAGTTTTTAAAGGTGCATCAGAGGAAAGGATCCAAGCGTTTTATGACTATAATTTCATAACAAAATGAGAGAAGATAATAAGAAAACTGTAATAGTGGGTATATTTACCCTAATAGGAATCCTGATATTAGTAGCAGGAATTATGACATTGGGCGCCCAGCGGCAAGCCTTTACCAAAACGTTTAAGTTACGGGCTGTATTTGATGATGTTTCCGGACTTCAGACGGGAAACAATGTATGGTTTTCCGGAGTAAAGATCGGCACAGTACGTAAGATAAACTTCTATGGAGATTCACAGGTCGAAATAGAAATGAACATAGATGCTAAAACCAGAGAGTTCATTAGGAAGGATTCTAAAGCAACAATTAGCTCTGATGGGCTTATAGGTAATAGAATTATCGTGATTTATGGCGGGACTACTCAGGCGCCTCCTATAGAGGATCAGGATAGGCTTCAGGCAGTGATGCCATTGGATACCGATAAGATGATGGAAACATTGCAGGAAAACAATAGAAACCTTGTGTCTATCACCAATGATCTGAAGCACCTTACCGGAAGGATAGCCGAAGGGGAAGGCATTATAGGTGCAGTACTAACAGATACAGTCATAGCGGAGAATTTCAAACATATGTTATCCAATCTAGAAAGAACCTCTATTAATGCAAATAGAATGACAGCTGATCTTTCCAGATTTTCTGCGAGTTTGAATAAAGAAGGTACGCTGTTGGATCAAATGGTAACTGACACTACTGTATTTAGAAGCTTACGTGCTACTGCAGAAGGACTGGAAAACACCACAAAGGAAGCATCTGAAGCTGCCACAAATTTTAATGTTGCAAGTGAGAAGCTAAAGAGCTCAGACAATGCTTTGGGTATGATGCTAAATGATGAAGAGTTTGCATCCTATATCCGAGCTACTATGGGCAATTTAGAATCAGGTACTGAGAAACTTGATGAAAACCTTCGAGCGTTGCAGGATAGCTGGTTACTGAGAAGATATTTTAGAAGACAGGCTCGTCAAGCAGCAGAACAAGAATAGATATTATAGTGTAGGTAATGCATTTAAATTATGTTTACCTACACTTTAAATACTTTTAATAACAATTCATTTATTATACCTGTATTGTTAATAACTTTTTACTAAGTTGACTTTTTAATGTTAATTAGCTGATAAATAATATTCACACGATCATTTATCAAACAACTCAGAGCTTATAGAGGTTGGTTTATTGTAGTTAATCAATAAATTTTTCACCATCACCTTAAATAATATATGAGTAGATTTACTTTACCACTCCTAATCATTTTACTGGTATTATTCCAGTTTCCTTTATCAGCCCAAGATCGAAATACTCAAAAAAGAATTGATAAATTGGAAGAGGGGGATGATCTAGATGCCTGGAAGAAGGAGAATTATATTGTAGATAGAGATTCTGCCTATGCTAATCCATATTATGCCTTACAGAAGCTTCAGGGAGGCAATAAGCGTTTTATAGAAAATAGGAGTATATATCCTAGGCAAGAAAGAGAAGCCATATACAATTTAGCAAAAGGACAAACGCCATTTGCTACCATAGTAGGATGTTCTGACTCGCGAGTGACATCAGAAATTTTATTTGATCAAGGATTTGGGGATTTGTTTATCACCCGTACTGCAGGTCAGGTGACAGCACAGTCTTCATATGGTACTATGGAATATGCTATATTGGAATTAGGTACCAAATTAATCGTAGTACTAGGTCATTCTCAATGCGGCGCAGTTCAGGCCGCCATCAAATTACCGGAGAATCCTCCTGGGCATGTAGTTACATTGATTAATGCAATCAAAGATGCTGCCCGCACAGCCCAAAAAGTAGAAGGAAGTGAAGAAGAAAAGCTTGAGGGAGCTGTGAGAAAAAACGTAATTAATCAGGTAAACCATCTAAGAGATCTTGAACCTGTACTTAGCCGAAAATATCAAAAAGGAGAGATTTTGATAGTGGGAGCTGTGTACGATCTGAGTCTAGGGGAAGTGGTCTTTCTGGAAGAAACCCTACAAGAACTTCCTGTTACTGCCTACAGTAAAGAAGATATAACTGGGATTTAAGACCATTTATATTCTAATAGCTTAACAGTTATTTTGTACCTTATAAAAAATTCAGTTAAAGATGCCTAATATACCTTATACCAGATATTTATGTCGCTGTGTCTTCATTTTACTAGAAGCTGTGGTAATTTCTGGTAGGACAGGCTTCGATCACAATATGCCGAAAACTTTAATCTCTTTTCACTTAAACTAATATAACATGACACTTGACCCATACCATATAAAAAAAACCTTAGATACCCCAAAGGGGGAAATGACATATTGGAGCTTAGAAGCGTTGCAATCCCAAGGAAAAAATATTCAGAAATTGCCCTTCTCTATTCGAATACTACTTGAGAATGTACTTCGAAACTTTGATGATTTTGCTATCACTAAAGAGAATATAGAAACACTCTTAAACTGGGTACCGGAAGGGTCAGATAAAGATATACCATTCAAACCTGCAAGGGTTCTGATGCAGGATTTCACCGGAGTACCTGCTGTAGTAGATATAGCCTCACTTAGAGCAGAGGCTGTAAGACAGGGCAAAGATGGTCAAAAGATTAACCCACTGATTCCCGTAGACCTTGTTATAGACCATTCGGTACAGGTAGATTATTTTGGTACCAATTATTCCTATAAAAAGAATGTAGATGTAGAATACGAACGTAATGAAGAAAGGTATCAGCTTTTAAAATGGGCCCAGAATTCATTCGACAATTTTTCTGTAGTACCTCCAGGAATGGGGATATGTCATCAGGTAAACCTAGAATATTTAGCCCAGGGGGTCATAGCCAGAGACGGAATGGTGTTCCCAGATACTTTAGTGGGTACAGATTCCCATACACCTATGGTGAATGGAATAGGTGTTGTCGGCTGGGGTGTGGGTGGTATAGAGGCAGAAGCAGCCATACTTGGACAGCCTATCAACTTCATTATGCCTGAGGTAGTGGGGTTAAAACTCACGGGGTCACTTCCCCTTGGCACTACTGCTACTGATATGGTGCTTACTATTACCCAATTATTGAGAAATCATGGTGTAGTGGGCAAATTTGTAGAAGTTTTTGGCCCTGGGTTGGATCATCTATCAGTGCCAGATAGGGCTACCATTTCCAACATGTCTCCTGAGTTTGGCTGTACCGTAACCTATTTCCCTATAGACCAGCGTACACTGGATTACATGGGAAAAACAAATAGATCAGTAGAGCAGATAAAATTGGTGGAAGAATACACCAAAAAAAATATGCTCTGGAGAAAGAACGAAGAGGAAATAACTTATAGCAGTCTTGTAGAGCTAAACCTGGACACTATAGAACCAACAGTGGCAGGTCCAAAACGCCCTCAGGATAAAATTTTACTTAGAGAATTTAAAGATAAATTTGGAGAAATCCTTAGAGAAGCTCATGGTAGGGAATATATACCCATGGATAAACGGGATGTGAGCAGGTGGTATGAAGAAGGGGGAAGCAGTCAGCCAACTGAGGATGATACGGATATATCGGATGAAGTAGAGATAGAGACAAAGACCCAAGATGGATTAAAAACTGTAGTGGTCAAACTTCACAATGATAAATTTGCACTCCATGATGGTTCCATTGTAATAGCAGCTATCACCTCTTGTACCAACACTTCCAATCCAAATGTAATGGTAGGTGCCGGACTGGTCGCACGCAAGGCCCGTGAAAGGGGATTGGATGTGAAACCATGGGTAAAGACTTCTTTAGCCCCAGGATCTAAAGTAGTAACAGACTATCTAGAGAAAGCAGGAGTAATGGATGATCTGGAAGCTTTACGATTCCACTTGGTGGGTTATGGATGTACTTCTTGTATAGGAAACAGTGGTCCTCTGCCCCGACATATTGCCAAAGCAGTGGAAGAGAATGATCTCATAGTGGCATCAGTACTTTCGGGAAACAGGAATTTTGAGGCCAGGGTGCATCCGCAGGTGAAAATGAACTACTTAATGTCACCTATGTTAGTGGTCGCTTATGCTTTGGCAGGGCGTATAGATGTAGATTTATTAAATGAGCCATTAGGTTATGATCCTAATCTTGAACCGGTTTACCTGAAGGATATATGGCCTAGTAATGAAGAGATATTTGAATTGGTGAATAAGGTATTATCTCCTGACGATTTCGAAAAGAATTATGGGGAGATTTTCGAAGGTAATGAGCAGTGGAAAAATCTGGAAGCACCAAAGGACCTAATTTATCAATGGAGTGATTCATCCACTTATATTAAAGAGGCGCCTTTCTTTGAAGCGATGAATATTGATTTAGCTTTATCTCAAGATATTGTAGGAGCCAGAGTTCTATTAAAATTAGGAGACAGCATCACTACGGACCATATTTCTCCTGCAGGATCTTTTTCTGAAATTTCTACTGCTGGCAAATACCTTATCGAACGAGGTGTGCCCAAAGAGCACTTCAATTCATATGGCTCACGCAGGGGAAATGATGAGCTTATGGTGCGGGGTACCTTTGCCAATGTGAGAATAAAAAATCAACTCTCCACCAAAGAGGGAGGGTACACCACACACATTCCAAGTGGTGAAGAACTGAGCATCTATGACGCTGCCCAAAAGTACAGAGAAGAAGCAACTCCCCTTATAGTACTGGTAGGAAAAGAATACGGAAGTGGCTCTTCCAGAGATTGGGCTGCGAAGGGTACCAATTTGCTCGGAATAAGAGCAGTGATAGCAGAGAGTTATGAACGAATTCACAGGAGCAACTTGGTTGGAATGGGCGTACTTCCGCTAATGTATGCTAATGGCGAAACGGCAGCTTCTCTGGGGCTGACGGGAAAAGAAAAATTTACTATTTCTAAGATTGCTGAAGGTCTGCATCCGGGTAAGCTATTATCAGTAGAGGCAGAAGCAGAAGATGGGACTATTAAGAATTTTGATGTAATCTGTAAGCTAGATTCAGCTATTGAGGTAGAGTATTATCGTAATGGAGGAATTTTGCATTACGTGCTAAGAGAGTTTTTGAAGAAGGACTAGTTAAGAATGAATATTTGCCAATTCCCGTAGGTTTTAAGAATTTACGGGAATTTTTTTTAAATAATCTTGAATAGTATGGTCTCTAATTAGATTATATGGTCTCCTCTTATCTATAAATCGATGTGATAAAATATAGGAGTAGACATTCTTACAATTGGTTAAAAACTACTCGAAATCTTATAGGAATAGTAAGTGAAGAAATGATAGCTTCTCCATTGATCTCGTGTGGTTGCCAACCTCCTTTAAATTGAGAAATAACACGCTTGGCTTCTTTTACTAAAGATTCATGAATTTCTTCTGAATGAGAAGTATTAATATTGATTAGATTTCCATTGGTATCAATATCAAAAGTAACGTCCACCGTCCCAGATTGCTTATTTTGTTTAGCTTCTTTTGGATAACGTAAGTTTTGAGCTAAATATTTATTCCACACATCAAATCCCCCAATAGGACCTGGATAAATGATTTCATCAGTCTTAGTTACCTTGGTAATAGGATCCACGTATGATCTAAAAGATAAAATACCATTTTTCCATTGTTCTTGACGTATAATTTGTTGATCCTTATTAAGATAAGCACTGTAGCGAATATGGTTATTCATGTCGGTTAATTGATGTCTTTCTATTACATTTTCGTATTCATCGTAAAAAGAAAGTTCTCGGATTAAGTGAGGTGTATTACTTGCCTGTTTTATTTTAATTTCTTCTCTTCCGACAAGATTTTCCTCTAAATCTAAAATTTCATAGATAGAATCATTTAATGGTTTAAGGATATAATGAACTTTGCCTTCCTCAAATTGATCCAATATTTGATATTTATCGTCCATAAAATTTTGAGCAAGGAGAGGCGAATAGCATATTGCTCCAAATAATAAAATGCTTAAAAATGATTTCATGTTTTAAAATTAAGTTAGAAAAATAGTATTAAATAAATAGTTAATGAATTTATTTCTAAGATTGTTTTAAATTTCTGTCAGTCTCCGTTAAACAGAAACTCCACCGCCCCCATAAATTCTCTAGCCCAGTACCACTCTTTGTGTTCACCATCAGGATGTATTTCGGTATAAATGTTATTTGAAGAAATTATATCAGAGAGGATTAGCTGAGTTTTCATTTGATCTTTAGGGAAATTAATATTGCCCATTACCTCCTTGGCACCGCTGATCATATATATTTTTGAATTAAAGTTAATAGTGGAAAGAAAGGCTTTATCCATTGTTTCCGGATTGAACCAAAGCGCAGGAGAGAATATTGCCCCTTTCTTAAAAATATCTGGATAAGCAGCCATTGCCTGGAGTGAAATCAGACCACCTAAGCTACTACCCATTATGCCAACATTTTCCTGATCAATATTATATGCAGTATTAATCAAAGGCATGAGCTCTTCTACTATAAATGCTAGATATTTATTTCCTTTGCCGGAGGGGTATTTTGGGTTAGTGAACCAGCTAAGTTCTTCCATTCGCTTTTCGCCCCCATTTGCTATAGCCACTATAATTAAGTTAATATTTTCTTTATTAAGTTTTGAAAGTTGGCTTTCCATATTCCAGGTCCCAGCGAATGCCAAGGAATCCCAATAAAGATTTTGTCCATCATGCATGTATAAAACGGGGTATGATATATTTGAAGCATAGGCTGCTGGCAGGAATATCCAGACATCTCTTTCACTATCTAAATTTTGACTATCTACCCTTAGATGCAGTATTTCTTGAGCATATAGGATATTTGAGATTTGGATTAATAATAATGATAGGAACAACCTTAACATAGTTAATATTTTTACCTACCAATATAAATCTTATTTTTACTAATTGAACTAGACATAAACCATTTTAGATATGCAGCAAGTAAATCCTACTGAGACCATGGCCTGGAAAAAATTAGAGAGCCTAGCTACTAATGACCAGACGATCCGGTCACTTTTTGAAAATAAGAACCGCTTTGAAGAATTCCATATTCGCTTCGGTGATATACTTGTGGATTTTTCCAAAAACCGTATAAATACGGAAACCTTCAAGACATTAATACAGCTGGCTAACGAAACGGGAGTAGAGGAAGCTATTTCTGATATGTTTTCTGGTGTGGCGATAAATAGAACTGAAAACAGAGCCGTTCTTCATACTGCTTTAAGGAATAGATCCAATTCCCCTGTTCATGTGGACGGAAATGATGTTATGCCAGATATAAATGCTGTGCTGGATCAAATGAAAGTTTTTGCAGATAAGGTATCCGGTGGGCAGTGGTTGGGATATACAGGTAAACCTATCACTTCCCTAGTCAATATCGGAATAGGAGGTAGCGACCTAGGTCCAGTCATGGTCACTGAAGCACTTAAGGCTTATCAAAAAGAGAATATTGAAATATTTTTTGTCTCTAATGTGGACGGAACCCATATAGCAGAGACGTTAAAGAAAGTAGATCCGGAAACCACCCTGTTTTTCATCGCATCAAAAACTTTTACCACACAGGAAACAATGACCAATGCGCATTCCGCAAGAAATTGGTTTTTAGACCATGCAAAGGAAGAATCAGCGGTGGCCAAACATTTTGTAGCCCTTTCGACCAATGGTCAAGCGGTAAGTGAATTTGGAATAGATACCCAAAATATGTTTGCCTTTTGGGACTGGGTTGGGGGCAGATATTCGCTGTGGTCTGCTATAGGTCTTCCGATTGCCTGTGCCATAGGCTTTGATAATTTTGAAAAGCTGCTGGAAGGAGCCCATGCAATGGACAAGCATTTCCGTGACGAAAGCCTTGAAAAGAATATCCCGGTTATTTTAGCTTTGATAGGAATTTGGAATACCAACTTTCTTGGCGCCACATCTGAAGCCATCCTCCCATATGACCAGTACATGCACCGGTTTGCGGCTTATTTCCAGCAGGGAAATATGGAAAGCAACGGTAAATATGTAACCCGAAGTGGAGAAAAGGTAAATTACAGCACTGGCCCGATTATCTGGGGAGAGCCGGGCACGAATGGTCAGCATGCATTTTACCAATTGATCCATCAGGGCACCCATATTATCCCTTGTGATTTTATAGCTCCTGCTAAATCACATAATCCGGTAGGCGATCATCATGTAAAGCTGCTTTCCAATTTCTTTGCGCAGACAGAAGCACTCATGAACGGGCAGTCGCTGGAAAAGGTGATGTCAGAAATGGAAAAAGCGGGGAAAGCAAAAGAAGAAATATCGACTATTGCACCACATAGAGTTTTCGAGGGCAACAGACCCACCAATTCTATTCTTGTTAAAAAGTTAGATCCTTATACCCTTGGAGCATTGATTGCCATGTATGAGCACAAAATTTTTGTACAGGGTGTAATTTGGAATATCTTCAGCTTTGACCAGTGGGGAGTTGAGCTTGGTAAAGTATTGGCCAAAGGTATCCTTCCCGAACTTGAAAATGAGGATCAGGTCAGCAGTCACGATGCATCGACCAATGGTTTGATCAATGCCTATAAAGAGATGAGAAAAAATTAATATTTTTAATCTAGAGGACTTATTTATATTAGTTTAATGCTTAAATTAGAGTTAGCAGAAGTCAATAGGCCCCTTGCAGCCCCCTTAAAAAGGGTGGACTGTTTATCAACTTCAATGTTTGATTGGGATTTGGCTTCTGCTACCTTTTTTTAAAATTTAGAACAGTTTAATATAAATTATACGGCTCAGCGCTAGTACTTCCCAGTGCTCAGCGCTCGTATTTCCAATTTCGTACTAATACTCTTCTTACTTTTTACTTCTTACCTACTTTTTATCTTTATTACTCGTAGGTCCTTCCACCTTCGTCCTTCATTCAAATTACCTCATCCTTATTCTCCCTCACCTCATCCATCACCTCTGTAAATCCCGAGGAGATCACAGCGGCGGCAAAGGCAAAAAGCAGGACGCCGGAGAAGGCCAAAATCATGACAATAAATCTTCCCCAAGGACTTATGGGAGAAATTTCTCCAAAGCCCACTGTAGTCAATACCCCCATTACCCACCACATAGTTTTGGGAATATCCTGAAAAGCCTCCGGCTGCAAGGGGTTTTCTATGTAATACAACATTACAGATCCCATTACCAGCGCAAATACTGCTGCTAACGTAAATATGATTAAAAGCTCTATTCTTTTAGCATATACGCGATAGATCAGGTGCAGAGCCTGGGTAAACCTGATGAGTCTTACCAATCTGAAAATCCTAAATAAGCGAAGGATTCTCATAAAGCGCAGATCTACGCCGAGAAATGGTAGATAAAAGGGCAAGATGGCTAACAGATCGATGATCATCATCGGAGTAAAGGCAAATTTTATATTTGCTTTTGGAGGGTGGCCATAGTTCTCATGTAAGTCAGCAGTCCATATCCTTAGCATGTATTCAATGGTAAATACTACTACCGAGAAGATTTCAAACCATTCAAAAAAGTGAGGATTTGCTTCATAAATTGATTGAACTGATCTTAGGATTATCGAAAGGACATTTAAAAAAATCAGAACTATTAAGAATAAATTCACAAACCAGCTGGCAGTATAATTTTTATCAGGTGAAACTAAAAGTTGAAAAATTTTTTTCCGAAGTGTTTCCATTGGCTTTTCTAATAATTTAAAGGGGTAGTGTCGTATTTATAAAATAATGGTAACCCTTAGATAAGATTATTTGCAAATTCAGAAAATAGCTGGTAATATTCCTTCTTGTATAAAGCAGTATAAAGTTAAAAGGTTTTACTTTTCATTTCCTACCTGTAGGCTGCTTGAAGTTTATATCTATTTCATTAAGAAAATCAATTATTTATTGTGGGTGATTTAATAATAAGTTTTAGTAATTGGATTTGGGATACCCCTATGTTAGTCTTACTGATGGGGGGCGGATTTATACTTTTGGTTTATTCGAGGTTTTTGCCTTTCAGACATTTGGGACATGCCATGAAAGTGGTAAGGGGAAAATACGATGATTCCAGCATACCTGGACAAATAACATCTTTCCAAGCCTTATCAGCAGCTATTGCTGCCACGGTGGGATTGGGTAATATAAGTGGGGTGGCCATTGCCATCAATATGGGAGGCCCTGGTGCTATCTTTTGGATGTGGATGTCAGCTTTTGTGGGTATGGCTACTAAATTCTTTACCTGTAGTCTAGCCATCATGTACCGGGGAAAAGATTCTTCCGGTGAAGTGCAGGGGGGACCTATGTATGTGATAGAAGAGGGGATGGGCAAAAAATGGAAGCCTCTTGCCATATTGTTTTCAGTGGCAGGAATCATGGGACTGTTAGCTATTTTTCAGGCAAATCAATTAACTGACGTATTCAGATTTGTAATGCTAGAGCCATATGGCTTGGACTATGGAGCTTCCACCAGATGGATAATAGGTATATCCATGATGATCATAGTAGCAGTAGTGATACTGGGTGGGATACAGCGTATAGCGGGTGTAGCCTCCAAGCTTGTTCCTTTTATGGTAGGATTGTATTTTGTCACTGTTTTTATCATCGTGTTTAAGTATATCGGTGATGTACCTACTATGCTTCTGCTTATAATAGAAGATGCCTTTACAGGTAATGCTGTAATGGGTGGGGCCGTAGGAGCAGTAATAGTAATAGGGGCTAGGAGAGCAGCATTCTCAAATGAGGCAGGTATAGGTACTGCCCCTATGGTCCATGGAGCCTCTCGAAATAATGAACCGGTGAGGGAAGGGTTGATTGCCATGCTCGGACCTTTCATAGATACTATAGTCGTATGTACTTTGACGGCTTTGGTAATCTTGCTGACCGGTGTATGGGAGTCTACTGAAAATGATGGAGTGAGGCTTACCCTTTCCGCTTTTGAAATGGCTCTACCTGGTTTAGGTAAATATTTACTGATGCTTGCAGTGCTAATATTTGCATTCTCAACCATGTTTACCTATTCATATTATGGCCATAAATGCTTTAATTATCTATTTGGTGCTGATAAAGCGGATTATTATAATTATTTTTATTTGATCACTATAGTGGCAGGAGCTGTAGCTTCCCTGGAAGTGGTGGTGAGTTTTGTGGATGGGATGTACGCTATTATGGCTATACCGACTATGATTTCCGCGTTATATTTATCTCCGAAAGTAAGAGCAGCCACTAAGGATTATTTTAAAAGAATGAAAGAACAGGACAAATGAACATTCTAATCGCTCCCAATGCTTTTAAAGGCACGATGACCGCAGAAGAAGCTGCCAAAATCATCAGGGAGGCGATCAGTGAAATTTATCCTGAATATAAATATGTACTATGTCCCATTGCCGACGGAGGTGATGGGACTAGTTGCTTACTGGCTAAAGCACTCCACCTGCCACTAATTTATAAAATGGCATTGAATGCCGTAGGGAGACCTATTTTAGGATATTTTGCGATGAGCAGGGATGGTACCACTGCCTTCATGGATGTATCTACTGTATCAGGAATTCAACATCTAAAAAAAGAAGAACGGGATCCTTTTTGTGCAGGTACTTATGGTACCGGAGAACTTATCGATGCTGCGGTAGCTGAAGGAGCTAAGGAAATAGTATTGGGCCTGGGCGGAACTGCCAGCATTGACATGGGAATTGGTATATTACGAGGTCTAGGTTTTAGTTTTTTAGATGAATATGGGAGAGAGATCCCGATGTATTCCCCATCTTTTCTGGCAAAAGTTCGGCACATCCAGAAACCTATAAAAAAACTACCTATCACATTTATACTTCTCTGTGATGTGCAGATACCATTTTTTGGAGACAATGGGGCCATCCCTATATTTGGTCCACAGAAAGGACTGGCCGAGGATCAGATTCAAAGTTTAGAAGATGATTCGTCCAATTTTTTTAAAATGTTACAAACTAAATCAAAAGAAAAATTGGAAGACCAGCCAGGATTTGGCGCTGCCGGGGGAATTGCAGTGGGGCTAAGTGCTTTTTTTCCTACTAAGATGGTAAATGGTTCTGACTATTTTTTTAATAAAGTGCAAATGGATAGGCAGGTACAAGAAGCTGATTTTATTATTACTGGGGAAGGAAAATACGATACCCAATCGGCCGAAGGTAAGGGAAGTTTTAAGCTGATGCAGCTGGCCCAAAAATATCATAAAAAGATTTTCCTTATCACTTCTGGAAATGACCCTGGAACAGGATTTCATGATGTTATTTATTTACCTCCCCTTGGACCGAAAAAAGAAAGTGATGAAGCAAAGTATTTTTTACATAAAACTGTTATGGAGTTTTTTAAGATGAATAGATCTGCAATTAGATAGACTGATAATCCATCTTCGCACATTAATTTTATTAATGAATAGTGGGCATATTAAATCTTGCTCTTTAAGTTGTAATTTCATTTTCCTAATTATTTTTTAATAGATAGGGGTAAAATAAAAAGAGATCACCGATACGGCAATCTCTTTTGATGTTTAAGCCCTTATTAAAGTATAAAACATAATACATGTTTCAATATAACATTACGTAAAGGAAAGTTTTAAGATGTGAATATTCAGATTTATTTTATTTATAATTCTAGAATATTCCCCTAAACCTCCTAATCAGTCTTGAGGCTTAATAAAATAAACTTCAGCTATCTTATCATTTTTGATTTTATAAATGGCAATAGCTTTCGCTGGTTCTTCTCCAGTCACCCGAATTACTTCTTCTTGATCTATTACAGTGTTCCCCTGTACAATTCTGTTTACGAGGGAAGCATGTAGGTCCGGTGTCATTCCAAAATACCTTGCATATTGATCTCTCATTGGACCGTTTCCTTCATATAACAGCTTGTCCGGAAATTGATATACTTTTACATCATCACTGTACGGTTTCATAAAAGCATCAATATCCCGATTGTTATAAGCATCTAATTGCTCCTGCGCTAATCTTCTGGCTACTTTTTCCTGATCGGTTAATCCCACTATTTCACCCTGCTGGGCCATTAATTCAATTGATGCAAAGCATACAATCAATAGGAATACTATTTTTTTCATTTCTATAATTTATTTGCTAACAATATTATTTTGCCAATATGGTTAGAACTTTCCATTAAATCATGAGCTTCTGCTGCATTTTCTAAGGGAAAGGTCTTATATATAACCGGTTTGATTTTTTCACCTATTAAAGGCCAAATGTTATCTTTGAGTGAAGTGGCTATTTTTCCTTTATATTCCACTGATTGGGATCTCAGAGTCGATCCCGTAAGGCTTAACCTGTTTATCATAATCTGTATTAAATCTACCTCTGCATTTTTCCCTTTCATGGCATTGATCATTACTATCCTGCCATATGGTTTTAATAGATTTAGATTTTTGGCTGTATATAGTCCTCCTATCATATCCAACACTATATCAACGGATTGATTACCATTTAAGCTATTTAACTCAAGTTCAAAATCATGTGTTTTATAATTTATAGCAATATCCGCACCCAGTTCTAAACAGGTTTTACATTTGTGATCGGTTCCTGCGGTGATATATACATTTCCTCCCATCGCTTTGATCATCTGAATACCACTGACACCTATTCCACTGCTTCCACCATGGATCAGGACAGTTTCTCCTTTCTTAAAATTTCCTATATCAAATATATTGTTCCAGACTGTAAAGAATGTTTCAGGTAGAGAGGCTGCGTCTTCTATACTGATTCCTTTAGGAATGGGGAGGCACTGCTGATATGGAGCCACGGCATATTCGGCATATCCCCCTCCTGCAAGTAAGGCACAGACTTCATCTCCTATGTTAAAACCTATAACTTCCTCTCCTAACTCCACTATTCTTCCTGATACTTCCAATCCTGGTATATCTGTCGGGGCACCTTTAGGCGCAGGATATCTACCTTTTCTTTGAGCTATATCTGGCCGATTTATTCCTGCTGCGACTACCTCTATCAATATCTCATCTGCTTTAGGAGTAGGTTTGGGTATTTCTCGTATCTGTAATACTTCCGGATCACCCGGTTCAGTTATTATTATGGCTCTCATGGGTTGGGTTTATGGTATGTAGTATTTGGTATATGTAGTAAATGGTATTTGATATGCATTGGCAACCTTCATCATTCGATATATAAGAAATGTACATCAAACCCTATTATAACCCTGAATCATACTATATAATTCGAAAGTAAATCCGGGGCCGATTGCTATCTGTAGAACTCTGTATGAGGATTAAGTAAGTAACTGAATCAGATATCCCTACACCCGTCATCTTAAAATAGGACATCCATCATCACAACAAAATTACCAAAACTAATTTTAAATACATTTATTAGAAGATTAAATCAAATTTTTGACAAAAATCACCGATTTCACTTTTCTTAATAATTAATACAGTATTTAAATAAATCAATAAGAAATCCTTTCCCAAAATATAAAATTTATAAAAAATGTTTTTATATCCTTCCTAATTATAATTTTATGTATTGACACTAATGCATAAAACAAAAAGAAATATTGTGAGATAGTCGAATAATAATATATTTGTTGAAATCATTTTTATGAACAACAGCAAACAGATATGGAAGATGTGTTTATTTATCTAGTCCCTATTTTAGGGATAGTAGGTCTAATAGTAATGGCCATTAAATCCAGATGGGTAGTCCAACAGGAAACAGGAGATGCAAATATGGTAGAACTCGCGGGGCATATTGCCCGAGGCGCCATGGCTTTTCTTAAAGCTGAGTGGAAAGTGCTCATCTATTTTGTAATCATTGCAGGTATTATTCTGGCTTGGTCAGGCACCTTGGTAGAAAATTCCAGCTGGATCATTTCAATATCTTTTGTTATAGGTGCAGTGCTTTCTGCTTTTGCAGGGTACATAGGTATGAACATAGCCACTAAGGCCAATGTGAGGACGACCCAAGCAGCTAAGACCAGTTTGAGGCAAGCATTAAAGGTTTCTTTCACAGGAGGTTCTGTAATGGGCCTTGGTGTAGCAGGTCTTGCGGTATTGGGAATGGGTTCTTTATTCATTGTATTCTACAATATTTTCGTAGTCTCCGTAGGTGGAGATGTCAATGGAGTAGAAATGGAAACGGCACTAGAGGTATTGGCTGGTTTCTCACTGGGAGCTGAATCTATTGCACTTTTTGCGAGAGTAGGAGGAGGAATATATACCAAAGCGGCGGACGTGGGAGCCGATCTGGTAGGAAAGGTAGAGGCAGGGATACCAGAAGATGATGTCCGAAATCCAGCTACTATAGCAGATAACGTAGGGGATAATGTGGGAGATGTGGCCGGTATGGGGGCAGATCTTTTCGGTTCGTATGTCGCTACTATTCTGGCTTCGATGGTTTTGGGACGTGAAATTATTTCAAATGATAATATGGGTGGTCTTGCTCCGATCCTTCTACCGCTGGTAATAGCAGGTCTAGGTCTTATGTTTTCCATACTGGGGACCTTCTTCGTGAAAATAAGCAAAGAAACCGATAGCGTTCAGAATGCACTTAATATGGGTAACTGGATTTCAATACTTTTGACAGTTGGTGCTTCCTTTTTCCTGATCGATTATATGTTTCCAGAAGGCAATCTAAGTTTGGTAAGAGATCCTTCGGTTACCTTTACCAAGATGGGAATTTTTACGGCTGTATTCATAGGATTGATAGTAGGAGCTCTCATGAGTATCATCACCGAGTATTATACTGCTATGGGCAAGCGGCCAGTAAACTCTATTATAAAACAATCCGGTACAGGTCATGCCACTAACATCATCGGAGGCCTTTCGGTGGGTATGGAATCAACTGTACTTCCTATATTGGTTTTGGCAGCAGGTATTTATACTTCATTTATGGCGGCAGGTCTATATGGGGTAGCCATAGCAGCAGCGGGTATGATGGCTACTACTGCCATGCAATTGGCCATCGATGCTTTTGGTCCTATAGCAGATAATGCGGGAGGGATAGCGGAGATGTCCGGTCTTCCAAAAGAAGTAAGAGAAAGAACCGATATCCTTGATGCAGTGGGTAATACCACTGCTGCTGCAGGTAAAGGTTTTGCGATAGCATCAGCAGCTTTAACAGCGCTGGCACTTTTTGCAGCATACGTTGGATTAGCAGGGATAACTTCTATTGATATTTATAAAGCGGATGTTTTAGCAGGGCTATTTGTCGGAGCTATGATTCCATTTATATTTTCATCTCTTTGTATAGCCGCGGTGGGACGTGCTGCTATGGATATGGTAAATGAGGTAAGAAGACAATTCCGCGAGATCCCGGGCATCATGGATTATACCGGTAAGC
The DNA here is from genome assembly GCA_035461405.1 of Anditalea sp. Lineage (GTDB taxonomy): Bacteria > Bacteroidota > Bacteroidia > Cytophagales > Cyclobacteriaceae > Anditalea. The sequence goes on from DATHVH010000324.1 coordinate 25,999, forward strand.
CGGAATATGACAAGTGTGTGGAGATATCTACCAAAGCATCTATCCGTGAAATGATAGCTCCGGGAGCTATAGCACTGCTAGTCCCTATAATAGTTGGTTTCCTCTTTGGTCCAGAAGTGTTAGGGGGCGTTTTGGCTGGTGTTACTGTCTCGGGTGTACTGATGGGTATATTCCAGAACAATGCCGGTGGAGCATGGGACAATGCCAAAAAATCATTTGAAAAAGGTGTAATGATAGATGGCGTAATGCAGTACAAAGGTTCTGAGGCGCATAAGGCTTCTGTAACTGGAGATACCGTTGGAGATCCATTTAAAGATACCTCCGGTCCATCAATGAATATCCTAATCAAGTTAATGTCTATTGTAGCCTTGGTTATTGCACCGCATATTTCGATAAATCCGGTACATAACCTTCCTGATGATGCTGTAATGGAGCTTAAAATTGAAGCTGAAAAATTGACGGCAGATAAAATAGAGAAGATAGATTTGAGTGAATAAACATTCTTCTTTAGAGAATTAAATTTTGGCCAGATGTGATATAAAAAATCCATCTGGCTTTTTTTGTTTTTTTTTCGCTCTATAAATTCTATTGTTTAAATAAGGATAAATAAAGAAATTATGTAATTTAATATTTCGTCTCCTTAAGATTAATACAAATTAAATGTTTAAATTTAATTCTATCTACCCAATTTATTAAACAAATTCAGAATAATAGGTAGATAAATACACCTATATACCTTTTGTCATGAATATTATCGATACCAATTTTAAACCCTTCTTATCAATTAAAATTTGTAGTACGCTAAAACCAAATTTACATGATGAAAAAATTTACTTATCCAGTACTTTTTCTCTTGGTTTTTCTGCTGTCAATACCCTTGTATGCACAGCAGACAGTATCAGGAAGAGTGACCTCACAGGAAGATGGTGAACCTTTGCCAGGAGTGAGTGTAGTAATCCAAGGAACCACTACGGGCACTGTCACCGATCTAGATGGTTTATATTCTATTGAGGTCCCACAGGCCAGTGCAACTTTACAATTTTCTTTTATTGGATTTGAAAGTCAAAATGTACCTGTAAGGAACAGGAGCACTATTGACGTTGCAATGTCTGCTACAGTTTCGCAGCTTACCGAAGTGGTAGTGACTGCCTTTGGTTTGACTCAGGAAAAAAAGAGACTGGCATTTTCTCAGCAGGAAGTCGGATCTACTGAAATTACAGCCTCGAGAGAGCAGAATGTAGTAGATGCTTTAAATGCCAAAGTAGCAGGTGTGCAGGTAACCCGTCAGGGTGGATCAGCAGGAGCAGGATCCAGTATTGTAATCAGAGGTATCCAATCTATATCAGGTCAAAACCAACCATTGTTTGTAGTAGATGGAGTTCCTATCAATAACTCCTTTAGAGCTTCAATTGGTACTTCCGCTGGAGTAGATTATGCCAACAGGGCCATAGATATAAATCCAAATGATATAGAAAGTATCTCAGTCTTAAAGGGACCTGCAGCCACCTCTTTATATGGAATTCAGGGTGCTACAGGCGTAGTTTTGATCACTACAAAAAAAGGGTCTAGGGCCAAAGCATTTTCTGTAGATATCTCTACCAACACATCTACAGACCGTATTATGAATTATTTTCCTCAGCAATTAAGGTATTCGCAGGGAGATAACGGATTGTATAATGGTGGCACTACCTTCAATCATTATGGTGCTCCTATTTCCACTTTACGATATGATCAGTCGACACCATTTGCCAAAGATCCTAATGGCACTATCGTAGATATGAACCACCCTAATGCGGGACCAAGATTACCTGTATATGATAATCAAAGACTTTTCTTCCAAAACGGTTTTACTAATGATACGCACGTAGCAGTTTCTGCAGGAGATGAAAAGTCTACTTTTTATCTTTCGGCGGGAAATATGTTCCAACAAGGTATTATCCCTAATAATGACTTTAACAGAACATCATTTAAGTTATCCGCAGATTCCAGGTTTTCTGAAAAGTTTAAAATTGGTGGATCTGTAACTTATGTAAACAGTATAAGTACTAAGTTTGGTAGAGGAGATAATTTTTCTGACGCCATCCAGGGTCTCTATAGAACTCCTCCATCTTTTGATAATTCTGCTGGTTTTGTATATCCAAATGGGGAGCAAAGAAATTTTAGAGGAGCTGTAGATGGTAGTAGACCTTTTAGCCCAGACAACCCTTTATGGACTGTCAATAATAACCCTTATACCGATAACG
>DATHVH010000325.1:0-13181 GCA_035461405.1 Anditalea sp.
TTTTTCATTTTCAATGTTATGTTTTTCAATGGCTATCGATATCAGCATCCTCATATTTTTAAGGAAATTTATTTCCTCAATAGTAAAAGATCTTCCTTCCGTGAAATCCTCCAATACGATCATTCCATAAAACTTTTGATCTATAAATATTGGTGTTATCGCGAGTGAATTAATAGTATATTTTTGTAGCGTCGCCTTTAGGTTACCTCGTCGAAGATCTGAGATGTTTGCTCTAAATATTTTCCCTCCTAATATAGCTTCTTTAACAGTTTTAATATTCTCTAAATAATATCTGTTATCTAAAGGCAAATTGGGATTTTGACTTTTGTATTTTAACCATTCTATTTTTTTACTGGTAATCAACTGTCCTGAAGGGGTAAGTTCTTCCTTTTTGTATATAGATGCTCTGTCAACCATCAATGCTCCTCCTGCTACCTCTAAAACCTGATAAAGTTGCTTTGAGTGATCATATTCTAGGTGTATGGTCTGTATAATCTGAGATAGAGCTTCAGAAAATATGCTCTTTTTTAGCATTTTATGTTGTAGCTCAGTTTCTGAAGTTCTATCTATCATAATACCGTTGATACTGCTCACACTTCCTTTAGTGAATTGGGGAACTAATTTTATATCCAATACAGCCTGAAGGTATTTAGAAATCCGGAAATTTAGCTTTGCCATGGCCATCTCTCCATTTATACACTTTTGAAAGCATTTAATGAAAATTTCTCTTTCAGAAGGTTCAACCAGTTGAATGAGTTTTTGCTTTGGAAAAATACCGCTCGCAGTGGAGAAAAAATCATAAAATGTCCTGTTGGCTTCTAAAAGATTACCCTCTAGATCCACTTTAAAAAGGAGATCAGGATAATGGACAAAAATCTCCCTATATGATTCTTGCTTTGAGGCAAGCTTACTAAACTGGGCCTTTGATTTTTCTATATATTGCACTTGTTCGGTCAAATCGACTATGGATATCAATATGGCTTCCAGTTTGTGTTTTATATAGGTTACCGGCGTAATGACTACTTTCCATTTACTGGTATGTTTTTTTTTATGAATAGGGATATAAACCTCTAATAGAGGCAGACTTTGTATTAACTGTGTTGAATATGCGGCTTTAAGAGAATTCTCAATGCGTTTTACTATAGAATCATTCTTATCAAGTATAAATTCCTTGAAGATTTCCATAGATTTTGCCCCGATAATTATAGAATTCTTTTTCCCTGTTAAATTTTCAAATGCACTGTTGGCTAATATGATTTTCCAGTTTTTGGAATTAGGTTCTATTATCAGAGAAGGGGTTAACGTAGCAGAAAACACTGCCCATAAGCCATTCTTTTTGATCATATTATTGAAGTAATAGAAGAATAAACTATTTTAAACGGAAGGGTAAATGCTTTATTCCAGATAGAGTGGTATTAGAATTATTTATTCTATTATAATTTAAAAAACGGAAAAATACAAATTTTTATTGCTTTTCTATCAAATATTTCCAATACCTTTTGGGTACATGCTGTAGATGAAGTGTCGAGTTTTTACGGGATGCTATATTAGTGGATTTAAAATAATTTTTCCAGAGGTTTTGAAATTCCTTTTCCGTTTCATCCCATTCCAATTGCATCACAGAAGGACTATTATTTTGTTCTGATTGATGGACCTCGACTGTAATCACCCGGTGCAGGTCGTAAAAAATTCCGTAATTTCGTTTAGTATCAAAAATCAACCAGCGCTGATCTGCATATCTTTTTTTAAAATGATCTGCTATTAAGGGAAGCACATCAAAATCGGGTTCGATGGTAGCATAATATACACTGTCCTGGGCCAGTTCAAATCTTACAAAAGCTGTCATCCGATGTCTTTCCCTACCTAACTTCTTCAGCAATTCTTGCAATGCCAATACATCAGGATGACCAAAATCCCCTAGAATGTTTTTATTAGATTGAAGTGCATACTTTACTACTCCAAAAACAGTATCTTCAGTACCAGGTAGTTCTGTTAGTGTAGCTTTCCAAAGTGTATGTAACCCTTCTTTACCTAGGATTTTTGTTATTTTTTTGCTCACACGTGTTGCTTTCTCTTCGTCTGAATTTATTCTCCATTCTTTAGAAAAAAGCAGGTTAGCCCCATGTAAATTTGAAGTGATTTTTGGATCTGATATTTTTAAGGCATAGACATCATATATAACTGTAAGCAAGCCTTCAAAAGTACCATCATAGATCAGAAAGGTCATTAGAACAGGGATAACTGAGGAGAGAAGTTTGCTTTGAATTTGCTTTTTCCGGAATGCAGAATCAAATTTTTCAGTTGGGAGCTATCTATATCGGAGGCCAAAAGATGGTTATTGCACGTAATGAAATGCTTAGCTCTATTCATAGCCATCCCTAATTTTTTGAGTTTTTCAAAATTCAATGGTCCAAACTTCCGTGCAGCCACTATCTTTTTGGCGGATTTAACCCCAACTCCAGGAATGCGTAAGATCATATGATAGTCTGCCTTATTTATATCTACTGGGAAATAGTCACGGTTTCGTAGTGCCCATGAAAGTTTAGGGTCAATTTCCAAATCCAGATTCGGATGGGTTTCATTTACGATTTCACTGGGGTCAAATTCATAGAATCGCATCAGCCAGTCGGTTTGATACAGTCTGTTTTCCCGGACTATTGGTACGGGAGTGCCAAGAAGGGGTAAATCTTTGTGTTCAAGTACTGGAACGTAGCCCGAGAAATATACCCGCTTAAGGTTAAATTTAGTGTATAGCAGTGTGCTAGTTTTTATGATGTCTAAATCCTTTTCATTAGTTGCTCCTATAATCATCTGACTGGACTGTCCCGCGGGAGCAAACTTTGGTGAGGATTTTATCAGTTTTTTTTCTTCTTTATATCTAATGATATCATTATGAATAGATCCCATGGGTTTGAGCATATCCTTATGATCCTTATCAGGAGCCAGTAATTTCAGCCCCGATTTGGTAGGCAGTTCCATATTCACACTCAGTCGATCAGCATACATACCTGCTTCTCTCATCAATTCGTCACTTGCGCCGGGTATGGTTTTGAGGTGAATATAGCCATTGAATTTATGTTCTTCGCGAAGTTTTTTGGCTACTCTTACTAACCGTTCCATGGTATAATCGGAATCTTTGAAAATCCCCGAAGATAGGAACAGTCCTTCTATATAGTTTCTTCTATAAAAATTTATGGTCAGTTCTACCACTTCATCTACAGTAAAAGCTGCCCTTTTTATATCATTACTTTTTCTGGAGACACAGTACAAACAATCGTATATACAATGATTTGTTAATAGAATTTTTAAAAGTGAAACACATCGTCCATCTTCAGTGTAGGTATGGCAAATTCCCATCCCGGTACTATTGCCAAGTCCTTTATTTTCATTGGTACGGTTGCTTCCGCTCGAGGAGCAGGAAACATCATACTTGGCAGCATCTGCTAGTATAGAAAGTTTTTCTTGTAGTCGGTCCCAATTCATCAGTGACTTATAAACAAGGAAAACGGAAAAAGATTCTTTTTACGCCACATATTTTTGTACTATTTAGGTGATGAGCCCTCGATTAAAAGAGAGATATCAGTCTCTAAAAATAGATAAATTAATGTGTCAATATGAAAAACCGACAATAGTTGTCTCAAAAAATAAAGAGGATTCAGAGATTTAGCCGGCTATAATATAATGCTGGAATAGGTTTCATAATGGCTGGCTCTATATCTGTTAATACTTTATTAATTACAGCATCTGTTTGATCAGCATAATTTATTTTTAGGACTGGTGGATTGTTTAGCCATGAAAATATTTCACTATGGGCTGATGATAAAGAGTCGATAACCGTGACACCCAGGTCTGCTAAAGCTGCAGCATTACATGATTGCTCATATTGATGTTTAGTAGGAATTACGGCAAGCCTCTTTCCCATAAATATCGCTTCTGAGGGAGTTTCAAATCCAGCTCCACATAAAATAGCATAAGAACTGCTCATGCTTTGAATAAAAGAATGTTTTTCTAAAGGTAGGATTCTGATATGCTTATATTTTCGCACTATAGGACAAGAATTTGAAAATATTTCCCAGTTTATCTGTGGAAAAGCTGCAAAAAAATTTAAAAGAAATTCCTCTGAATATGAAGGCAAATATACAGTGACGTGCGAACCGTTTGTAATTTGGCTTTCTCTAATTTGCCGACTGATCACGGGAGTATGTATAAGATTATTATACGCCTGAAAGTGAAAACCAAAACCTACTTTACAAGGTGCATAATATTTCAGGGCCAAGAGTCCTTTATGATCTGTAGGCAAAGCCTTAGGGGCTTCTGGAGCCAATACGGCATATTGGTGGCTGAGAGAAACAGATAATTTGTTTCTAAAAAAGCTTGCCCAGGCAGTGATAGGTTCAAAATCATTTATAATCAAATCATATTGATTCAAGGGCACATTCCGAATGTCCCTCGCTAGAGATTTTAAAGAAGCTTGCCTAAAACTTTTGAAAAGATCAATACCTCCATCACTTCCCAGCTGATAACTAAGTCCATTGTACCGATATCTTATATCAAAAGGTAATTTCAAATCAGACTTAGTGCCACTCATAAGCACATCTATCTTGGCATATGGCTGAAGTGCAGGTATTATTTCCATAGCTCTACTGACATGGCCATTACCCGTTCCTTGGAAAGCATAGAGAATTTTCATCGTTTCATCTGTTTATGATTGTTTTTTAAATGTTCCTAGCTTGTCCCTTGCTAAAGGTTAGGAGGGAATCTCGCATGGATGCTCAAATGGCTATCTGGTTTTCTTAACTTTGTTACACTTGTGATATATTAGACTTCATTTGGTTAAATTCTAATTGCATAAGGTTAAAAAGTTCAGTTTTATTTAACTCCACCAATGGATCATCGAGATCAGCCAGCGAAATTTCTAAATAGTCTTTTTCGTAATCATATAGCTTCCATTTACCATAATTATATTCCAGTGCAGTGAGGTTTTCTATCCAATCTCCTGAATTAAGGTAAGTGGTTTCTCCTGTCTTATTTTTTACTGATTTTATAGAGGGTTGATGTATATGTCCGCAGATAACATATTGGTATCCATTTGATATGGCAATATCAGTAGCCGTTTGTTCAAAATTATTGATATAACTCACAGCACTCTTCACACTGTTTTTAATTTTTTTTGACATTGAGATGGGTCCTTTACCTGCTAATTTGCTAAAATAATTAACCAGCCTATTCAAAAGTATAAGTAGGTCATAACCCTGCGAACCAAGCTTAGCCAACCATTTGGAATGTTGCATGCTCACATCAAATACATCACCGTGAAAACACCATGCGCTCTTACCATTTAGATCTAAGACGACTTTGTTCTCTATACTAAAACTTCCCAATTTAAACCCTACGAATTTTCTTAAGACTTCATCATGATTACCTGTAATATATACCACCTCCACTCCCTTAGCTACCATACCTAGTAAATGTTTGATAACTTTCATATGACTGGTAGGCCAATATCTTTTGCTGAACTGCCAGATATCAATGATGTCTCCGTTTAGGATAAGCTTTTTAGGCTGTATGCTTTTTAAGTAGTTTAACAGTTCCTCAGCATGACATCCATATGTACCTAGATGGAGATCAGAGATAATTACCAGTTCTATTTCACGCTTTGTTTGATGCATATAATTTTTTGAAATTATTTAAAGCAAGCTAAATTTTTTATTTAACAGTATGATTAATTGTCTATTAGCAAATTATGACTATTAAAGATGGCATGTTACCAAATCTTATGGTTTTAAATAGTTCACAATTAAAATTTTAATGGCAAAAAAGTAAATAACTAGCAGGATATCGAGAAATGTTGGAATAGAAGCCAAAAATGCCCTTTTTAAATATTGGGGTACTGTTTTAATAAATATGAAGAAATCATTAACTCGCTGAAGAAAAAAATATAAAGGCGTAATTATCAATTTATTAATGTGAATACTATATGTAGATAACTTAACTTTTATTCAGCTTAATAAGCTTTTAAAAAACATAGTTACCTTTTACTCTAGCCTTAGCATTATTCATCCTACCAATTAAATTTAACCCAAAAAAAAAGCCTCTCAGTTCAAGTGAGAGGCTTTATAATTTATTTATTTTTTGCTCAATTTACTATTGCAATCGTACCGGATCCTATGCTTCCTTTGATGGTATTTTGGCTATAGTTGTTGATTTCCAAATGCTTTGCTTTAGAAACATCTCCTACTCTCAAACTTCCACTGCCAGCATTCAAATTGAAATTATAGAGGTTAAGTGCAGTAGGAGTTTTGATTCTGATGGATCCAGAACTTCCGTTTAGTTTAGTGCCAGCGCTTAAGCCTGCATTTTCTGCTTTTATACTGCCTGAACTAAGCGATAGCTCTCCTAGTTCTGCTATGTTTTCCATATTAATGGAGCCGGAAGACAGGCTTACATTTACTTTTCCGCGGATGTCTTTGGCATTAAGTCTCCCGCTGCTAGAGCTGAAATCTACCGGTCCATCTACATCGGTCAGTTCTACATATCCAGAGCTAATTTTACATTTAACAGCTCCATCGATGTCTTGCGCTATTATCCTACCAGAAGAACCTGATAGTGAAAGATCACCTCTTATATTAGATAGGTTTATATTTCCTGAAGAAACTTTTAGTGTTGTTTGATCGGAAGATAAATTGCTAATATTGATCGTTCCTGAAGAGCTTGAGAGCGTTACCTTCATATCTTCTGGCCCCGTCATCTTTATATGGCCTTTTGTTCTGTTGTTTGATGTGTTAAAATTACTAGAGCCGGATTGATACTTGATTTTCAAAGTATTTCCGATAGTGACAAATACAATGTCCTGTCCTTGATCATTATTGGATTCTAGAAATGCTTCCATATCTATGGCGGTGGCATTAGCCTTTCCTTCATAAGTAACTGTCAGCATCCCGCTTTCCACTTCTATTTGGGATATGCCTGAATATTCTTTTTTCATATCCACCAGGGTTTCTACCTGTGCGGAAGCCAATAGGGGCAAGCTGATCATAAAGCTTAAGACCCAAATAATTTTATTGTACATAATAAGACGTTTTATATTTTATAAAATAATACCAAAACTAATAGCATTGACCTCGGGACCTCTGCCACTTTCAAAGACATGGTTGAGATCATAATTAAAGAAAAAGTCAAACCAGCTGGCTCCAATTTCTCCTCTCACACCGTACCGTAAATTTTCAAGATACATGCTGCTGGTGTCAAAATCTTTTTGTCTGCCGCTATCACTATATACAAATTTGCTTCTTCCACCTAATCTATATCCTGCATACGGACCCACTCCCAACCTAAAACCATTATATCCAGTGCTGATTTTAGGAATGATGGCCACTGTAAGATAAGATGCTGCCACTTTTGATTTAATGCCATTTTCCCTATTTATAAAATCTATATTCTGATCGCTTCTGACTGCTTGGATATTGTCATCAGAAAATTTAAAGTTGTGAAAATGAAATCCAGCCATTGATTTAATGTAGAAATGATTGGTGACTTTGCTCTGCCTGACAAAATTTAAACCTACCATCCAGCTGCCCCAGACCCTTACGTCTGGTGCTGCTTCATTACCCTGCCAGATGCTTTTTCCTAGGTCTATATTAAAGTATGACCTGGATACCAAGTTTCTCCCTTCTAAGTAGATTGCTTCGCTGCTGTGTTCATATGAAAAGTCCACGGCTGTCCTAGTGCCTTTATCATCTTCCTTTTCATAAGTTTTTGAAGTGATGGTAAAGTTTCCTCTTAACAACTTCACATTGGATTCTGATTCGCGGACTAAAGAGTCAGCTATATTTGTCTGAGCTAATACATTCGTGATCAACCCCAAGAATAGTAAAAGAGATATTAAAATTTTAGTGTTCATGGTTTTCTGTTTAAGGGCAGGTCCACCCTGCCCCACAATTTAAAATACTAACCCAAAAGATATAGGAGTTACACTTGGTCCTTGACCTGACTGAAATAATTCATTAAAGTCATAAGTGGAGTAGAATGTGATGCTTCTAAAGCCAACTTCACCTCTTAAACCATATCTTAAATTATTAAGGTAAGGTCCGGCACTTTCTTTAGCTTTGCTTCTTCCTACTGAATTAGGTTCTCGGTATACAAATTTGCTTCTGCCACCCAATCGATAACCTGCATAAGGGCCTACACCAATTCTTAACCCATTCCTTCCAGCATCATTCATTTTGCCAAAATCCAATTTGAACATGGTCATCGCGGTAAGATAAGAGGCTGAAATTTTGCTTTTAAACCCATTTACATCATCTCTCAATACCCAGGCTATTCCATCTTCAATATTTTGTGCCTGGTAGTTGGTATTTTCAAATTTGAAATTATACCATTGCACCCCCAGCCCAAAATCCCAGTAAGCTCCTTTGGAAAGTCTTTGGCTTGCCATCCAGTTTAAACCTACATTCCAGCTGCCCCAGCCTTTTACCGCATGTGGTGATGCCCCTGAAGGAAAGCTGCCGTCTTCCAAATAATTATTGATTCCTATATCGAAATTGAAATAAGTTCTAAAAGAAGGGTCTACTTTTTTTTTAGGCCTTGAATCTACTTTCACCTTGGTTCTATCTCCTGATTCATCCACTAGGACCCTAATTCTACCAACAGTTACTTCTGTCTCCGACCCATCTTCTCTTACAGTTACCAAATCACGTCCCCTAACTTCTACTACATGCAATTTTCCAGTAGATTCATCCAATTCTAAATTTAGGTCTCGGATAATTTGATTTACATCCAGAGATTTTAATCTTTCAAAATCCTCTTTGTTGTCTATCGAAAGCAGGATTTTACCTGTGCGTCCAAATTCGATAATAATGCTGTCTCGCTGTACTTTGCGATCTGCTTGCTCCTCCGTCTGACCGAAGGTCATCTGTACGATGGCCATAAAAATTACGGCTAAAAGATATTTTTTCATCTGTTTATTTTTTTTTAAGTTCAGACCTGACTGCCGTCAGGCAGGCTCGATTTCATTTTTAATTATTAGTTACTGTTTCTTTCCCTTTTTGATGTAATGGAGGCGAAAAGATTGTTCTTAGCATCCTGCAGGTCTGCAAATCCCTGATCCACCTTATTGATAAGGCTTCCCACCTTTTCTATTTTTTCCCCTAGATCATCTATTAGATTTTCTTTTTGGGGCTTTTCTACTATTCCGCTAGAGATAATCTTTACTCTTACTTCTGGAGTAGTGTGCTCAGCCAAGAACACGTCTCCTGTTATAGGCAATTCTACCTCTGGCTGTACTCTTTCTATAGCTCCAATAGGAGAGAGTTCAGGTTTTTCTCTGACAACTGGCGCTTCGTTATCTGCTACCAAATCCCTTTTTGGGGTTTCAGCATTTTTTACAGGACTTTTTGCTGTAGTAGATTCCTTCTTAGTAGCCGGTTCCAATTGCTGTTTTGATGGTGCCACATCAGCAGGTTTCGGTGCTATTTCAGGAACTTCTTCCCCTACCACAGTTTCAGATTCTGTTTCACTTGTCTTATCTTCTATTACTGCTATAGGTAGCTCGACTTGTGATTTGGTGAAGTCTATGCTTAGCCATATCAGGCTTCCCATAGTCAGCAATAGCATTATAGATGCTGCTATTTTCATCCACGGGTAAGCAGGTTTTTTATTTTTATCCAACTTGTTCTCGAGTCTTTCCCAGGCTAGCCCGGATGGTTTGACTTCATAGTTTTCGAGTTGGTCTTTAAAATACTTGTCGATATTTTTATCTGTATTAGCCATTGATTCTCCTTTCGTTTAAATTTTGATCGGCTATTTTTTGTTTTAATATTGCCCTTGCCCTACTGAGCTGTGATTTGGAAGTGTTTTCGGATATGCCCAGCAGTTCTCCGATTTCTTGGTGGTTAAATCCTTCTATAGCATAAAGGTTAAACACCGTTCTGTAGCCCACTGATAACTCCTGGATCATTTTCATCAAGTCGGCTGTTTCCATGTCTGTAAATTCATATCCCGATCTGTCAAAAACACTTTCACTGTCAGCGTTTACCTCCATCACCAGACTCTTATTGTCCCGTAGGGCCAGCAGTGCTCTGGTGACGATGATTCTTTTCATCCATCCCTCAAAGCTTCCTTTGCCTTCGTATTGCGCCAGTTTTTCAAAGATCTTCATGAATCCCTCGATCATGATATCCTCTGCCAGATCGCGGTCCTTTACATATCGGATGGCGATGGCGAGAAACTTGCCGGCATAGGCATCATAGAGTGCCTGCTGAGCCTTCCGCTCACCTTTAAGGCAACCTTTGATGATGTCTGCTTCTTCGGTAAAAGTCTTTCGGATAAACATTACTATTGGTTTTCAAATAAGTAGATACAAAGTAAGGAAAAAGGGTTGCAAGAGGGAGTGAAAAAAATTAATAAATATTAACGATGGGGTTTTGGAGTGTTCTAAGAACAGATATTTGGGCATATATCGATGAAATAAAAGTCAGAATGATGAATTTCAAATGATGAATAATGAAATTTCCACCTCAAACCTACCTCCGGCCAATCAAGCTATATTCAATCCATATCCTTAAAAAAATCTTCCAGATCAAGTTCAAATCCATCCAGCACAATTGATTGCACCACATCGCCCGCGCAGTAAAGCTTGGAGGGGATGTATTTTCCTTCACTTAAGGTATAGATAAGCAGGGTTTGCCCTATGGGTTGTAGTACCCAATACTCTTTGACCCCACTTTCTAGATAGACTTCATACTTTAGCTGCAATTCCTTTTTATTGTTGCTGGGAGATAGGATCTCCACTATGATATCGGGAGCGCCCAGGCAACCTGCATTATCCAGCTTGGACTTGTCGCAGATAACGCTTATATCTGGTTGGACCACAGTATATATGTCTTCGTCCTTTTTTGATTTGGTGGGCAAACGTACATCAAAAGGTGCTGGATATACTTCACACGGCTTTCCTTTCAAAAAATTATTAAAAGCCGTGTTCAAATCAGAGATAACTTTCTGATGAATTCTACTTGGAGCAGCTGTCCATTTAAAAACTTTACCCTTGATGATTTCCACCATCTCCTCCATTTCCCAACTGAGATAGTCTGCATAAGAGTATTTGCCTCCATATGAGAAACTTGGTTCTTTGGCTACTGATTTTTTATCACTGGTTTTCATAGAGTTAAGATACGAAAATTCACTTATTTTATCCTGAAGTCAGTTATGATTATGGAGCTTATCACTGGGTATTGTGTTTTTTGTTTTTGTGTATTAAAAATTGATCATTGAATGGTTTTTAATTGTTTATAGATAATTGAACAATCTCTATTCGCCATTCCCGTAATTTTTATCTACAGTTTCTTAAAAATTTTTATCTTAGGCTAGTTAAACATCAATTAACCTTATATGAGAATAAAACTACAATTTTTGATCTTCTGTATGTTCCTCAGCTCGGCACTTTATGCGCAGGAGCAGAACATGCTCGAAAAACTTCAGGAAATAGCCATAGTGGACCAAAAGGTCATGATGCCGATGCGGGATGGTATAAGACTGGCTACTGATATCTACCGTCCCAAAGGTGATCAACCTGTGCCTATCATTTTTTCCAGGACTCCGTATAATTTCAATACTTACCGAGATGGGGAGCTGGTGACCAGAACCCTGCAGTCTGCCTATGATGCAGTACAGAAAGGATATGCCTATGTGGTGCAGAATGAGCGGGGCAGGTTCTTTTCGGAAGGGGAGTGGGATATCCTGGGTACACCGCTGACAGATGGCTATGATGCACTCACTTGGATGGCCGAGCAGCCATGGAGTAATGGTAAGGTGGGTACACTGGGCTGTTCCTCTACCGCAGAATGGCAGATGGCCGTGGCGGCAATGAACCATCCCGCCCATGCAGCAATGGTACCTCAGGGATATGGCGCCGGTGTCGGCCGGATCGGTGACTATTATGAGCAGGGCAACTGGTATCGTGGAGGTGCAGGCCAGATGCTTTTCACAGCCTGGCTGTATGGCACCCAGCATGATCCTATGGCGCCAAAGCTGCCGGAAGGAATAGAACAGGAGGATTTACAGCGGATTCAGCGCTTTTACGACATGGCTCCACGGTACCCAAAGGTAGACTGGTCTGAAGGTCTGGCTCATCTGCCTGTCCAGGATATAATCAAAAATGTAAACGGACCTCAGGGAATTTATGAAGAAATGATCACTAGAAAGCCAAATGATCCCAAATGGTATGAGGGTGGTCTATATCATGATGATATGGATTTCGGTGTTCCCAGTTTTTGGTTTGTTTCCTGGTATGATGTTGCCAGCAGTCCTAATTTGGCCCTTTATAATTATGTAAGGGAAAATGCCTCTGAAGCAGATATCAGGGATAATCAGTTTTTGCTGATAGCCCCCACTTTACACTGTGCCTATACCAGAGCTACTGAAAATACCATCGTAGGGGAGAGAAGTATGGGAGATGCCCGACTTGATTACAATGATATGATCTTCGCCTGGTTTGATTTCTGGCTGAAAGGGGAAAACAATAATGTGATATCCGAAATGCCAAAGGTTAAATATTTCACCATGGGTTCCAATAAATGGCAAACTTCTGATATCTGGCCTCCCAAAGAAGCCAAGATGACGACCTACTATCTGAACAGCAACGGAAATGCAAATTCCAGAAAAGGTGACGGAACACTAAGCACGAAGAAAGCAGGAAGAGATAATCCTGATACTTTCCAATATGACCCTATGGATCCGGTGCCTTCCTATGGAGGGAATGTCTGCTGTACAGGCAACGCTGTAAACGGTGGTGCCTTTGATCAACAGGAGATGCAGCTGAGGGAAGATATTTTGGTCTATACGTCCGAGCCTTTTAAAGAAGGAACTGAGATCAGCGGATTTATCGAATCTAAATTATACCTGTCTTCTGATGTGAAGGATACTGACTTGACTATAAAAATTATAGACGTCTATCCTGACGGAAGGGCTTACAATCTGGACGAAACCATTCAGCGGGTAAGGTATAGGGAAGGATATGAAAAGGAAGTTTATATGGAAGAAGGCAAAGTTTATGAAGTAAACTTGACGCCGATGTCTACAAGTAATTATTTCGAAAAAGGGCATAGTGTGAGGATAGAGGTTTCGAGTTCAAATTTCCCGCGGTTTGATAGAAATATGAATACTGGTGGTAATAATTATGATGAAAC
>DATHVH010000326.1:0-2565 GCA_035461405.1 Anditalea sp.
CCTTATCATTAATAAATAAAAATAACATATATTAGCATAAGTAATCACTTAAAGTTATCACATTGGATTTAAGACAATTGCGATATTTCCTGACATTAGCAGATGAATTACATTTTGGACGTGCTGCGGAGAAACTATTCATCGTACAGCCAGCCCTTAGTAAACAAATACAAGGACTGGAAAAAGAATTGAACGTACTGCTGTTTAAAAGAAATAAGAGAAAAGTAGAACTCACGAATGCCGGTAAATATTTTCGAGAGGAGGTAAATCAAATTGTTGAAAAACTGGAAAGGGTCAAAAACCAGACACGTTTGATTCAAGAAGGGGACAAAGGTGAGCTGAGAATAGGATATGTTGGATCTTGTATACATACGTTTTTACCGGATCTACTTACACGCTTGCATGAGCAAAATCCACATATACAAACCTATCTCAATGAAATGACTTCTTCTTCACAGAGAGTGTCCATAGAAATGGGAGATCTTGATATAGCATTTTTGCGAAACCCTTTACCTCACCCGGATCTAGGACAACACCTAGTTTTCAGTGAGCCGTTTTCATTAATAGTTCCACATAACCATCCTATAGATGAGCATAATTTTAAGGGAGTATATCAATTAAAAGATGAAAAATTTATCCTCCCTCCTAAAAATGATGGTGAGTTGTATTATCAGCTCCAATTAAGTATTTGTGAACAAGCAGGTTTTTCACCGATAATTGCGCACGAAACCGTTCATGGACATACTGTATTAAATTTGGTGGATCATGGATTAGGTATTACATTTTTACCCAGTTCATTTCAACATGTAACTACTGCCAATGTGAAATTTATAGATCTTAAACATATACCCCAAAAGGCAGAAATAACCTCGGTCTGGAATTTACACAATCCCAATCCAAGTGTTAAAAAATTCTTAGGTTTAGTAAAAAGTTTAAACACATAGATTCAATATCCTTTTCTCCATTTAAGAGAGAAAATAAGAATAGTTTAATTTAAGTTGAAAAATAGTACCTTTGCATCCATTAATTAGGGATAATATTACCAATGGCAAAAAAAAGAGGATCTGCGCTGGAAGAAAGTGAGAAAAGACAACTCAATAAACAAAATATAAACAAATTAGGGGGCATTTTTAGATTTATTTTACCCTATAAAGGTAACTTCGTACTAGGTTTAATTTTTCTGTTGTTTTCCAGTCTTACTTTGTTGACTTTTCCGTTTGTAGCAGGAAAACTCATAGACATAGCATCCGGTGATTCGTGGATTTTAAATGATCTGAATTCTATCGCTATTTTGCTGGTAGGAATTTTATTTATACAAAGCTTTTTTTCATTCTTTAGAGTATGGCTTTTTGCTAAAGTAAGTGAGCGGTCTATGCGGGATATAAGATTGGCCTTATATGACCGATTGGTTCATTTACCCATGTCTTTTTTTGATAAAAGACGCACCGGTGAACTTATCAGTAGGATAACTTCCGATGTGTCGTTGCTTCAGGATACCTTTTCCACTACTCTTGCAGAACTATTCAGACAGCTTATCACACTGCTAGCGGGAACTGTATTCTTATTTTATACCACGCCTAGGCTTACATTGTTTATGTTGGCGACTTTCCCGGTTTTAATTCTGATCGCTATGATTTTTGGCAAATTTATCAGAAAATTATCCAAAGCAACACAGGATGCATTAGCTTCTGCCAATGTAATAGTCGAAGAGACACTTCAGACTATAATGACTGTTAAATCCTTTGCTGGAGAGGATTATGAGACGAAACGATACGGCAAGGGACTTAACGGTGTAGTAAGCGTTGCTTTAAAAGCTGCTGGATATAGAGGAGCATTTATTTCCTTCATAATATTCGCATTGTTTGGAGGCATAGTGGCTATCATGTGGTATGGGGCTACACTAGTGGCTTCAGGCGCTATGAGTATAGGAGACCTGGTATCATTTGTTCTGTATACCACCTTTATCGGAGGCTCTATAGCAGGACTTGGCGATATTTACGGACAGGTTCAAAAGGCTATCGGATCATCTGAAAGAGTCTTGGAAATCCTGGATGAATTACCCGAGGAATCTATGGCGGACTATCAGGACGTAAAGATAAAAGGTGAAGTTTCTTTCCAAAATGTAGCATTCACCTATCCTTCGAGAACAGATGCTCAGGTTTTAAAAAATATAAACTTCCATGTCCGACCTGGAGAAAAAGTAGCATTAGCGGGACACAGTGGAGCTGGCAAATCCACGATTATCCAGTTATTGCTAAAGTTTTACGGTATTCAGGATGGCCAGATTCAGGTAGATGGCAAAAATGTGGATAACTGGAACCTGAAGCAGCTGAGGTCCAACATTGGCATTGTTCCACAGGAAGTGCTGCTCTTTGGTGGAAGCATCAGAGAGAACATCGGATATGCAAAGCCAGATGCTACAGAGCAGGAAATCATAGAAGCAGCCAAGAAAGCTAATGCTTGGCAATTTATCAGCAAATTTCCTGAAGGCCTTGAAACCTTGGTAGGAGAAAGAGGTGTAAAGCTTTCGGGTGGGCAGAGACAGCGTGTCGCCATAGCCCGCGC
>DATHVH010000327.1:0-5154 GCA_035461405.1 Anditalea sp.
TTATGTCGTAAAAATGTCATTTTTAAAAACATATATTTGTTTATTTAATAAACATTCCTATATTAGCTACTGTAAAACAGCAACTCATATGGAAACTTCCCCTAAAATCAGAATCACTACAAAGCAGTTGGCCTCTGGAAACTGCCAGGTTAAATTTTTTATCGATGATCAGGCCAAGCCGCAATATGGCTACCTATTGGTCAATGGTGTCCGTCCCGTAAGTGATGTTATCCGGGAGATAAGGGAGCGGCTGGAGCAGATCAGACAGTCCAAGCTTGACATGTACCGTTTTTCATTTAAAAGGAACTGGCATGATGACCATAATTTCTATCTTTACAGTGCATAAAAAAGATATATGGTATTAAGTAAAAATTTAAGGTTTCTCAGGAAACAGAAGGGTTTTACCCAAGAAATGCTTTGCGAAAAGCTTGGGGTAAAAAGGACTATGATCTCGGCCTATGAAGACGGCAGGTCAGAACCCAAGCTATCAGCATTGCAGACCTTGGCAGAGACCTTTGGTGTCTCTGTAGATGAACTCCTCAACAGGGACCTGGAACTGGAGGGGAGATCTGGTGTCCAAAAGCGTAATGTAAACATACTTACGGTGGCAGTGGATGCTTCTGATAACGAACATATCTCTTTGGTAGGCCAAAAAGCTTCTGCCGGCTATCTAAACGGTTATGCCGATCCTGAGTATATGGAGAATCTTCCCCAATTCCACCTTCCCAACCTTTCAAGATCTAAAACTTACCGGGCCTTTGAAATCAATGGAGACAGTATGCTTCCGCTGGTCCCAGGTACTATTATCATCGGCGACTATATAGAGCAGCTGAGTGACATCAAAAGCGGTAAAACTTATATTCTGGTCACTGGGACGGAGGGGATAGTGTATAAGCGGGTTTTTAATTATATTGAGGAAAAAGGCAGCCTCTATCTGGTCTCAGATAATGAGCAGTATAAACCATATGAAGTACCAGCTACGGAGGTGTTCGAGATATGGGAAGCCAAGGCATTTATAAGTACCGATTTCCCTAATCCTAAAGATAAGAACAACCCTGTTTCGCTGGAAGACATCTCGCACATGATCTCGGAGCTGCGCAGTGAGATAATAAGATTGGTGTAGGAGCGAAAAATTTTTCGCCCCTACACCACAAAAAAAGGTGACCATTTCTGATCACCTCTTTAATACTTTATATGAAAGGAATATTATCCTTCAATTTCACCTGCTTCGGCTTTTTCTTGCAATGCTTCATTACCCCAGATGGCTACTTCTACTCTTCTGTTTTTAGCTCTTCCTTCTTCAGTATCATTATCTGCCACCGGATCACTGAATCCACGTCCTGTAGTTGTTACTCGGTCTGCAGAAAGTCCCTGCATCTTCAAATAGTTGGCTACTGATCTAGCTCTTCTTTCAGAAAGACCCTGGTTATAGTCTGCAGCTCCTCTGTTATCCGTATGACCTTCTATCATGATGTTGGTGTCAGGATATTCATTAAGAATTCTGGCAAGTTCTCTCACGTTTTCCTGTGCGGCAGGAGTCAGGCTATAAGAATCAAATCCGAAAAGTATACCAGATTCGAAGGTTACTTTAATGCCTTCTCCGATTCTTTCTACTTCAGCATTTTTGACATCCGTTTCAATTTCCTTGGCCTGCTTGTCCATGTATCGGCCGATCGCAGCACCTGCAGTACCACCTACAGCAGCACCTATTATAGCTCCTCCAGCAGTGTTGCCTGATCTGGAACCTATCACTCCACCGAGTACACCTCCTGCACCTGCGCCGGCTGCTGCTCCAGTGCCTGTTCTGCTCCAGTTAGCACAGCCGAAGATAAAGAATGCCCCCAAAAGAATGGCAATTATTGATTTGTACGATTTCATAACAAAAGTTTTATGGTTGGTTTAATTTTCTGAATTCACTTTTGATTTTAGATGTAGCATCAAAAGTGTCGTCTATATTAATTATCCCTTTGCCAA
Source organism: Anditalea sp. (assembly GCA_035461405.1). Taxonomy (GTDB): domain Bacteria; phylum Bacteroidota; class Bacteroidia; order Cytophagales; family Cyclobacteriaceae; genus Anditalea. The sequence continues at coordinate 1,975 of DATHVH010000327.1, forward strand.
ATTCATGCCAGAAGCCGTCGCCAAGGTGGATGTAGTGGCCCCGCTTAGTTGGCTTTTTCTCTTGGGCCTGGTCGTAATCATAATCAGGAAGAAACACATAACCCAATAGTGGCTTGACACTTTCCCAATCCACTTCTTTTTGTTTTCCATTGATACTCAGTTCGATTTTCCTTACCGAAAATTTAACTGTAAGTTCATAAAATAAATCACCTTCCTCTTTATTATTTACATAATACTGAAGCGATAGGGGGGCTTCTTTTTTATTGATTTCGTATATCGCCTGAATAAATTCCTGAGCCAAGTATTGCCAGTCTTCGGTATTGATAGGAATACCCCTAGCGATCTTACCATGCCTGTCTTTGGCCACTATCTTGATTCCGCCATTTTCATCAAGTACTTTTTTATTGGCCCAGGTAGTTTTACCATATAGTGACTTGAATGGGTTTTCCCAAACTTTAGGCAATTCTCCTTTATAACTGTAATCATCATCAGGCGTAAAGCCCTCATCATAGATTTCTTCTTCAGTGAGTTCATCCCGGTCGGTATAGGTGATGTCAAACTGGGTGTTGATGAAATCCTTTTCAAAGCCTGCTTTGATCTTATAAGTGTGGCTAAAAGGAGCGGGTATTTCTCCCGAGTAAAATTCAATTTCCAGTCGGATGATATCTTCAGTTTTTAAATGCATGATATTTGGTATATAGGGTGAATAATATAAAAATGATTGTAGCCGCCCTGCTGTCTATAATCTGGATTGTGCATAATCATACAAAATTATGTATTTCTCACAAATAAAACCTTTAATTTCACATTATGTCAGAGAATATGGATGATAAGATTGCACAAATGGTGCAGGAAGTATATCAAAGTGGATATGCGGTCCTGGATAATTTCGTTTCAGAGGATTTCAGAAAGCGCCTATTAGATGAGCAGCAGGATCTACTTCGTCATGGCCAATTCCGACACGCAGGTATAGGCAAGGGAGATGCTTTTACTATCAGACCTGAAATCCGTAGTGACAAGGTGATGTGGATGGACAGCTTTAACCTTACCCCCTTACAAAGCGAATATTGGGCAATGGTAGACCAGATCAGGATGAGTATAAACCAAAGATGCTTTTTAGGGTTACGGTCATTTGAAGCCCACTTTGCCATGTATCCTCCTGGATCTTTTTATCTCCGTCATATCGATCAATTTCACCAGGTAAAATATAGGGTAGTTACCATAATCCTTTATCTAAATGATACATGGTCCCCTGAGGACGGGGGAGCCCTCAGAATGTATATCCCTTCAGCAGAAGGTGAAGATATCCTAGACATTTATCCCGAAGGAGGGAAGTTGGTGGTATTTTTAAGTGCTGAAATCCCTCATGAAGTGATGACGACTTATAAAGAGAGGATAAGTATTACTGGATGGCTGAGAGATATAGAGTATTAGAAGTATCAAGGTTTTATAACAAGATATTAGTATCTAGAACAAAGATGCAAGTAACAATATATCAGTATCTAGAACAAAGATACAAGTATCAAGAAAATAGCCCACTGTACTCCGTTTCGTCTTGACCGGCAGACAGGCAGCTTTTTTTTCTTCTTACTTACCACTTCTTACCTCTTACCATTTTTTCGCTTCAAACTTTCCGGTCTTCCGTCCCCTTTCTCATCGGACATCGGACACCCGACACCCCGCATTTTAATGCTTCGCCAAAAGCCCCATAAACTCCTCTTTTCTTTCCAGATAGTCTTTGGCAAATCTGCATTCAGCCTTAATAAGTAGATCATTTTCTTGGGCATATTGGGCGGCTTCTGACAATAATGAGGAGGCTATGCCCTGATTTTCCAGGTGGGAGGGTACTTCGGTGTGATGAATAATCAGGAGTTCGTCAGTTTGCGAATATTCTACGATCGCTTTTGCCCCATCCTTTTCTACATAAAAATTATTTTTATCTCTATTGACTTTCATAGTTTTCTGTTTAAAAATAAAAACAGCTACCAAAAGAGATTGTTTTCTTTATTTTCTTTTTCTGATTCTGGGCCTGGGTTTATGCGCACTGAATGAAGCTTCTTCTGTTTTTACTGAATCCGCTACCGCCTTCTCAATTTCACTGATCTCACTATCTTTTAGATATCGCCACTTTCCTACAGCTATACCTTCTAGCGATACGTTCATGATTCTGTCTCTGCGAAGACTGGTGACGCTGTAGCCGAGGTATTCACACATTCTTCGTATCTGCCTGTTTAATCCCTGGGTAAGTATGATTTTAAATACAAAATTAGAGACTTTTTCCACATGACATTTTTTGGTTATCTGGTCAAGGATGGGAACACCGTTTCTCATCTTCCTGATAAACTCATCAGTGATGGGTTTATTTACAGCTACAGTATATTCCTTTTCATGATTATTGCCAGCCCGTAAAATTTTATTGACAATGTTTCCGTCATTGGTCAGAAAAATCAATCCCTCAGACGGTTTGTCCAGCCTACCTATGGGAAATATCCTGACAGGATGTTTAATGAAGTCTATGATATTGCCTGGGATATGTCGTTCTGTAGTGCAGGTGATGCCCACAGGTTTATTGAATGCTATATATAAGGGCTTTTCTTTACCTTTTACCGGTTTATTATCTAAGAGTACTTCATCCCCTTCCCGAACACGGTTACCTAATACAGCTACAGTACCATTTATTTTTACACGCCCCGCTACTATATATTTTTCAGCTTCTCGTCGGGAACAGATTCCTGTATCGCTGATGTATTTGTTGAGATTAAGGGATGGCTGATCTTGATCCATTTTACTTATTTGCTGTGGGCAGTTTCTGAAAGAAGTTTTTTGGTCTGAGCTTTTACTGACTGCAAAATTTCTGCATTGGCTTTGCTCTCTGAGAAAATTTCCAATACCTGGGGATGGACGGATTTTTGGTAAAAGTTTGCCATAACCTCTTCAAGTGTATGCTCATTCTCAGCTCGGAAGTATTTAAATCCCATTTCTCTGCACAGGTGTTCAGCATTAAGAGCTTGATTGGTTTCAAAAAACTCCTCCAGCTCCGGCTGTTTGGACGGTCCATCGATCAACCTAAAGATTCCACCTGCATGATTATTAAGGATGATAATTCTTAAATTAGGCATACTGTAATTATGCCAGAAGGCATTTCTATCATAAAAGAAGGCCATATCCCCAGTGATAAGG
>DATHVH010000328.1:0-13235 GCA_035461405.1 Anditalea sp.
AATGCAGGGTCAGACAGAAATGAACAAAGACTGTATGAACTAATCTGGAAGAGATCCATAGCGTCCCAAATGGCTGATGCCATTCTAGAGAAAACAAACGTCACTATAGGCATATCCAATCAGGAACAAACCTTATCTGCCAGTGGGGAAGTGATAAAATTTGAAGGATTCTTAAAGGTGTATCTAGAGACCACTGATGAAGAGCTGGAAGATGATGAAAGTGATAACAAAGGCTTGCTACCTCCGCTGACTATTGGCCAACAACTCGATCTCACCGAAATGAAGGCGAGGGAATCATTTACACGTCCTCCTGCCAGGTACACGGAAGCTTCTCTGGTGAAGAAACTAGAAGAAATGGGTATAGGAAGACCATCTACTTACGCCCCCACCATATCCACTATACAGAAGAGAAACTATGTCATCAAAGAATCCCGTGAAGGCACACCTCGAAAGTATGTCGAAATGAAAATCAAGGATAGAAAATTTGTCAAAGCTGAGAAGACCGAAACTGCCGGCGCTGATAAAAATAAGCTATTCCCTACTAATATTGCCATGGTAGTAAATGATTTTCTGGTAGAGCATTTCCCTAATGTCATTGACTTTACATTCACTGCGAGGGTAGAGAAAGAATTTGATGATATAGCCCAGGGCAAACAGGAATGGGAAGAAATGATAGAAAATTTCTATTCCAAATTCCATAATAAGGTAGAACAAACTGAAAACATATCCAGAGCAGACTCTACCAAAGAGCTGGGTACTGATCCGAAGACCGGTAAGCCTGTGATAGCACGTCTGGGCAAGTTCGGTCCGCTGGTCCAAATCGGTGACCAAGAAGATGAGGAAAAGCAATTTGCCAGTCTGAAAAAAGGGCAGTTTATAGAAAACATCACTTTAGAAGATGCTTTGGAACTGTTCAAACTACCACGGGATGTTGGCCATTTTGAAGATAAAAAGATAGTAGCTGCCATTGGTAGGTTTGGCCCATATCTTCGACATGACTCTAAGTTCGTATCGCTTGGGAAAGAATGGGATCCCTTAAGCATCACCGAAGAGGAATCTATAGAATTAATAAAAGCCAAGCGTGAAGCAGATGCTCAAAAACACATCAAAACGTTCGAAGAAAACCCCGACATACAAATCCTAAATGGGCGATGGGGACCTTACATCAAGTTCAATAAAAATAATTTTAAGATACCAAAGGATAAGGAAGCCGAAAAACTTACTTATAATGAAACAATAGAAATCATTGAAAATCAACCTGATAAGAAAAAAGGTAAGTTTTCTAAAAAGAAAAAATAGTATGTTAAGCTCTCCATCTTTGGGGAGCTTTTTTCTTATAACTGTTCCGCTGTGTCCTTGGAATATCATTTGCTTTTGTTAAATTGAATTAACCTAAGTTTACAAATGCACTATCCATATCTTATTGTTTTACTTTGTTCCGTTATAGGGATTTCTTTCGCATTTTATCATTATAAATCCCGTTCCAGTATCGAGGTTAAAGAAGATAATCCTGAAGATCATATCAAGGGCATGTATTTTCTTAAAGTTCCTTATGAAAAAATCATTATAGGCTTTTTTGGAATAACATCCCTAGTATACCTAGTTCTATTGATAATTAATTTTAACATTAGATGGCTTGATTTGGCCATGCTTATTCTAGCACTTACCATCGTCTTCTTATTATTATATAAGATTGGTATGGCTTTCTCAGAAGCTGGCATGTTTAATTGGGGCACTGTCGTGTTTTTTATACTATCTATATTTATTTCTTATAGCATATATGCACAAATACCAGATTTTTTGGAGGTGTTAAAAAACGCAAGAGAATATACGCTTACCCTACATCTACTAGGTATGGTATTGGGCCTTGGGGGAACTACAATTATTGATTTTATGATATTCCATTTTATGAGAAATTTTAAGATTAGTTCTCAGGAAGCGGTTTTAATGCACTTAATATCCCAGATTATCATAGTAGGACTTATTTTTCTTATTATCAGTGGAGTTGCCATTTTCCTTACAGATGTGGAAGGATATATGGCATCTGGTAGGTTCATGATGAAAATGACTACTTTGGTAGTGGTAATTATCAATGGGACAGTACTCAATCTATACATAGCTCCGTATATGGAAAAAATATCTCTTCGTGCGCCAGATTTAAATAAAGATAATACATTTAAAAAAGTATCCTTTGCGGTGGGTGCTATTTCGATGGTGTCCTGGTATTCAGCTTTTTTCCTTGCTATGATTAAAGACCTTAGTTATTTTGATTATTCTACTTTATTGATTGCTTATCTCTTACTCCTGGGTACCAGTATAGCAGTAAGTCAATTTTTTAAGTTTTCGATGGAAAAAGAAGTTAAAGAAAATTTATAAACTGAATAATTGATTTGAAAAAGTTAGTAGTTTTAACTGGAGCAGGGATTTCTGCCGAAAGCGGATTAAAAACATTTAGGGATGCAGATGGCTTATGGGAAGGTCATAATGTAATGGATGTAGCTACTCCTGAGGCTTGGCTGAAAGATAAAGAGCTGGTTTTAAAATTCTATAATGAACGGAGAAAGCAGGCTTTGACTGCCGTACCGAATGCAGCACATGTAGGATTGGCAGCATTAGAAAAACATTATGATGTCACTATAGTTACACAGAACGTAGATAACCTTCATGAAAAAGCGGGATCCAGTAATGTGATACACTTGCATGGAGAATTATTCAAATCTCAGAGTACATTAGATCCGAGTCTACAGTATGATATAGATGGCTGGGAATTAAGTTTAGGACACCGCTGTGAAAAAGGGTCTCAGCTTCGCCCCTTTATAGTATGGTTTGGGGAGATGGTGCCTATGATGGAAAACGCCATTGACGTGACTGCCCAGGCTGATATCTTTGCAGTAGTAGGTACTAGCCTTCTAGTGTATCCAGCAGCTAGTCTGTTACAATACACCAAATCAGGTATCCCAAAATACATTGTGGATGTTAAGATCCCCGATATTGGATATACCGGTGATTTTATTCCAATAGAAGAAAAAGCAAGTATTGGTGTAGCTAAACTGACACAATTGATCACTTAATTTTATTAGTAGTTAACTCTAAATTTTAATATTATGAAAAGAAAAGCCACATCAGTCTGGAAAGGAAATGGAAAAGATGGAAAAGGAAACTTATCCTCCCCCAGCGGATTCTTTGACAATACCCCCTATAGTACTAAAACACGTTTTGAAAATGAAGATGGTAAGCAGGGTACCAACCCTGAAGAATTGCTAGCAGCAGCACATGCCGGATGTTTTAATATGGCCCTTAGCTTTCAGATAGCAGGTAAAGGCTTTGATGCCGATGAACTACATACTGTAGCCACCGTCACTTTGGACAAAGAGCAGGGAAGTGATGATTTTGGGATTCAAGAAATCCATTTAAAGCTTAAAGGTAAAGTCACTGGGATGTCCCGTGAGGACTTCGATGTAGTGGCTCGGATAGCCAAAGATAATTGCCCAATTAGCAAAGCGCTAAAAGCAGTTCCTATCAGTTTGGACATAGAGTTTGAAAATTAATTGCAGATGCCTGTTTAAAAAACAGGCATCTTTTTTTTATCATCTTACAACTTTTTCCAGGGTAGCTAAATAAACCCATTTCTGGTCTCTGGACTGAAGCCCCTCTTCTACTGCGCGTCTTTCTTCTATAGAAGCTTCAATATCTTCATATTCCATGGAGTTGAAAAATTGCAGTTAATCTTTGTAGATATTAAGTGTCATGTGAGTGGATTTGGCTTCACTGCCAAATGGTAACGCTGTCCGCAGTAATTTCCAGCTAGCCATCAAATTGTTATCTATTTTCTTTTTATGAATAGGCAGGAAAACTTCCCTCTCTGCTATCTCATACTCCTCAAACCTTCCCTCTGCAGCTTTCATCAGGTCAAACGAGGCCAACACCCCAGGTTGAAGCTTAAAATCACTCCCTGTGGAGGCAATTTCTTCCATATAGGATCTTACTGCTAAATCCCGACTTTTCTGGGCTTCTGATATTCTATTGGCTATAGCTTTCTCATCCATATCATTATAAGCTATTTTTCCATAGCTCACCATCTTATCCATGGTTAGACCTGTCATCATTTTTACCGGATCATCATAATATGTTACGGTTACATAATGAAACTCACCATCCTCTGCCCCGGATTTCAATGACCAAAAATCCCAGCCCTTTATATCGCCTTGATTGATAGCTTCTTTATATATTTTCTCTAGAAAATCTTTATGTTCTATATATGACAATGTATTTCCCCTTTCTACTTTCATAAACTCAAATACTAAATATTTTTTGTCTTGGCTATATGCTAGTGTTACGGTAAGGGCCAGTAGAATAATTATCGTGCTTAGTCTTTTCATAATTGGTCTATTTAATGGGTGAATACCTTCTTTATACTGTTTAATTTATAAAATTATTTCACTTAATTATAATTAAACATCATTTTTTTGTATTCTTAGTGGCCTAAACAACATTAATACCCTCCATTATCTCCTTGGGCCCTAATAAAATTTTATTAGTAGTTTCTTATTTTTACAATATTATAATCTTAAACACTTATAAATTATAATATAATCTATAAAGCTTATAAATATAAATTACTAGCAAATTTGATTATAATTCAAATTATAAGTAAATTGGGTAATATTAAAGGAAATTACATGATAGCAGTGATTACAGGAGACATTATTCAATCCAAACAACACCAGCCGGACCAATACTTGGGGAGATTAAAACAGCTGTTTAAGAATATCGGGGATTTAATAGAAGATTGGGAGATTTACAGAGGAGACGAGTTCCAGATAGAGATACCTAAGATGGAAAACGCCCTACTCGTAGCACTCCTTATAAAAGCTACTATAAAAAAAATATCTACACTTGATGTACGAATTAGTATAGGGCTGGGAGAAAAAACTTATAAAGGAAAAAGTGTATCTGAATCAAATGGGCCTGCATTTTCCTATAGTGGTGAACAACTATCAGGAATGAAAAAACAGAAAATCAATTTGCTTATCAAAAGCGAAGACGAAACACTGGACAGGGAGCTAAACATTATCATGAAATTAGGGTCTGTTATTTGGGACAACTGGTCAGAAGTCTCTGCAGAATTAGCTATAATAATCCTACAAAATCCTCATCAGGTGCAGGAAAAAATTGCTCAGAGGCTGGGAATAAAGCAAGCTGCTGTAAGCCAACGATATAAAAGAGCAGAACTAGCTCTAGTAATGGAAACTGAAAAATATTATAGAGAACGAATCCTAAGCATCAAAAATTAATGATCATATTTTTAAAACTCTTACTTGCACACTTACTTGGTGATTTTGTATTACAATCCAATAAGTGGGTAGAACATAAATTAAAAAACAGGTATAAAAGCGTATATCTTTATATTCACAGTATACTTCATGGCCTATTAGCATGGCTATTTGTTTTCCAAACTAACTTTTGGCCATATGTCTTGGTCATCATTATCACTCATTTTTTCATCGATCTAACCAAATTATCATTCCAGAATGAAAAGAACCAAAAGTCATGGTTTTTTATAGATCAATTACTCCATATAATAGTCCTAGGATTAATAACCTGGGCATATTTAGGATTCGCAAAAATAAGCATACCCTATATCCCTTCACAACTGTGGCTAACCTTAATAGCGGTAGTATTTCTTACTACCCCATCATCTGTTATTATAAAAATGCTGATCTCTACCTGGACACCTATAGTAGGCGTAAATGATAATTCACTTCAGAATGCAGGCAAATATATAGGGATATTGGAAAGGCTGCTCATATTCACCTTTATCGTAACACAACATTGGGAAGGCATAGGATTTCTGATAGCAGCGAAATCAATCTTTAGATTTGGAGATCTCCAAGAGTCAAAAGACAGAAAAATGACAGAATATATATTAATTGGCACATTATTAAGCTTTAGTCTAGCCATTATTATAGGTTTGGCAGTCTCCATATCAGCCAATTATATTACCCAATAATCAAAAATAGCTATACCTAAAATAAACGAAAAAAAATAGTGTCCGTAAAATATAAATAAACATTTCACCATAATTAAATTCTTATTATTTTAGCAGATTACTATAAGATAAATTAAAGTTTTTATAGGTATTGTATTATATAATAAGAAATGAAGAATAAACTCAATACCTTGATTATTAATGGTATATACTCTTTATATGAATGAGAGTTTTACCAAATTAAAACGTTGACTAATGAGCAATACAGAAGTACATGAAGATGAAAGGGTATTAACACTTTTATCTTATAACATATTAGACACTTTAAATGAGAAAGAATTTGACCGTCTTACCAAACTGGCGGCTCTAATATGTGAAACTCCTATCGCTACTGTAGCTTTATTGGATGATAAAAGACAATGGTTTAAATCTAAAATAGGGATAGATATAACGGAATCCTCTTTAGATATTTCTTTCTGTACACCTGTTTTAGAAACTTCTGGATTAAATGAAATATCAGATACTCATAAAAGCGAAAGATTTAAAAACAACCCCTTTGTAACTGGTGAACCATACATCAGATTTTACGCTGGTGCTCCTCTAATTGACCCCAAAGGATTTGTGTTAGGCACACTCAATGTGCTAGATACAAAACCTAAAGAACTTACCACTTCTCAAAAAAATTCTTTGGAACTATTGGCCCAGGAAGTAATGGCTGCTATACTTGAGAGAAAAACCAAGGAAGATCTTAAAATATACGAATCACTTTTTACCCTGTCTCAAGATATAATGGCCATAATAGACAAGAATGGCCGCTTTAAAAAAATCAATAAAGCCTTTGTAGATATTCTTGGATGGGATGAAGCCACTATAATTAATAATTCTTCCGATCTGGTACATCCGGAAGATATAGATAAATCACTGATAGAGTGGGAAACGCTGGTCAAAGAAGAAAAAATAAATGTATTCACCCAAAGACTAAAAACTAAATCAGGCATTTATAAAACTTTCCAATGGCAGACGAGCCCAGATCCAAGTACAGGTGATATTCTTGCAGTAGCCCGAGATATCACCATGGAGCTAAGGAATAAGATAGAACTGATTAAGCAAAAAGATTTTCTCGATAATATAGTAGAAGGTATGCAGGAAGGATTTGCTCTAGCAAATCACAAAGGCACCAAAATGCGGGTAAATGAAGCTCTATGTAAGATGACGGGGTACAGCCGTGAAGAATTGATAGGGCAAACCACTCCATATTCCTATTGGCCAGAGGATATGTATAAGAAAAATGAACTTGCTTTTATTCGTGTGCTAAAGGGCAAGTCTACAAGCGAAACCCAAGAACTTGTATTTCAGAGAAAAAACGGAGAAAGATTCCCCGTCTGTATTCGTCCATCTACCCTTCATAATCCTACCACTGGAAATAAATATATTTTTACTACAATCCAAGATATCACCAAAAGCCAGCAGACTGAAAATGACCTACTGGTAACCCAAAAAATATTAGAACAAACTAACCGTGTAGCTCAAGTAGGCGGATGGGATGCTGATCTGATTAAAAAAACGTTGTACTGGTCGGATATAACTTTGGAAATACATGAGGTAGAACCTAATTATATTCCCAATATAAATGACGGGCTTAAATTTTATACCCCGGAATGCCAAGACATAATCAATAAAGCGTGGATAAATGCTGTCGAAGTAGGAATTCCGTTTGATCTCGAACTTGAGATTATTACCGCCAAAAATCATGAGAAATGGGTACGGACTAAAGGACAGTGTGAAATTAAGAATGGAAAAGTAATAAGAGTGTATGGTACATTCCAAGATATTACCAAACGAAAATTAGCCGAACAAGAGGTAGAAAGAAAAGAAAAAATGCTTAAAGGCATATCTTTAGCTACCAATGAACTATTATCAAATAGAGATTTTGAAGAAGCTATCACTAAATCTTTGGTCGTTTTAGGTGAAACTGTAGAAGTAGACAGAGTTTATATTTTCGAAAACAGCATAGATGCTGAAGGACAATTGGTCGCATCCCAAAAATTTGAATATGCTTCTACTCAATGCGTATCGCAAGCTGGGAATCCGAGCTTACAAAATTTATTACTCGAACAATTTGAAAACTTTTATCGCCCACTCTCTAAAAACAAACCCTATAAAGCCACGCTTAAAAATTTAGATGCAGATTCTGATGAAGCTAAGTTTTTGCAAATGCAGGATATCAAGTCTATTCTGGTTATACCGGTTTTCTATAGTGATAAGTTTTGGGGGTTTGTGGGATATGATGAATGTACATCAGAGAGAAAATGGTCAGAGGCTGAGGTTTCCCTTCTAAGAAGTTTCGGCAATACCATATCAAACGCAATAGATAGAAAGCAAAAAGATAAATTTTTAGTCAAATCCAAAGAGCAGGCTGAGGCTGCCAATATTGCCAAGTCTGAATTTCTAGCTAATATGAGCCATGAGATACGAACTCCTCTGAATGGTATCATCGGATTTACAGATCTTGTTCTGAAAACGGAACTGGATCCTACTCAAAGTCAATATTTATCTATTGTAAATAATTCTGCGAACGCTTTATTAAGTATTATCAATGATATATTGGACTTCTCCAAAATAGAGGCAGGAAAACTTGAGCTGGACGTAGAGCGTTTTGACGTGTTTGAAATGGCCAGCCAGACTGCTGATATCATAAGCTATCAGGCTCAAAGCCGTCACCTAGAAATGTTGCTGAATATTTCACTGGATTTACCAAGATTTATATTTGCAGATGAAGTAAGATTACGACAGGTCCTCATCAACCTTTTAGGTAATGCAGTTAAATTCACAGAAGTCGGTGAAATAGAGCTTAAAATAGAAGCGCTAGGCCCGATAGAGAATGAAGAAATAAAGATCCGGTTTGAAGTAAGGGATACTGGTATAGGTATCAAAAAAGAAATGCAGGAAAAGATTTTTGAGGCTTTCTCTCAGGAAGACGGATCTACGACAAAAAAATACGGGGGTACTGGACTTGGCCTAACTATCTCAAATAAGCTTTTAGAGCTTATGGATAGTAAACTGCAACTGAAGAGTAGACCTGGAAAAGGAAGTAAATTTTTCTTTGATATTAAAGTAAAAGTAGGCGAAGGAGAAGCTGACATATTCGAAAACATCGATCAGATTAAGAATGCTCTGGTGGTGGATGATAATTTTAACAATAGGACTATCCTGAAGCAAATGTTAAAATTAAAAGAGATAGAAATAGAGGAAGCAGCCAATGGATATGAAGCACTTCAACTTCTGGATAAAGGCAATATATATGATGTAATCTTAATGGATTATCATATGCCATACATGGACGGGCTGGAGACAATATCTAAAATAAGGAAGAATGAAAATGAATCTATAAGTGAACACCCTATTGTCCTCCTATACAGCAGTTCAGATGACGAAACAGTACTAAGGGCTTGCCATGAACTAAACGTAGCTCATCGATTAGTCAAACCCATAAAAATGCAAGATCTGTATAATATTTTAAGTAAGCTGCACAAAGTGGATTCCCCGGATGAGGAGCAGGAGGTAGAATCTGGTTACGATAATTTCGGAAAAGCATTTACTATATTAATAGCTGAAGACAACCAGATAAATATGTTCTTGGCTAAGACCATATTAAAACGAATTCTTCCTAATGCAACCATATTGGAGGCTCCCAATGGGCAGGTAGCACTTAATCTGTATCAGGAAAAAAACATTGATCTCATCATCATGGATATCCAAATGCCACTATTAAATGGATATGAGGTTACCACCGCTATACGAGAAAAAGAACGCCATGGAAAAAGAGTCCCAATATTAGCGCTTACGGCAGGGAATGTAAAGGGTGAAAAAGAAAAATGCATACAACTGGGTATGGATGATTTCATATCCAAACCAGTGGTAGAAGAAACTTTAGCTTTAGTATTAAATAAATATCTACCGGTCAAAACAGAGGAAATGTTCGGCGCAATCAATAATGAACAGCAATCACCCCAACAGCAAAGATTTGATATTTCAGTATTGGAGGGATATGTAAATAATGATCCAAACCTTATGAAGGTTTTTATTGATATTACCCTAAAAGAACTGGAAAATTCTAAAATAGAACTGCTGGATAGTTTAGCTCATCAAAACCTTCAGGACTTCAATGCTGCTGGTCACAAACTTAAAGGAACAGCTTCCTCGGCAGGGCTTAATTGGCTTTATGAAATTGGACTGGAAATAGAAAACATGACCGATTTTGATTATAGAAAAGCTAAAATAAAAATATTGAAAGCTCATGAGGAGATTGACCAGGTTATAAAACTGATTAAACAAAAAAAGAATACTTTATAATCTTTTCAGAGCCTAAATCTGATTGATAATCCATTCATTTTCATTAAATTATCAGATAAATCTGATGAGTTATGAAAATAAATAGACGAGATTGGCTGAAAAGTGCTGCCCTCACGGGAGGGGCAGGTATGATTGCTAACTTAGGATTTTTCACATCCCTTACCGCAGAACAGAAGAAAAAGTTTAATCCTCGACGCATATTTGACAAAGTAAGATTAAGTTCAAATGAAAACCCATACGGTCCCTCAGAAATAGTTAGAGAAGCCCTTACCCAATCCTTTGCTGATGGCTGCAGGTATCCATATTCCTATCAAGAGGGCTTGCTAGATATGCTTGCCGAAAAAGAAGGTGTAAATAAGGATCATATTGTTATCACCGGTGGTTCTACTGAAGCCTTAAAAGTAGCAGGAATAATTTTTACTAAAGGGGGTGGAGAATTGATAGCATCCAAGCCTACCTTTCTGGCGATGATGGACTATGCACAAATGTGGGGTGCAGCCGTGAACTGGGTACCCGTAGATGAGCAGATGCATCATAACCTCTCTGAAATGGAGTCCAGAATAAATTCAAACACTAAGATGGTATTTATCTGCAATCCCAACAATCCAACTTCTACTCTCCTTCCAGCAGATAAATTTGAAGAATTTAGCAGAAGGGTGTCTGATAAAACCATACTTTTTAGTGATGAAGCTTACTATGAATATATAGACAAGCCAAATTACCCCAGCATGGTCAAACTCGTCAAGGAGGGAAAGAACGTTATAGTATCCAGGACCTTTTCCAAAGTATACGGCCTCGCAGGATTAAGAATCGGGTACATAATAGCAAAACCTGAACTGGCAAAATCTATAAGGGAAAATGTAGTAGCATTCACTAATGTATATGCCTTGGAGGCTGCTAAAACCGCACTTAAAGATGAAGCTTTTTATAATTTTAGCCTTCTTAAAAATAGTGAATCTAAAAAAGCAATTTATCACTCGCTAAAAGAAATAGACATCCCCTATTTAGATTCCCAAACAAATTTTATTTTCTTTAAAACCGGAAAACCAATTACTGAGATACATGCTAAATTTATGGAAGAGGGCATAATGGTGGGACGGGCTTTTCCACCATACGAGGATTGGTGTAGGGTAAGTACTGGAACGTATGAAGAAACAGAACGATTCATCACAGCTCTCAAGAAAGTTATAACTTAAGAATCCAACAAAACCATATCCATTTTCTTTTTACTTATAAATGATTGTAATATGGAATATGTTTCGTTTACGGGCTTTACGGTGGTGAGTTGATCTATTAGATCATCCATAGTATTTACTATATCCTCATTAGAAATAAATCCATATGCCTTCAATATACCATCTTCAAAAAGAATAGCCGCCTGATCTTGATAATGCCTTCCTTTTTCTTTTATCAGGACCCTGCCAGAACTTTTAAATATTTCCTTAACCCAATCGGCTGCTCTGCTATTATATAGATCCGATGCCTCTAGACCAGCACATGCCCCTTCACACTTCTGTAGCGGATAGTCATAGCAAGCCTGCGGAGTTTTTTGAATACCACTTAACTTAGGACATAATCTGTATAGGGAAACTCCATTTAAAAGAAATGACCAGGCTTCACTATGTGAGTTAAAGCTAATTAATGGCTTATGCCCTTTTATAACCTTTGCTACTTGGAATCTGAGGTAACCCTGACCATCTTCGTATTGATATATTCCCCAAGAGGTGGACTTTACCTTTTGAGACCTGTTGTATTTAGGCCATAATCTTTTAATCTCCAAAGCTTCAAGAAGCAAAGCTAAAAATTCACTTCCTGCTAATTCATAGCTCACATCATGAATATCAGTTTTAAGTCCGGTTTTGCTTTTTCCAGTAAAATGTCCCTTAAATCTACTTTGTATATTTATAGCTTTACCTACGTATATAACTTGATTGTTTTTATCATAAAAGTAATATATGCCAGGTTTCTTAGGTAAGGAATCAAATTTTTCTTTACTGATATTGGGAGGAAGAAATGCCTCGCCAGAATTTTTGCGAAGCGATAGTTTAACTACGTTTTCGACATCACGTTCACAAATGATAGAAAAAAGATGAGCAGTCGCTAAAGCGTCTCCATAGGCTCGATGCCTATCAGTAATCTGTATACCAACATGAGAGCAAATAGAGCCAAGGCTGTAAGATCTTACTCCAGGAATAATCTTTCTGCTCAATCTTACTGTGCATAATTTAGGAACATTAAAAATATACCCTACTCTTTGGAATTCAAGATGAAGGAAATTATAGTCAAAATTAACATTATGCGCTACAAAGACTTTATCTTTTAATAACGTAAACAATTCTTCAGCTATTTCATAAAAATATGGCGCATTTTCCACCATCTCATTGTTAATACCTGTCAGACCAGTTATAAAGCCAGGTATGGAACGACCGGGATTAATTAATGTCTGATAGGTTTCCACGATGTTGGAACCATCATGAATAATCGCTGCCACCTCTGTGATTCCTCCATTTTGGGAAACCCCACCAGTAGTTTCTATATCAACAATAGCATAAAGCATAACACAAAACTAACGCTATTTATCTTCTCTTAGTGGACTAATAATATAATATAATTCAAAGAATATATTTAGCCTTTTTTTCTTGAGCTTCGGCAGTTATTTCTACCTTTTAAAGTTTGGAATTTAATATTTTATATTATTATAAAATTAATTTAGATATCCTAGATAGTTACTGCCCGAAAAGCGTATTGCCATAATAATTTATTAGTAAATTTAATAAAATTCTGACCCATGATGGACTCTTCATATAGAATTAATGCAGAAGAAAAAGTGATTTTTTGGATTTCCGAAATCCACCAAAATACTGAAAAATTTAAAAATGAGTTTTCTTCAATT
>DATHVH010000329.1:0-1934 GCA_035461405.1 Anditalea sp.
AAAACGCTGGCGACCTTGGGCGGTAGATTAAACGATCTCAACCATGTACTGGCTTTTACGGAATTTGCCGGCGGTGCTATAGTGGTAGAGAGGGCGCTGCATGAAAGTTATTTTCAGGAATTTGGGATACCTGATCTGGTAAATCCTTCGCCCACCTGTCTTCTATATACCAATTATATCCTCAACCAAGCGGCTTATTCCAATGTAGAAGTTGGGGTAGCGGCTGTATTGCCCTGCTTTTGGATTTATAAAAAAGTAGGAGATCATATTTATGAAAACCACCATCACAAGGGCCATCAATATAAGAAATGGATAGAGACCTATGCAGGAGAAGAATTTGCCCAATCCGTAAAACTGGCCATCGATATCACGAATGACTTAGCCGAGAAAGCAAGTCCCGATGCGCAGGAAAAAATGCTGGAGGCATTCGAGATGGCGAGTAAGCTGGAGTGGATGTTTTGGGACAGTGCGTATAGGATGGAGAAGTGGGAGATTTAGGTGGAAAAATTGTAAAAAGTGAAAGGTAAGAAGTGAGAAGAAAAATTGACTGAAGATGGTAGACCGAATGACTGAACGACCAATGAAATGGAGTGAGAAGTTGGAAATACGAATGCCAGATAAATAATAAAAGGACGGAAGACGGGAGACCGAAGACCGAACAAAATGTCAGTTTTTCTAATTAAAAAAAGCTGCTAAAAGCATATATTAAATACGTCATCTTGATACTTGTTTCTTGATACTTGAGACTATTTTCCTGGTACAATATTTTACACAAAAGGTAAAACAAAATCAGCTAATTAATACTTCATTTATACCAAAATTAAAAAGCTTCGTTAGCTATGTTCTAATCAGCTTATTGGGCGTTTATTTGGGATTCCGATTTTATATCATTGCCATTAAATTATCTATTTATGAAAGCATTAACTATTTTGATTGCAGTATTTGCCTTGAGCGCATTTACGATCCTTCCTGGGACAGACTCTATACTGAACGTAAGCCTTACCGAAAGCACTGTAAGCTGGAAAGGCAAGAAAGTGGGCGGGGAACATTATGGAAAAGTTTCCCTGATCAATGCCAACCTTGATTATGAAAAAAACAGGATCAAAGGCGGTTCTTTTGAAATCGATATGACTTCTATCACCTGCGAAGACATCACCAACGAAGGGTCTAATGTGCGATTAGTAAACCATCTAAAATCAGATGATTTCTTCTCGGTAGAAAATCATCCGAGGGCTAAATTTATACTTACAGAAGCTAAAACTAAGAATGGTAAGGACTATGAAATGAAAGGCAACCTTACCATCAAAGGGAAAACAAAACCTGTCTCCTTCCCGGCCACCGTTACAGAAATCAATGATAAAGTAGTGGCTGATGCTACTATTGTGTTTGACAGGACGGCGTATGATATCCAATACAGATCCGGAAGTTATTTTGAAAATCTGGCTGACAAACTAATCTATGATGATGTTGAAATGATCGTTAAACTGGTCGCCAATAAATAAACAGAAAAGAGAGCTTAAAGCTCTCCTTTTTCTTTTTGAATCCCTGATACTTTATACTTCCTGAAATTTTCCTGCAAAAGGCCCAGCACATCCTGGTGCGTTCCCTGAAGTCCATTGGCGGTGATTTGGATCGCACTGGCATGAGTCTGATGATTTATTGTAAGGATCCGCTCCTGGAAGGCATTTTTGGCCTTTTTAATATACTTTTGGGGATCCTCCACATGGATGCAGATGAAATCCTGACCTACAGCGTGACAGTCATCTACTTTGGTTATGTCCTGCCATTCGATCAGACCAATGGCTATGGCAGAGGAATTGTCCCAGATACCATCATCCCTTATGATCAGCCCGGGTTTCTTGTTGGTTAGCTTTTTCAGAATAGCCATACTGATAAAGCCAAAAACCAGCAATGCAAAAATACCGAGGACTATC
>DATHVH010000330.1:0-7065 GCA_035461405.1 Anditalea sp.
AAGCCATGCGAGATTACATCTGACAACTAACAAATAAATTATATACAGATGAAAGCATCAGATCTTTTTGTAAAAGCGCTCGAAAATGAAGGCGTTAAATATATTTTTAGTGTTCCGGGAGAGGAAAACATTGACTTCCTCCAATCCATCAAAGAATCAAACATCAAACTTATCCTCACCCGCCATGAACAGGGGGCCGGATTTATGGCCGCTACCTATGGCAGACTCACCGGCCAGCCGGGCGTGTGTATGTCCACCCTCGGCCCAGGAGCTACCAACCTGATGACACCGGCAGCCTATGCCCAGCTTGGCGGGATGCCTATGGTGATGATCACAGGACAGAAGCCTATCAAAAAAAGTAAGCAGGCTCGGTTTCAGATCATAGATGTGGTCGATATGATGAGACCAGTGACTAAGTTTACCAAAACCATAGTAGATAGCAACGTCATCGCTTCAAATGTCCGTGAAGCCTTTAGACTGGCCATAGAAGAAAAACCCGGTGCAGTCCACCTTGAATTTCCGGAAGATATCGCTCAGGAGGACTGTGATGCAGATGTATATGAAGTAGTAGGTCATATCATTCCCAAGCCGGATCAAAAAGCCATAGATAAAGCGGTGGAAATGATAGAAGGGGCTAAGATGCCACTTTTGCTTATCGGCGCCGGTGCAAACCGAAAAGTAACCTGCGAAGCTTTGAATAAATTTGTAGATGACACCGGTATATACTTCTTTACTACCCAAATGGGTAAAGGGGTCATCGATGAAAGACATCCACAGTATCTTGGCACTGCCGCCCTTTCCAGCAATGACTTCCTACATGCTGCCATAGACGAAGCCGATCTCATCATAAATGTAGGACATGATTCTATAGAAAAACCCCCATTTTTTATGGAGAAAAGAGGCAAAAAAGTGATCCATGTGAATTTCGATCCCGCAGAAGTAGACCCAGTTTATTTTCCGCAGTTAAATGTAGTGGGAGATATTACGAATGCGGTGATTAATCTTACCCAGTCATTGACTAAGCAGGATACCTGGGATTTTTCCTTCTTTAAAAAAGTAAAAGAAAAAGTAGCCGGACACCTAGCCAAATATGTAGAAGATGAAAGATTTCCTATGCTTCCCCAGCGCCTGGTCCATATTTTAAGGGGAAAATTGGAAGCGGATGATATTATTACACTCGATAATGGTGTATATAAATTATGGTTTGCCAGAAATTATATCTGCTATAAACCAAATACATTAATTCTTGATAATGCACTCGCCTCCATGGGTGCAGGCCTACCTTCAGCTATGGCTGTAAATATGATCTATCCAGATAAGCATGTAGTAGCAGTTTGTGGTGATGGTGGCTTCATGATGAATTCCCAAGAACTTGAGACTGCAGTACGCCTTAATTTAAATCTTATAGTTATCATTCTAAACGATGGAGCCTACGGAATGATAAAATGGAAACAGAAAGACATGGGATTTGATGATTTTGGTCTGGATTATAAAAATCCCAATTTTATTATGTATGCTGAAAGCTATGGTGCACATGGATATAGACCTAACAGTGACAGTGAGTTTAGGCAAATATTACAAAAATGTTTGGAAACAGAGGGTGTTCATGTGATAGATCTTCCCGTGGATTATTCATTGAACCACCCAATATTGAATGTGAAGTTAAAAGAAAAAACCAAAGAACTATGAATGATATGCTAAAGGTGTACGCACCTTATGACCAAAGTCTGATAAAAGAAATACCTATGGTGGGCAAAGAAAAGGCGGAGGAAGCTTTAGAAAAGGCACACCAATTATTTCTTAACCGGGACAATTGGATACCGGCATATGAGAAAAAGGCTATTCTTAATAAAGTATCTGATCTGATGAAAGAGCAGATAGAAGAGCTAACACAAACAGCAGCAGAGGAAGGTGGCAAGCCATACAAAGATTCAAAAGTGGAAGTGGTCCGTGCCATTGACGGTATCCGGATCGCTAATGAAGAGATATCCCATATGGGAGGCAAACAGATACCAATGGGGCTGACAGAGGCTTCTAGTCAACGCATAGCGTTCACCACCCGGGAGCCTATAGGCGTGGTGATGTCAATTTCTGCTTTTAACCATCCACTCAACCTTATCGTCCACCAGACCATCACGGCCTTTGCAGCGGGATGCCCTGTGATCATAAAACCAGCAGCTAATACGCCGCTTTCCTGTTTAAAGTTTATGGATATCCTCGAAGAAGCAGGCGTCCCTGAAGGCTGGGTCCAATGTATGATCTGCGATAATGAAGTGGCGGAATATATGGTCACTGACAAAAGGGTAAATTACTTTTCATTCATAGGTTCTGCTGGTGTGGGCTGGTATCTCAAAAGCAAGCTGGCACCCGGGACCAGGTTCGCATTAGAACATGGCGGTGTAGCACCTGTGATAGTGGAAAAAGATGCTGATGTAGATAGCATGGTTCCCTCTTTGGTAAAGGGCAGTTTTTATCACGCCGGACAGGTCTGTGTATCCGTACAAAGGATTTTTGTACATGAAAATTTGGCCGAAAGTTTAGCAGATAAAATTGCAGAGCAGGCCAAGGATTTGAAAGTTGGTGATCCCTTGGCTGAGGATACCGAAGTGGGGCCACTGATCAGTCCGGATGAAGTGGAGCGAATAGAAAAATGGGTACAAGAGGCAGCGGATAAGGGAGCAAAAATCCTATGTGGGGGCCGACGTATATCTGATACCTGCTATGAACCCACAGTGATATTCAATCCACCCCAAGAGGCAAAAGTATCCCAAGAGGAAGCCTTTGGTCCGCTGGTCTGCATCTATCCTTATTCAGACCGCCAAGATGCGATAAAAATGGCTAACCAATTGGAATACCATTTTCAGGCGGCAGTATTTACCAAAAACATCGATGTTGCCATGGAGTGTGTCCAAAAATTAAATGCCACCGCGGTGATGGTCAATGACCACACAGCATTTCGGGTAGATTGGATGCCTTTTGGGGGCAGAGATTCATCCGGTGAAGGACTGGGAGGAATCCCCTACTCCATGCACGAGATGACCCGGATAAAGATGATGGTGATAAAGAGTGAGTCTATCGTGTAAGTCAGATAACCGATGTTGGATGAATGAACGAAGTCTGAAGATGGTAAGAAGTTTGTGTTTTAGTACGGGAGAAAGTTTAGTAAAAAGTGAAAAGTAAGAAGTAAGAAGTCATGAAAAAGACCGAAGACCGAAGTGAATGACCGTGTCATAATTACGATATGGGTAAAAGGTATAAATAATGCATCTCTCCGTGCCGTAGATTCGGTATATTTGTAGAAGGTAATATCAATAGCTTTATGCCGTGCCGTAGGTAGGGTATATTAAAGCTTTGATAAGAAAGTATGGGTTAAGAAAAATTAGGACATGACTTTACCAAATTCTAATTATCACCTCATTAATGTCTTTATCCCAAAAGTTATATACTATTCATAAAAAAGGCTATCCGAAATCCGGATAGCCTTTTTTATGAATTCATTATTTATTTAATTAAAGCGGGTATAACGGCTGAAACCAATTGTGACAACCAGCCCTTTGTGCTAGAAGAAGAATCATCGGTTGCCATCGCTCTTGATCTATAGTCGGGATCATCTTCTAGGACAACTCTTTCCACGGGAACGTATTTCACATCCCGCTTTACTACTCGCTTATGACTGTCATCATAGCTATAGTCATCAGAGTCGACGCTATCTTTGGAACCTCTTAAATTTGGAAGTTTGTCTTTAGCGCTTTTTACTACAGATCTACTTTTATCTTTGACGGTCTGCCCTATATCATGGGCTGTATCGGAAATAGCCTCCTCTATATTATGTAAGGTGTTTTTCTTTCCTTTGGTCATATATACAATAAAAGCTGTAGCTATAGCCGTGCTTAGCGCTACATTTAAAATAAGACCTTCGGGATTATGCTTCCATTTGGCTTTCCAACCCTTTTCGGCAAAAATATTGGGGACATAACCCTGCTTTAAATCCTCCACTATACCTTCTACCTCATTTACTCTATCTGCTAAAATGAGTGGCAACCAGTGTAAATAGGAATTTTCAGTCTGGGTAAAAGCAAATCTTCTGATGGCCCCGCTCAATCCAGATGGCGGCACTGATGTACCAAAAACAGAAGTAACATTTGGTCTTTCAATAGAATGTAAAACTTCCTGATTGATAGGCTGCTGCTCGGGCCTATTCCAGCTATAGCCTCTTTTTATGGCTATTTGTCTATTCTTCATAGGATAGGTGGGATCATTTTTTGGATCCGCATCTATTCCCCATCCTTTTATGTGTGCAAATTGTTGATTAGTATCTTCCATGGTTTTTATAATTTATCGTTTAGCTGATGGTGGTATAAGTACTGGCTTGATGCAATTATCTAATTTTTCTGAAAAAATATGATAAGCATCAGCAGTCTCTTCCATAGGAATTCTATGTGTGATTATGCCCTTGGGATCCAAAATACCATCCTGGACATGTTTAATAAGTCTAGGCAAAAGCCTTTTGACAGAGGCTTGATTTGCCCTTATTGTTAGTCCTTTATTCACTACATTACCGATCGGTACCAAATTATCGGTAGGTCCGTAAACGCCGACTATTGAAACTGTACCGCCTTTTTTTACTGCATTTACCGCCCAATGTACCGCTGTAGCAGATCCTGCCTGCAGCATTAATTTTCTACCAGTAATGGTTTGAAGGGCATTACCTGCTGCCTCTGCTCCCACTGCATCAATACAGACATCGGCTCCGATCCAATCTGTTTCTTTTTTAACAAATAATACAGGATCACCGGTTGATTCAAAATTATAGGCTTCACAGTTAGCATAGTTTCTAACAAATTCCAATCGATACTCTTCCTTATCGAAGACGATAACACGTCCTGCGCCGAAAAGCCACGCACATTTAGCCGCCATTATACCAACCGGTCCTGCTCCAAATACTACTACTGTATCTCCTTTTTGGATACCACCCATTTCAGCAGCCTGATAGCCGGTAGGTACTACGTCCGTAAGTAATACTGCATCATCCGGGTCCATACCTTCTGGTATTACAGTAGGACCTACATTGGCATAAGGCACTCTTACATATTCAGCTTGACCTCCATCATATCCTCCCGTAGTATGTGAGTATCCAAAAATACCCCCTGCGGCAGTAGCAGCAGGATTGGCTTCATGGCAGTTACCATACAGTTCCTGCTTACAAAATGAACATTCCCCACAGGAAATATTAAAGGGCACCATGACATTATCACCAACTTTCAATTTATGTACATCAGATCCTATCTCCTCTACTACTCCGATAAATTCATGTCCAAAAGTAGAACCTACTCTAGTATCAGGTACTAATCCATTATATAAGTGAAGATCAGAACCGCAGATACAAGATCGGGTGACCCGTACTATAGCATCCTGCGGATGAAGGATTTCAGGCATTGGCTTATCTCTGTCCATGCGGACCCTTTGCGGGCCTCTGTAATTCATTGCTAGCATAGTGATTTTATTTAAAGGTTTACTTATAAAAATTCATTTGATCTATCAGAATATATCAATGATCAAAATATTACTGGCTTACTCAGAACCCAGATATAAGCGTAAATCATAAAAAAATCATGCCATTAAAAAGGAATTGTACTGTTTTATCTTATTAAGATTATATTTATAAATATCATTTAATTGTTTTACATCGTATATAAATAACCAGGAGAATAATGTTTTTTATTATTTTAAGGAACGAAATCTTGTTAACAATTTTTTATTTTAACGAAATATTCCATTTAAATTTTAAAAAATAAATTCTTACTTATCCAAGAATAGGATATCTAATTTTAATTAAAGAGATATAGGTAAATTTCACAGTTTGGTATAAGATTGATCCTTTTGCACCACAGTGAGATCAAAATGGAATAATATGTTGCTCAATTATATTTATCCGTTTTGAATTGAAAATACAATATGAATAAATCACAGTATTGTCGCTCAGGTCAAATTTAATTTAAACTTAAAAATGGGTATTTTCATAATAAGATATTATTAAAATCATTATTTAAACCAGACATGCATTTCCACCACTAAAAATCCGTTTCCTCTAAAAAATACAATATTGATAAACGGCATTTAGACCTTAAAAAGTAATTTCTTTTAGATTATTGGGTTTTTAATCGATAGGAAAAATGCACGGCAATCTCCTCATCTGTAGGTTTGGTATGGCGGTAAAAATTAACAGCGTCGTCATCTAAATTTTCAGCCTGAACAAATACTTCTTCGAATCCTTTATCCCGGCAATGATCGATAGTAAATTCAATCAACTTTTTACCAATTCCTTTTCTTTGATGCTCCTGCATGACTGCAAGATCATATATGTATGCTAATGGCATTTCAGAATAATATTGGTCTATTACATATACTGTTAGCCCCGCTATAACTTTATTATCCAAAGTAGCGACAACAGGAAAAAAGTTATCTTTATTCAATAAATTTTGAAGGTATGTATCACTGGGATATTTAAAACTATTCATTTCAAATACCTGCTGAAATACATAAATGAGATCTTTCATTTCCTCTATGTCAGTTGATTTTAGAATATGAACATCTATTTTCAATTTTAATTTAATTTAAAATGCCCTTATAATTTAATATGAATAGAAATGATACTAGTGTGATATAAGAGATATTTGAATGAATTGAATATTTTACTACTCAATTTTATATATAATTATTCACACCAACGCCTATAAATAATAATCTTCAAACTACTTCGTCAATTAACTAATTTTCTTATCTACTAAGAATTATTAACTCATGATATCACTAATCACTATCCTACTATTCTATTAATCCTCTAATAATATCTACCAATCATAGGATGATCTACTATTGTCTTGCGAAGCTCATAGACATCTATGGTACCTAGGCGCTTATATGCGACATTTCCCTGAGGCTCGATTAATAAAGTAATAGGAAGACTCCCATCCCATTCTTGATCAACCAAATCTATAACTGCATATTTATCATCTGTATCGATAAGATAATTGGGCACTGCAGAATATTTGTTTTTTAAAAATT
>DATHVH010000331.1:0-5747 GCA_035461405.1 Anditalea sp.
TATTAAACAATTTTAAAATGCAGATAGATCTTAAAGGTAAAAGAATATTGGTCACAGGAGCTTCTAGAGGAATAGGCAGAGGGATAGCTGAACAGCTTTCTGAATCCGGAGCTGAAGTTTTAATCCATTATAATAAAAATATCGAAGAAGCCGAAAAGGTACAAAATAGTTTGGCAAACCTTACTCATCTGGTCCAGTGTGATCTCTCATCAATAAATAGTGTAAAAGGATGGATAAAATTATTAATAAAAAAATTTGGTAAAATTGATAGTATAGTGAATAATGCAGGAATCGCCATCTCTGTCCCGGATGATGCAGATACCGATCAATGGACTGATGCCTGGCTGAAGACAATGGATGTCAATATCAATTCTATGGCTATTATATGTAAAGAATTTATAGAGCATGCCAAAGAAAACAATGAAGGTAGGCTAATCAATATATCTTCCAGAGCAGCATTTAGAGGTGATACACCCGATTATTTGGCTTATGCTGCATCTAAGGCGGCTATCGTGAGTTATACCAGATCTATAGCCCGCTATTATGGTAAAGATGGGATCAAGGCATTTATAATAGCCCCCGGTTTTACCAGGACTGATATGGCGCAAGATTTCATGGACCAATATGGGGAAGAATATGCCTTAAATGATATAGCACTTAACAAACTTACCGAGCCAAAGGATATTGCCCCTATGGTGACGCTCCTTTGCTCTGGTCTGGCAGATCATGCCACAGGCTGCACTATAGATATTAATGCAGGTTCTTATGTTCACTAACCATTTTAAAGATATTCAGCTGACATGAACAAAGAAGAATTTCGTAAGAGGGCTCATGAAATGGTCGACTGGATGGCTGATTATCTGGAAGAAAAGGATAATTACCCAGTCAGCCCAAAAGTAAACCCTAGAGATATATATAACCAACTTCCGGACAAGGCACCTGAACAAGGTGAATCTTATGATGATATATTTAATGATTTTAAAAACATCATAATGCCGGGAATGACCCATTGGCAGCATCCATCCTTCTATGGTTATTTTCCAGCCAATAATTCAGAACCTTCCATTCTGGCAGAGATGCTCATATCAACTCTGGGGGCCCAGTGTATGTCTTGGATTACCTCTCCTGCAGCTACTGAGCTGGAAGAGAAGGTGTTGGACTGGCTTAGGGATGCCAAAGGAATATGTTCCACGTGGAAAGGCGTGATTCAAGATACGGCTAGTACTGCTACCCTTAGCGCATTGTTGGCTTCTAGAGAAAGAGCCAGTAATTATAGAATAAATGAAATGGGTTTTACGGGGCAGGAAAAATTCAGGGTATACAGTTCCGAGCATGTGCATTCCTCTATAGATAAAGCATTAAAAATCAGCGGAATAGGACAAATTAATTTAGTCAGAATACCGGTAGATGAAACCTATGCCATGATACCGGCAGAATTAGAAAGGGCTATCCGTCAGGATAAAGATGCCGGATATTTCCCTCTTTGTGTAATATCTGCTTTAGGTACGACCAGTTCCACGGCTATAGACCCAATAGAAGCCATTGGCGAAATCTGTAAAACTCATGGCTTATGGCACCACATCGATGCAGCTTATGCCGGCACTGCTTTACTCTTACCCGAATACCAGTATATGATAAAGGGACATGAAAATGCAGACAGTTATGTGTTCAATCCACATAAATGGATGTTTACAAATTTTGATTGCTCTGTTTTGTATCTAAAAGATCCCCATTATTTAGTGAATACATTTAGTCTTACACCGGAATATTTGAAATCGAGTTTAGACGGGGAAGTCAATAATTATAGAGATTGGGGAATTCAGTTGGGTAGAAGGTTCCGTGCTTTAAAACTTTGGTTTGTTATCCGTTCATATGGCTTGGATGGAATTCGGAGTAAGTTAAGGTATCACCTGGCATTAACCAGCTCTATATTAAAAGATATGGAAGAAGAGGAAAATATCGAAATATTGGCTCCTGTTCCATTGAATACCATATGTTTTCGTTATCATGATAGCCGTTATTCATTAAATGATCTAAATATTGTTAATGAAAAATGGATGGCGCTGGTGAACCTTTCCGGCAAAGCTTTTTTTACACATACTAAACTGGATGGAAAGTTTGCTATTCGCTGGGTAATAGCCCAGACGGATGTTAAAGATTATCATATCAAAAATACCTGGGAATTGTTACTAGGTAAGCTTCCAATAGCTATAGAGTATGTCAAAGAAAAATAAAATAGATCCTGAAATGATGAGCCTTTTCAAAATATTTGGAATAGGATCCCTCATTTTTGTATTTATTTTATCCTTTTTTAATGAAAAAAGACCAAATTTAGAAAATCAAGACTCATTATTAGCAATTAATGATGCCAGCAGATTATACTTTAAAAACGTGCGTCAGCCATTTTATGATTTAGATGGAAGAAGAGATGCTAAAATGAATGTATATAGGCTGGGTAAAAGGGTCATTTCAGAAGAGGAGCCTGTTTTAAATGTGGCTATAATCATCAATAGGATAAAGGATGAAGCATATTTATATGTAGAACCTTCTACTATCTTCGAAAGTGAAGAGACCATAAGGATTCGTTGGAAGTCCGAAGATGGGAGGTCCAGCGGGGAACTGGAGTTTCGGAATGGTGATCGTTATGATCATTATAGATTTATCGAAGAACTTTATCCCCTGCTCCAGGATAATGCTTCTTTCAGCACAGAAATAGCAGGCCAATGGTATCCCATACTGATTAATCAGAAAGAAAGAGATGCATTGAGAATTACCTCTTTCGATTATTTTAGATTGATAGGCAGGGAAGAAATGAACAGATGAATGGAACTGAAAAGAATCGATAACTTATGGAATTTCTGCCGGGTAAAGACTAATTTGCCCTATACCAAGACCGTAGATAATTTAGTATGTTATCGTTTTGTCAAATCGGGAATAGAACTTCTCCACCAGTTTAATCCTCATCTGCTGCAATCCTCCAAATTGGTTCTTCAAGAGATAGGATATTTAGAAAAAGCAAATCGGTTCACATTCAGTTCAGTTAAAAAGCAGTTTGGGATGAAAACCCCCTATGTGAAAGGCGGACCAAAAATTTTTTTTCCGGAAGAAATTTTAGCTTTAAAAAAGAAACATAATTTAATAGTGGAGCAGGATAAAAACCAAAAGTTTAGAGTTACGCTCTCCCCTTTTGTTCCCAAAAACATCTACGATATATATAACACGATAAATCTCATAAGTATTCATCTATGGAAGACAACGTATTTCTCAGAACTTACCAAAAATTAATCGGACAAAAAATAGATAAATCCCCATCCAAGGCGGGTAATTGGCTGGGAGGAATTCTCCTGGGTGCCGAATATGGAAGTCTAGTGATGGAATATGAGGTTCGGGAAGAAATGTGCAACCCAGGTCATATCCTTCATGGAGGTATAGCTTCTCTGATGCTGGATGATGTGATAGGTGCTGCAAACTATATAACAGGAAATGAATTTTTGATGACCAGTATTAACTTAAACGTGGACTTTTTATCTTCAGCACGAGTAGGAGAAAGATTAAAGGCAAGTGCTGAATTGATTAGAGAGGGAAGAAATGTGAATCACTGGAAAGGTGAAATAGTAAACTCTGATGGCAAAATAATTGCTAAAGCCAGCAGTAACCTCATCATGACACAAGTGAGGATTTCAGATCTGGGAAAAGATTCTTCCCAATAAAATGTTAATATTGTAAAGTGAAAAACAAATATTTGACCCAAGATAATATTCGTAAATTTATCGAGTCCGCATTACTGGAAGATGTTGGTACAGGAGATCATTCTACTCTGGCGGCACTTCCAAACGGCACCACTGGCTCCGCCAAGTTACTGATCAAAGAAGATGGAATCATAGCAGGTTTAGAACTTGCGAAAATGATTTTTCAATATTATGATCCAGAGCTTAAGGTAGATATACTTTTAAAGGATGGCGATAAGGTAAAAAAAGGTGATATAGGTCTAACTGTAACCGGTTTGGCAGCTTCTATTTTAACTACGGAAAGATTGGTTCTCAATTGTATGCAGCGTATGAGCGCTATCGCAACCAAAACCAACCGTCTGGCATCTAGTATTAAACATACCAAAACCAAACTGTTGGATACACGGAAAACCACTCCTAATTTCAGGATGCTTGAAAAATGGGCTGTCTCTATAGGAGGAGGAAAAAACCACCGATTTGCTCTTTATGACATGATTATGTTAAAGGACAACCATGTGGATTTTGCAGGGGGTATATCCGAAGCTATTACCGCTACCAAAGATTACCTAAAAAGAAAGCACCTAGATTTAAAGATTGAAGTGGAAACCCGTAATCTGGATGAAGTAAGGCAAGTCATAGAAACCGGGGGGGTGGATTTTGTTATGCTGGATAATATGGATTGTGATACGATAAAAGAAGCAGTAGCCCTTATTAATGGTAAGTTTCTAACTGAAGCCTCCGGTGGTATCACTGAGGAGACGATTAAAGATGTGGCCGAATGCGGCGTAGATTTTATCTCTGTCGGAGCTTTAACACACCATGTAAAAAGCATGGATATAAGTTTAAAAGCAATGTAAACAGTCATTTCAGGATATATATATTAAAATAAATAGCTTGTCTCTTATTTATTTGGCAGTTTTAAATACCAAATTATTATTTGCTATGAAAGTACTCCCCATATTTTAAGTTTTATTTGATGAACAGTTTTATTCAGTGTATAGTAGTTCATAAACCTGAGGATGGCTACAAATGGAGCCATCAATTTCAAAATATACATCCCTATATCAAAACGATGGAGGTGTTCAATTCATGGGAAGATGCACTGAAATATGTCGATGGGGGTAATAAAGTGGACCTCGTAGTGGGCAGTTATGAACTTACGGATGTCTATCCCATGATCTTTGAAAAATTTGACCGGACCATACCTATTGTCTTTACTTCGATCAAACCATTTATTACTGAAAAGGCCCTTCATTTAAACTGTCTTGACTTTATAAATGAAAGTGCCAATATGGATAGATTGAAGAAGTGTTTTGAAAAATTTGAACTGCTCTATGGACAGGTCAAAAATCCCAATACTTCTCCAATAGCCAACGAAACTGCAGCGGTCAACTCTTCCCAAAGATCAAGGTTTCTGGTTAAATCCGGGGATAAACTATTTCAAAAGCAACTGCAGGATGTAGCATTTTTTCTGGCAGAGGATGGCCAAACCTACCTCATCGAAATGGTAACCGGCAATAAATATTTAATCAATCATAAACTGATGGATCTTGAAAGCGAACTCATAGATCAAAAGGAATTTTTCAGGATCAACCGCAGCATCATTTTAAATATCCACGCCATAGATCAGATCCAAAAGTATCTTAACAGCCGATTAAAAATTGATTTGAAAGTGGATTACCCTGATGAAATCATCGTCAGTAGGGAAAAGGTGACTAAGTTTAAAAAGTGGGTGAATCAATGATGATTGATGTCCGATGCCGGATGACAGATGAAAAAAAGAGACGGAATAACGAAGACGGAAGACTGAAAAAAAAAGAAATAGGACGTGGGAAGTACCATATAACTGCTATACTAACACCCTGATATTTGGATCTTGATACATATAATGGAACGGAGACTATGGGCATCTAAGTGAATAAGACTATTTTCCTTAATTAATTTATTCAAATCATCTTTTTTTTCTCAAGAATCTAAATACCTAGCCAATGAAGCTTTTTTTATTCTGTTTGGCTGATT
>DATHVH010000332.1:0-7030 GCA_035461405.1 Anditalea sp.
TATAATAGAGTTAAGACTATTATTGTTTAATAGGATTTTTATTACATTTGTCCTGTTCTTCAATTAATCCTCATTCCCAAAACATTTAAAACTCATGCCCGAGGTAAAACTCTTCTCAGGAACATATTCACGCCAATTAGCCGAGTCCATTGCCAGCAATTATGGCCAGCAGCTAGGACAGCTCACTATTTCAAAATTCAGTGATGGGGAAATGTCTCCCAGCTTTGATGAATCCGTAAGAGGCTGCACTATTTTCCTCATTCAATCTACTATGCCCTCGGCTGACAATCTGATGGAACTTTGCCTGATGATAGATGCCGCAAAGCGGGCAAGTGCCTATAAGGTGGTAGCAGTAGTCCCGTACTATGGATATGCCAGGCAGGATAGAAAAGATAAGCCGCGTGTGTCTATTGCCGCTAAGCTGGTAGCAAACATATTGACGTCAGCAGGAGCGGATAGAATCATGACCTGTGATTTACATGCTGGGCAGATTCAAGGTTTTTTTGACATTCCTTTGGATCATTTAAATGGTTCCGCTATCTTTGTGCCCTATTTGAAAAGCCTGGAACTGCCTGACCTTATTTTCGCTGCTCCTGATGTTGGAGGAGTTGGAAGGGCCAGATCATATGCCAAGCATTTCGAAGTGGAAATGGTAGTCTGTGATAAGCACAGGAAAAGAGCCAACGAAGTGGCTTCTATGCAGGTAATCGGTGAGGTAGAGGGGAAAGATGTAGTACTGGTGGATGATCTGATAGATACTGCAGGTACGATGTGCAAAGCTGCAGAAATCCTCATGGATAAAGGTGCCAAATCTGTAAGAGCGGTAGTCACACACGGTGTGCTTTCCGGCAAAGCTTACGATAATATAGCCAACTCCGTATTAGAAGAACTGGTCATCACTGATACGATACCAATGACCCAACAGTCAGATAAGATCAAAGTATTGAGTGTATCTAGTCTATTTGCCAAAGCCATTCATGCGGTGACGGGAAATGACTCTATCAGTGCGCTATTTATTTAAAAGAATTTATATTAATTATTTATACTCAAATTAAAATTTATGAAATCAATTGAGATTATAGGGTTTAAAAGAGCAAATCTTGATTCCGCTGAGTTAAATCAGATCCGTGAAGAAGGAAGTGTACCCTGCGTAGTTTACGGACCTGGAATTAAAGAACAAATCCACTTTTCTTCTCCAGCTATCCTTTTCAAAGATGTAATCTATACTCCGGATGTGCACATGGTGGACCTGAATATAGAGGGAACTAAGTGTAAGGCGATCTTGAGAGAAGCACAGTTTCACCCAGTGAGTGAAGTATTGCTTCATGCTGATTTCTTAGCATTCAGTGATAAAAAGCCTATCAAGATGGATATACCTGTAAAAATCACAGGTTCTTCTCCAGGTATCCAAAAAGGTGGTAAACTTGAAATTAAATCAAGAACATTATCTGTAAAAGGTTTAGCCCATGATCTTCCGGATGTTATCGAAGTAGGAATTGGACACTTAGATCTAGGTAAATCTGTCAAAGTTTCTGAAGTAAAAGCTGAGGGATTTGAAATCCTTACCAACCCTAATGTCTCTATCGCTACCATCGGTATCCCAAGAGCACTAAGAGGTAAGAAAGCTGACGGTGACGCTTAATTATTAAAATATATCAATTAAAATCCTGCCTCGTCTCCGAGGCAGGATTTTTTATGAGCAGTAGTCATAAGAAGGAAAGTATTTTCAGTCTTAATACTTATTCAACATGAAATATTTAATCGTAGGGTTAGGAAATATCGGACCTGAATACGAGCTAACCAGACATAATGTGGGTTTTCTTACCGTGGATCGTCTTGCCGATAAGGAAGGGGTCACCTGGTCTAGCAATAGACTGGCTTTTACCACAGAATTTAAATTTAAAGGCCGTCATATTTTCATGATAAAACCTACCACTTATATGAATCTGAGTGGCAAGGCCATGAATTATTGGATGAAAGAACTTAATATCCCAAAGGAAAATGTTCTGGTGATAGTCGATGATGTAGCCTTACCATATGGAAGCCTGAGATTAAGGGGAAAGGGATCTTCTGCAGGCCATAATGGTCTGAAAAATATAGAAGAACTTACCGGGGGTCAGAATTATGCACGTTTGCGATTCGGCATAGGCGATGATTTTCCAAAAGGAAGACAGGTAGATTATGTCCTTGGCAGATGGAGTCAAGCGGAAATAGAAGAGCTGCCCATATTTATGGATAAAGCAATAGAAATGATAAAAAGCTTCTGCACTATTGGAATTAATATGACGATGACCCAATTTAATGACTGATTGGCAAGGTAGTTGATAAAATTGAACCAGTTATGCCCTCCTTCGGCATGTATTATTTTTTTTACTTAATACTAATAAGAACACTATAATTAATAACCACTAATAAAATCATAATGGAAATCATTAATTTGGGACTTCAGATAGTCCCTAAAAGTAAAGGTCAGGAAAGTTACGACTTAGTAGATAAAGCTATTGAAGTCATACAGGATTCAGGTGTAAAATATGAAGTAACACCTTTCGAAACAGTGATGGAAGGACCACAGGAGCAACTAATGGCCATAGCTATTGAAGCTCAGAATGCAGTTTTCAATGCAGGAGCAGAAGAGGTTTTGATTTATTATCGCCTTCATGTGAGAAAAGACAGTAATGTTACCATTGAAGAAAAGACTGATAAATACAGAAATAAATAAAATAAAGAGTCCTAATTAAATTACAGGAGCAATTTATTTGATCATTAATTTGACCGAGATCAAATTTAAAACGTTAGCCTCGTGATATTTTCTGAAAAATGGTTCTTATTTATAATATTCTAATTATTAAGCAGTTGAACTATTTTTTGCAATTTATAATTATGATCCAGCCAGCATATGTCATTCCCTAATTAACCAAATAAATAAAGTGATTATGGAAAGGAATATGTAGTATAAATAAAGTATCTCCAATAAATAAGAAATCAATCCCAAAGAGTGCTGTGGTAGGCGAAACAATAGTAAACAGATCTAATTAGTGATGGAATTATATATACTCACTAAAATTAACCCAAAGTTTACAAGTGTTTGATATTCAAACCAAATTTTCTTCTTACCTTTGCACCTCAATTTAACAAATCATGCAGAGTATACGTAACATCGCGATAATCGCACACGTTGACCACGGTAAAACCACTTTGGTGGACAAAATCATTCACGTATCTAAAATCTTTCGTGAAAACCAACAATTTGACGATCTAATCCTTGACAGTAACGATTTGGAAAGAGAAAGAGGAATCACTATTCTCTCCAAAAATGTGTCTGTAAGATATAAAGATACCAAAATCAACATTATTGATACACCAGGTCACGCCGATTTCGGAGGTGAAGTAGAACGTGTATTAAAGATGGCTGACGGGGTAATCCTCCTAGTGGATGCCTTCGAAGGTCCTATGCCACAGACCAGATTCGTACTGGGCAAAGCATTGGACTTAGGATTGACTCCTATCGTAGTAGTCAACAAAGTCGATAAAGAAAACTGTAGACCGGATGAGGTACATGAGTCAGTATTTGACCTTATGTTTAACCTTGACGCCACGGAAGAGCAGCTTGACTTTGTGACCATGTATGGTTCTGCCAAGAACAACTGGATGGGCCACGACTGGAAAAACCCAACTGACTCTATACTTCCACTTTTAGACGCTATCGTAGAGCATATACCTGCCCCTGTAATAGAAGAAGGTACACCTCAGATGCAGATCACTTCCCTGGATTACTCTAACTTCGTAGGTAGAATAGCCATCGGTAGAGTGAAAAGAGGAACTTTGAAAGAAGGCGCACAGATGATGCTTTGTAAAGCTGACGGCGTATTCAAAAAAGTAAAAATAAAAGAGCTTCACGTATTTGAAGGACTTGGTAAGGTAAAAGCTACAGAGGTCAAAGCAGGTGATATATGTGCTGTAACAGGAATCGAAGATTTTGAAATTGGAGATACTCTGGCAGATGTAGATAATCCAGAAGCGATAAAAAGAATATCTATAGATGAACCTACTATGAACATGTTGTTTACTATAAACAACTCCCCGTTCTTTGGTAGAGAAGGAAAATTTGTTACTTCACGTCACTTGAGAGATAGACTTTTCAAGGAGATGGAAAAAAATCTTGCCTTAAGAGTTGAGCCTACTGATAATGAGGATAAATTCTTAGTATATGGTAGAGGTATCCTTCACTTGTCAGTTTTGATCGAAACGATGAGAAGAGAAGGATATGAGCTGCAGGTAGGTCAGCCACAGGTAATCTTCAAAGAAGAGGACGGACAAAAACTGGAGCCAATCGAAACATTGGTAGTGGATGTTCCTGAAACAACTGCTGGTAAAGTAATAGAATTGGCTACCCAAAGAAAGGGTGAACTTTTGATCATGGAGCCTAAAGGCGATTTACAGCATCTAGAATTCAGAATACCTTCCAGGGGTCTTATCGGACTTAGAAATAACGTGTTGACTGCTACCCAAGGTGAAGCTATCATGAACCACAGATTTTCTGCTTATGAGCCTTTTAAAGGACATATCCCAGGTAGAGTAAACGGATCTATTATCTCTATGGAAGGTGGTCAGTGTACTGCTTATGCTATAGATAAACTTCAGGATCGAGGTACTTTCTTCGTAGATCCAGGAGCAGAACTTTATGGCGGACAGGTAATCGGCGAGCACAGCCGTGATAATGATATCGTGGTGAATGTGCAGAAAGGTAAAAAACTGACCAACATGAGAGCTTCCGGTTCTGATGACAATGCTAAAATCGCTCCAGCTAAGAAATTCTCTTTGGAAGAATCTATGGAATACATCCAGAAGGATGAATACCTAGAAATCACTCCTAAATCTATCAGGATGAGAAAAATTTATCTTGACGAAGGTGAGAGATCTAGAATGGAAAAGAAGACAACTTAATAGTCCGCGGACGACAGAATACATAGAGTAGGAAGATAGGGATTATTTCCCTATCTGTCCTCTCACACCACCCTGCGTACCGTTCGGTACAGGGCGGTTCTTTAAGTTTTGATTCTAACCTTTTGGTAATAGTCTGACAAGAATAAATAGCCTGCCTGTCTAAGTCTATGTGTAGTGATGGTGGTGTTCAGGATGAAGCTTTTGGCTATGTGCCAATAGCCTTTCCTAGTGTTTGCCCACTCCCAAGCTTTGGATTTCTTAGCCCCAAGTTTGACAAGGTTCATCAATTTGGTCTTTATCAGTTTCCATTGTTTCCATATGACCATCCTGATGCGTCTCCTGTACCATTCATCTACTCTCAACAGCAGGGTATTCATATCTGCCAGTCTGAAGTAATTCACCCAACCGATAATATATTGGCGGAGTGCCTCCTTCCTGCGGTCATTGCCCCAGCCATTACTGCGTGATGTCAGCTCTTTTAATTTGGCTTTCATCTTTGAAGTACTTTTGGGATGTATCCGCAGTCGCCCTTCCCCCTTTGTTTTGTAAAAGGAGTATCCAAGAAATTTCACCTTGGATATGGGTGCTGTTTGGCTTTTATCCCTGTTCACTTTTAGGAACAACTTACCCTCTATAAAGCGGGTAATCGACTTCAATATCCGCTCTGCACCTCGTTTGCTTCTACTCAGTATAACCATGTCATCTGCGTAGCGTACAAACCTGTGACCTCTGCGCTCCAGTTCCCTGTCCAATTCATTGAGCATGATGTTACTCAATAATGGGCTTAATGGACCACCTTGCGGCACACCCATTTCGCTGGGTTCGAAGCTTCCGCCCACCTGCACGCCGGCATTCAGGTATTTATGTATCAAGGATACTACCCGTCCGTCCCTGACTGTGCGGGAGAGTACCTCTATCAGCTTGCCATGATTTACTTTGTCGAAGAACTTTTCCAAGTCCAGATCAACTGCGTAGCCGTAGCCTTCTGTGATGTAGTCTCTACACTTGTTCAATGCCTGATGGGCGTTGCGCTTTGGTCTGAACCCATAACTGCTTTCACTGAACAGGGGCTCATACAGCGGTATGAGTATTTGGGCTATGGCCTGTTGGATAACCCTATCCACTACCGTGGGGATGCCTAACTGCCGTTTCTGTCCGTTGTCCTTGGGTATTTCTACCCTACGAACAGGATTGGGGCGGTATTTCCCCTGCCGTATGGATGTAATCAGTTCATCCTTATTGGTAACAAGATAATCCTTTAGGGATTCGACCTCCATCTTGTCGACCCCTCCTGCTCCTTTGTTGCGCTTCACCTGTCGGTAGGACGCATTCAGGTTGGAAGGTGATAGGATGAACTCCAGCATTCCATTTCCTATTCGGTTATTCTCCGTGAGGTTGTTTTCAGTTATCCACATGAAAGTCTGCCCTCCCACATAGCCTTCGGATTCCGTCTTATTCTTCTGTGGACAGGTCTTTTCTTCAAAGATTTTCTGCGTTCTTCCTTTCATCTGGTAACATTCATTCACTGCTCACTCCTTAAAGTTCAGCCCTTCCATAGCAATGTCGATACTAAGTACTATGGCTTCTGCTGACTTCTCATGACAAGCTTTACTCCGTGCTTCATACTCTGTTTCCACACGTCCATGAGATCTCCCGTGGTAAGACAACCCACTTTCACTCCATGTCCCCGTACCATTTACATCCCGCTGTCAGTGTAATCTTTGGACTTTGGCTTGTTATGCAGCCTCATCCCAGCGGTTATGCCTGATGATATTCGTGTTCCTCGGGGCAGAGCTTTGCCGCCAGCTTCCTTCAGATTCCACCTCGCGATGGACACCCTTGCTCTTGGCTAGTGGTTGGCGATTACAAACCCCCACAGCGGACTTTCACCACCTAGTTGGTTGCCATGCACGGCACACATAAGTAAAGCGGAGATCATTCTCCGCTTTTTTTTTGACTTAAATTATTTTTTTGACTGAAGATGAGATCTGCTATCTTGATAAATTGCCACAGTTGACAATATGATTTCCTATCATATCAGCTTATATACCCGACAAAAACATAAATAGTAATGCAGCTATTGTAG
>DATHVH010000333.1:0-3228 GCA_035461405.1 Anditalea sp.
AGAAATAGAATTAGATGAGGTAATGGAAGTGCTGATCCAAAGACATCAAAAACAAAAAAAGTGATCCCTTATCAAGGATCACTTTTTATTAATATTAGTAAGCTGGAAATTCTTTTAATAGTCCGTGGAAGCTATCAATCATCTCCCACTGCGGGTCATAGGTAAGCAATCTGCCTCCTGGAGTTATAGGTGAACCGGTGATGATATAATCCAGTGCTGCTTTGAGCCTTCTCTCGGTGGGATCTCCCCAATTCTTTGCAGGATCATCTGCGGCAAGCACTTGTACAGGAAAGCCATCAAAGTATTCTGCTCGTCCATTTTTATTTGCAATAGAAAACGTAATGGGTACTAACTCCACATTATTATCTAATAAAGTTCTATTATATCCAGATAATGGGAAAGCGCCAACAGGTTTACCGTAAGTATTTGCTCCTATTAAGATTACTTCCATATATGGTTCTAATACATTAATGAGAAGTTCACTGGCAGAAGCGGAACTCCTGGAAGTAATAACAAATAGCCGTGACAGGTTTAGATTTCCTTTTTTTGCAAAAGTAGCCGAGCTGTTTTGGGTGGTCTTTTTAGTATTGTGGGTATTGGTGTACATCACATTTCCATTGGCGGCATTTGGAGCAAGATAATTTAAAATTTGACGTGTCACTGCTACCGATCCACCACCATTATACCTAAGATCTATAATCAATTCGTTTATACCCGCAGTTTGGAAATAGTTAAATGATTCATCCACTTCAAAGCTCATGCTATTAGCCGGCTGTGCATTCGGGGACGCTCGGAAGCTATTATAAACCCAATAACCTATTTTTTTATCACCGGTCTCAAAGACAGTGTTTAGAAGTACAGAGTTAGACTGATAGTCTTTTTTGTCTATTGTTCTAGTAATTTCGCTACCATCAGGAAGTTTAAATTTGAATGTATTTATTAAACCTGGGGTATTGGGCCCTATTTGAAAATCATATCCATTGGCTGTTTTATACTGGGAGATAGGTTTATTATTTATTTCTAATACTCTCCAGCCTCTTTCCCAGCCATCTTTTCCTGCAGGCGCTTCTTTATACACAAAAAGTAAATATAAATGTTCATTTTCATCAAAACCCCAACCAAATCCATGTCCTGCATTTTGACCAGTAAAAGCCCTATTGAAATCTTCTTGAGTAGTCAGGTAAGACCACCTATCCAATGGTTTGTGTATAATATCCGCCAATAAATCATTGTTGGTGGCATAATTGCCAGGATTGATGCTTCCAGGAAGGTTGTCTGTCCAGAAATACCATTCTTTCATACTGTTAAAGATCGCAGTTTTTACTCTTTCCTCAGTTTTAGGAATAGTTTGAGCATCTTCTACTTCCTTATTACATGAAGTAAGAATGAGGATTGATATAACTACTAGTAAACTTCTCTGTAGCAGGTATGCTAATCTGTTCATATAATTTTGTTTATCGGATACATATATACGATAAATGTCTCCAAACAAGTAAAGTAAAAGTATATTTTTTTTCTAATAATGTATTAATAAGCTTTTATAATATTTGAAAATTGGGCCTAATAAATATTTAAAAATTCTTTAAACTTCTGACTATACTTTTCTGTTAGGGAATGGACAATCAAAAGGTTATGGAAAATACAGAATTAAAAAAGACTAAAAAAGTAGATACTAGAACTAAAATTCTTAGCGCGTATATTCAGCACGTTTTAGAAACAGGGAAAGAGCCTTCTTCAGTTTTTAAATTTGCACAAAGTATAAAGATTAAAGAAGAAGAATTTTATAATTATTACACATCTTTTCAAGGAGTAAAGAGTGGCGTATGGGATCAGCTATTTGATCAGACCATCGCCATGATGGAAGCTCAGGAGGTATATAGGACATACTCTGCCAAAGAGAAACTTCTTTCTTTTTATTTCACATGGATTGAGGAGTTGAAAAAGAATAGAAGTTATCTGTTAGCGCTTTACCAGAGTCACAATGGCTTCAGGAAAAGTATGCCTGAGGAATTAAAAAGCTTTAGGAGAAAGTTTAAGGATTTTTCCACAGAAATAATTTTGGAGGGAAAAGAAACAGAGCAAATTGCTGACAGAGCTTTTATCTCTGACCGATATGAAGATGCTTTATGGCTAGAAACTATGTTTATATTCCAATACTGGTTGAAAGATACTTCGACTTCTTTTGAGAAAACCGATGTAGCAGTGGAGAAGTCAGTTAATTTAGCCTTCGATCTCATGGGAAAGAGTGCAGTAGATTCACTGTTGGACTTTGCTAAGTTCCTATATCAATCTAAATAATCCCTCCATGAGTAAAATTAAAGAACAGGAAAATATCCCTACCTCCAAAGTCCAAAGAGCATCTAAATTCATCAGTGCAGGAGCTAAGGTAGGAGGTAACTATGTAAAGCATTATGCCAAAAAGATGGTCAATCCATCTCTTTCAAAGGAAGATCTTCATACCAGTAATGCAGCTGACATATATTCTTCGCTGAGCGAATTGAAGGGCAGTGCCCTTAAGGTGGCCCAGATGATGTCAATGGATAAAAATATTCTGCCTCGCGCTTATCAGGACAAATTTATAATGGCCCAGTATAGTGCTCCTCCATTGTCTTATCCCTTAGTGGTTAGAACATTTCAAAAATATTTTGGAGCGTTGCCGGAATCTATGTTTGATACCTTTACTAAATCTGCCGTAAATGCAGCTTCTATAGGTCAAGTCCATAGAGCAACTAAAGATGGAAAAGAGTATGCCGTTAAGATTCAGTATCCGGGAGTGGCAGACAGTGTGAGTTCAGATCTTAAGATGGTAAGGCCATTTGCTTATCGATTACTTAATATGAATGAGCAGGAGCTGGATCATTATATGGACGAAGTGGAGGAGAAGCTTCTTGAGGAGACAGATTATAAACTCGAGGTAGTTAGGTCCAAAGAAATATCAGCTGCTTGCAGTCATATAGCTAACTTAAAATTCCCTATTTATTATCCAGAGCTTAGTAGCGAAAGGATCATAACTATGGATTGGTTAGAGGGACTACATATAAAAGAATGGTTGGAAACCAAACCATCTCAAGATGATAGAAATAAAATCGGCCAAGCCTTGTGGGATTTCTATCACCATCAGGTACACAACTTGAAGCAAGTTCATGCGGATCCTCATCCAGGAAATTTTATTATCCAAGAAGGTATAAATCTAGGAATTATTGACTTTGGTTGTGTCAAAGTAATTCC
>DATHVH010000334.1:0-8739 GCA_035461405.1 Anditalea sp.
TGAAGATGTAGTAAAAGGAGTAGAGGTTATTATTTTTTCTATCCCTTTCAATGCTTATAAAGACCTGCCGAAGAATCTGCTTCAGGACGTACCCCAGGAGGTCATCATTATGGATACATCTAATTATTATCCTTTTCGCGATGGCGAGCTATTAGGCCTCGAAGGCAAGACAGAAAGTGAATACATATCTGAAACACTGGGAAGATCTGTAATAAAGGTATTCAACAATATCATGGAATACACCTTGAAACATAAAGGGAAAGCTGCCGGTGAGGAAGGAAGAATAGCTATTTCAATAGCGGGTGATAACGAGGCACATAAAAAAGTAGCCGCCGAACTGGTAGACCAGACAGGGTTTGATTCTGTGGACGGGGGAAGCCTTGCCGATTCATGGAGACAAGAACCGGGGACTCCTGCCTATTGTACAGAACTAGATGCTGCAGCATTAAATAAAGCGCTTGCTGCAGCCGAAAAGGGAAAAGCCCCTGCCGTAAGGGATGCTATAATGGACAAAATCCAGGATTTAAAGACCTTTCCATCTAACGAAGAACTGGTTGATATAAATCGGTCCGCCGCAGCAGGAAATCTTAATTAGGTTTAATTCGATTAAATGACCTAAGGGCTGCTATTAGCATTACAGTGACAATCACTTTTGCTGGTAGTAGCCCTTTTACATATATGCTTTTAAGGTATGGTTTTAATAAAATCAGATGGAAATATTCTTTTCTAAATGTCCCTTCATGTCTTCATGGTTTTTCTTTTTCACCGTTAAGGAATTAAGAAAATTAAGGTTTGGTATTAAGGCTAAAAAAACTGTTTGTTTTTCCACATAAACTGTACTATTATTGCCGTTGATGAAAAAATTTTTATATGTATTGCCCTTGGCCCTATTGTTTTCCTGTATGGGCATGTTGACTGTGGTGGCCGAACTTGGTATGACCGAGGAGGAGTTCAAAAAGAAAAACATGGGCTATGATCTTGTGGAACTTTGGGGTGACGTCAAAGTCTTTAGGGTGCAGCACCATCCCACGGATTTTCCCAAGTATGTCTATTTCGAAAACGGCAAACTTGTTCGCATGGATGAGGGGCAGATGAGGTATGGAGGCATACTTTACCCTGATTTTGAATGGGAAGCGCCGATAGATCCAGAACTTTAAAAAATGTCAAATTTGATAATAATTTATTATAGGTTCTATTTACCAATCGGACTCAATTCCAAAATTTGATTTTAATATTTTTGTTTAAAATTATAATAGGTGAGATGTCTTATACCAAAGAGGTTTAGAGTCTAAACATTTAGCCACAGATTATAAACTGCAATATGTGTTACGCCTAAATATGCCAGCATAATATCTTGGTGATGTAGAATAGCATTATGATTTCATAGCTTTACTTTTTTAATTCTAAACTATAAAAAAACTGAACTAAAGAAAATACGGTTTATCGAATAAACAAAGTTTTCTCTATTTCGAAAGATTATTTATGGTTAAACCTATATTGGAGGCCGAAGAGGAATTGTCTATTCCTATTATCATATACATTCGACCTTCCCCAAACGTATGATCCTGCAAAAAGAAAATTTTGATGCGGTAAGATTTCAGCTTGGATAAAAGTACCAAAAGGGCTGCTTCCCACTCTGAATCTATTGCCATCAGGAAGCCCAAACCCACTACCTACGGCCATTTCATACCGCATCCCAGGAAATGGGGAAGGGAAGGCATTTGCTAATCCACCATCTATAAAGAATATCCTTTCAGGGCCAATTCTTCCATAGAGGGAAGGATAGATATTACTTTTTACAGTCGACGTGGTAATAGCGCTTCCATCTGTAATCTCAATATAAGGATCTGCCCAATACATTTGTCCTAAATATACGCCTGCTCCAACTCCAAACCACTTTTCTTGGTATCGTACATAAGGATAAATTGAATATAGTTGGTGATTGTTAGTGATGGTATTGTCCAAGCTTTTTTCTCTGTATTTTCCGCTCATTATGTCTGCACCATAAGTCAGTTCTCCTTTTTTCTTGAATTTTGTTCTAGAATATCCTGCTGCAAGATTCCAATAAACATTCTCAAAGTCTTCATAATCTCCTATGTCTGTACAGCCGTCCCCTTGATTCATTGTCCCTCGTACACTTGTAAAATATTTGCCTGCAGAGAACCCTGTCCTGAAGGTGTCAAATGATTTATGATGGGTGGAATCAGGTGATTCATTTTCGTTTAATTTCCATGTTTGGCTCATCAAAAATACAGGAATTATCATCAGTGATATGGTTAACCATTTATACTGTGGATAGGCACTTGTCTGAAATAAATGGACTAGGGCCATAATTATGGCAGGAAAAAGTATGATGTTTAATACCAACAACTCAACGGGTAAAAACCAGTTTCTAAGTGACCACGTGATCACAACAGATACCAATAATAAACCCACAAGACGTGCTGGATAAACTGTTGAAGGAGAGGGTTTTTTAATTTTAAATGTGCTTCTTTTTTCATTGTAAATTAGGAAACAAAAGGCTATCAAAGCTGTAAATAATAATAGCCACTGCATTACCTTTATTCCCCCTATGAGGTTTCCTCCCATAGCGTGTGCATTGGGGTCCCTAATAAATTCTAGGAAAAACCTGAAAATAACCGATAACCCTATAGATAAGCTCAGGAAACTTCCTGCTGCCCGGAGCTTTTTGCGGTATTGACATAAGATGACCACTACCATGATACCATTGAGAACCTCATACAATTGAAAAGGGTGTACTGGAAGCGAGTACAGATTGAATGCCTCAATCACACCTGTCTGGTATTGATGGAAATGAGGTAAAGTGCCATATCCGTAACTCACCC
Source organism: Anditalea sp. (assembly GCA_035461405.1). Taxonomy (GTDB): domain Bacteria; phylum Bacteroidota; class Bacteroidia; order Cytophagales; family Cyclobacteriaceae; genus Anditalea. The sequence goes on from DATHVH010000334.1 coordinate 2,847, forward strand.
CTATGGGTAAATCAGTAGGTAATCCATAGCAACATCCCAAAAGGAAACAACCCATACGCTGGACAGCTAAGGATATCGGCAGAACATAGGCAAAGGCATCCAGTGTTTTTAATGGTAGATTTAAAATCCTCATCAATAATAAAACTGCAATTGTCCCTAAGAACACACCTCCTAAAACTACTTTGGAAGAGGTAGGAATCAATTCAAAATTATGTAAAACATATTGCCAATCTGTTGTTGAGTATGAAATTACCTTAGAGCCGATGATGAAAAAAATCCTGGTAAAAGCCAATACTATTATCCAAGTGAATAAATGAAATTTCCTCTTATATCCTTCACCGATAAGCCAGGCAGTTGCAAGTAAAAAAGCCAGAAAATAAAACAGATTATAATAGAACCCTCCCTTTGAAGTGGTGATCAAAATGGGCTCAGACCATGAAAATAAATCATTAAATGATTCAAAAGTATCCATGAATATAAGATTTAAAAAACTAATGAAATTTAAAGAAAATATTCAACAAAAACTATTGATAATGAAGGGGATATGGTTTTGATCGCAGAATTAAATTATCTTTGGAAAAGCTTGTGAAGCTTATATATGTTATAGGAAATAGTGTCCTTTTTAGACTGGATATTTGACCCCTTAATTTCTGAATATTAAGAGGTCTTTTCCTGTGGAAATATTTCTAAAATTCTTAATCATGGCTGGTTACAATCATACCGAAAACACTAACCGTCTGATCAGGTATATAGTGGAGCAAACCTACCATGAATTTGGATTGCAATATTTTCAATCTTTAGTCAGGCACCTGGCTGAAGCGCTGCAGGTACAGGGTGTGTGGGTGACGGAATTTCTTGCTGAGGAGAATAAGCTAAGGTCCCTAGCATTTTGGTTGAAGGACAGTTACGTGGATCATTACGAATATGATCTCATTAATACTCCCTGTGAACAGGTGGTCAATACCAAAACTTGCCTATTGGTCACAGATAAAGTGGTGGAACTCTTCCCCGGAGATCCAGATCTTAAGCCCCTGAATGCCGTAAGCTATATGGGTTATCCACTTTTTGATAAAAAGGAAAATGTAGTGGGTCACTTGGCTGTTCTTCATGATGCGCCATTCCACCCCGATAGAGAGCAGGAAGCAATTTGTGACTTATTTGTCCAACGAGCCAATGCAGAATTTTTACGATTAAAGATAGAGGAACAACTCCTCGAAAAACAACATAAATTATCGGCATTGATAAACGGTATGAATGATGCCATAGTTGAAATTGATAGCTACGGCTTTATAACGCTGGCAAATCCTATGGCTGAGCATTTATTCGGTCTTTCTGTAGAAGAACTTATGGGAACACTTGTATTCAGTTTGCTGGATAATTCTAGTGCCGATAGGCTAAAAGAAGCTTTAAAGAAAGTAAGAGTTGATGGAAATGTTCCATGCTTTGACTCTATTATAGAAGAATTTCAGTGCATCCATATGGGAGGCGATACTATTCCTGCACAGGTTTCTTTATCATGTTATAAAGTAAAAGACACCACTTATCTAACTTTGTTTTTAAAGGATATCAAAGATTTAAGACATGCCCAACAAAGAATAGAGATCATGGAGGAAAAATCACCGCCGATTTCTTCCGGTATTGTTTCAGAAAGCAAAACTATTAAATCGGTAATGGAAGATCTTATTGCTGCTGCCAGAAGCAACAGTACGGTTTTACTTTTAGGGGAATCTGGCACCGGAAAGGAGATCTTTGCTAAATTTACCCACGAAAATAGTTTGAGAAAGGATAAACCTCTGATCAAGGTCAACTGTGCAGCTATTCCTTCCAACCTTATAGAAAGTGAATTTTTTGGACATGAAAAAGGATCATTTACCGGTGCGGTATCCAGACGAGAAGGGAGGTTTGCACTCGCAGATGGTGGAACAATTTTTTTGGATGAAGTAGGTGAACTACCTATTGAAATGCAGCCTAAATTACTACGTGTTCTTCAGGAAGGGGAGTTTGAACCAGTGGGAGGGGAGAGGACCCGAAAAGTAGATGCAAGGATCATCGCAGCCACAAATAGGAATCTGCCTGAAATGATAAAATCAGGGAACTTCAGGGAAGATTTATATTACCGACTTAATGTTATTCCAATCCATTTGCCACCTCTGAGAGAAAGGGTTGAAGATATTCCTATCCTTGCCATTCTATTTATTGAAAAATACAGTCGGAATATTGGAAAGCAGGTCCAGCCCATTTCTCCTTCACAATTGCAACTGATGCAAAATTATTCCTGGCCCGGCAATATTCGCGAACTTGAGCATGTGATAGAAAGAGCAGTTATCTTTTCTAAAAATGGCCACTTGGATATCTTTCGTTTTTTGCCAAAGGATGGTGTACAAGGATTAAGTAAATCATCAAATTCCTGCCAATCAGAGGATGAAGTTCTTACCCAAACCGAATTGGACATTTTAGAAAAGGATAATATTTTAAAGGCATTACGGCGCAGTTCCTGGAAAATAGCGGGTAACTCTGGTGCTGCCAGTATTCTGGGCATTCCGCCTTCCACTTTGACCTCAAAAATTAAATCCTTTGGGATAACTAAAGACCTTTAATAGTCACGGAATTTCGTGTTTACGGTCTCGATATTTCGTTACTCTCGATATTTCGTAAGTTATGAATTGCGGTTTAGGCACTCCAATCGCTATTTTTTGACAATGGCATATCTCTGGCAAATACTGGGGTATGTTACACTTTAAATTATACCAAGATGAAAAATCAATCAAAAATCCCAGCAAAGAAAACACTAATTGCCGCAGTTTTACTAATGTTTATGATGATCAACATTGCCATAGCATACAATCCCTTTGCAAGTGTTAAGGTAGTAGATCATCTAGCTGAAACCTATTATGATATTTCGGAAAATGTAAGTTCTAGGATTAACGGCTTTTCCCTGGATGAGATCGGGGGAACAGTCAAAGCTATAACTGAAAATCCGGAAATAGCCAAGTTTGAATTCCGTGTAAAGAACAAATGGATAAAGGGTGGTCATAACCGGAGCAGGATACAGGGATTCTATGGGGGAGGACAGGAAGACAGCTCGCGTAAAAAACCTTTTATTTACGATAACAGCGAACCTCCGATTTTACTTGGCAATAATGAAGGTGCAAATCCTGTAGAATATATCCTCCATGGGCTTGCTGGTTGCATGACTACAACTATGGTGCTCCATGCAGCAGCTAATGGAATACAACTGAAGAGTGTGGAATCCAGCTTAGAGGGAGATCTAGATGTGATGGGATTTCTTGGCCTTAATGATAAGGTACGTAACGGATATCAGCAAATCAGAGTAAAATTCAATATTGAGGGAGATCTTACCCAAGAGCAGAAGGAGAAACTTGAATCTTTTGTAAGAAAGTCCCCTGTCTTTGATATTGTTACTAATGAGGTACCAGTGCTTGTAAGTCTAGAATATTAGAAGATTACTTTCTGTCATTATAAAACAAATTATAGAACAATACTTAATTCATAACGAAATGAAAACTCAGGAAATAAACATTAACGGTTTTGACTTAGCGGCTATTAGCGGGACAGTAGAAGCGATCCAAAATAATCCCGCCATAGCTGATTTTAAATGGCGAGCTAATAATACATGGATTACCGGAGGCCGCAATCGGTCATACATCAAGGATTTTTACGGAGGCTGTACAGAGGATGAATCAAGAGAGAAAGCATTCATATATGAAAACAGCGAACCGCCCATCCTTTTGGGTGCTAATGAAAGCGCTAATCCTGTTGAATTTCTATTACATGGGCTGGCAGGTTGCCTTACCACCACCATGGCTTTGCATGCAGCAGCCAAAGGCATCTCCATTGAAAGAATTTCCTCCACCCTAGAGGGAGATTGGGACGCTCATGGATTTCTAGGTCTGGATGACCAAGTTCGAAATGGATTTAAGCAGATCAAAGTAAAATTCGATATTGAAGGAGACCTGACTGAAGATCAAAAAGATGAATTGATATCCCTTGCCTGTGGCTACTCACCAGTATATGATATGGTGTCCAATGGGGTGCCTGTAATGGTAGCTAGGAAATAAGTACCATGCAAAAGTCTGATAAATTATAAACCATTTATCGAGACGTTGTGGTGGACATAACTACCGGGCAAAAGAGTTGACCCTTGTTTATTGTGAATTATTCTCAGCTTGAGACTCCAATATTATTAATGCTAAAAAACCCTGATATTTATAATCAGGGTTTTATTAATTTAAATCATACCTACTATAAATACTTTGGTAGAGGTTAGTTTGTAACATTAAAAATAAAGGTTAATTCAAAGGATAAGTCTAGTTCTGGTGCAGATCCCTTAATGATAACAGTATTTTTTCCGAATTTCATTTTTTTGAACATCATAAAATAACCTTCGAATAGAGAAGGCTGTTGTTTACCCGTTAGACATGGAGTGACGCACTCCGTCAAAGTTGGATTAGCTGTGAAGTAGAATAAATCAGAACTAATTTTATATTCACTTAACTCTTCGATTTCTACACCATTATAAAAAACCTGAAAGGTTTCAAACAGATTAAAAATATAATTTGAGTTTTCTCTTAAAAAATCCTCAATACTTTGACCTTCCTCCGGTTCAAAGCCAAATTCCTCCGGACAACCATAAAAATTGAAGATAAATATAGGCGAAAGAAAAACAAATTGGTCTTTTGTAATGGTATATTCACGAGTAATAGTCTCTAAATCACCAAATGGAGAAACCACTTTATCACTCAAATTCAATAATTGAGAAGTAGAAAATTCTTCGCAATCCATGCTAAAAGAGGTTCTCACCAAATCGAAAGCCCAATCTTCATTACTCTTTCCAAATAACTTTGCACTTGTTGGAAACAAAACCGAATTGTTGATTCTGAGTGTGGGATCAGATTTATCAACATCAGTAACAATTCCCTGATCCTCAGCCACAACTGAAGGTTCGCCAATTTCTTGTGTTTCGCACGAGGTAACCATTAGCATTAAAACTAGCCCATAGGCTAATCCCAATTTGAAAGAAAAGTAAGTTTTCATGTTCCATTAATTTAAGTTTTTTACCTACTCTGTTTTAGGATTTTCGGTTTGTTCCTTAAAAGTATCTTTAGACAAAGGATTTTCCTGTATTCAGTATTGTTCTTCTTGCTATTGCGATAATAAACAGGAACAAACAGCTACATGAATTAATGAACACGATAATGGATTACTCGGTACTTTGATAATTAAAAACAACACAAAGCTTTGATTCAAAACAGGTGTATAGAAATCTTCAAGTTGGATAACCGTAGATTTCCTATACTAAAAATATAATTAATGAAATAGTTATAAAATTTATTAACAGTTTTCAAATTTACTAAATTTTTATTTAAAAAATTATGTGTAAGATATGTTAAATAGTGTGGGGTTCGTAATTATTTTTATGGAATTGCCAATCTTACGAAAAACACAATGATTTAAATGTTGAAAGCTTCAATTAGACCGCACTGATTTCTTATCTTCATTAAACATTACCAATTCTATAAATTACTTTTTACTTATAAAAGTATAAAAACAATTTTTTAACGATATTTGAGCTTATAATCCTTTGATTACTGGTAAGAATGAAAACAATAATCAGAAACATAATCGCCGTACTGGCTGGCATCGTCATAGGCAGCGGAGTAAATATGCTCATCGTTACCATAAGCGGCAGTATCATTCCCCCTCCTGATGGTGCTGACGTGACTACGAGGGAGGGACTGGAAGCTGCCATCCATCTTTTTGATCCACAGCATTATATTATGCCATTTCTGGCGCATGCCATGGGGACTTTGGTAGGAGCTTTTATTGCAGCGCTCATTGCAGTGAATAACCATTTTAAATTTGCGATGGGAAT
>DATHVH010000335.1:0-1700 GCA_035461405.1 Anditalea sp.
GAAAAGTAGGAAGTTAAATAGACGGAAGACGGAAAAAGATAATGCTATTGAATAGGATTGGGCTTTAGCCCATTCTAAAGAGATAATATCATTTTCATTGGCTTTAGCCAAAAATTGCCTCTTTAAATATCTGGTAACGAAGGTTGGCAGATAGTAGATAGAATAAAAAATATTATGGAATGATACCTGTATTAGGCCATTACAATAACAAAAAAAAGGGAGGATGGATGTGAAAGAATAAAAGTAAAAAAATCGGATGTCCGGGTCATATATGATGACCTATAAAAAACTTTTTCGGATGTAATAAGACGATATGTATATCATTTTGGTCCATCAGTTAAAACGTCATAGGGTAGGATAGGAATTAAATTTTCCTGTCCTTTTTTAATGCTTTACTTCAATCATAAAGGTATCCCAGAGAGATGATATTATTATAGAAAAACATAAGATCAAATAAAGAAATCCCGTAAGGATGACACTATGATAGGTTAGATTAGAACCTAATATTGATTATTGAATCTTTTTCTCTGCTTTTTCTTACTTTCTTTGCGGCAAAAATTTTTTACCTTAGATAAATGCTAAAGTGGCTATTATATATATTGATTCTAGGCGCATCATCATGTGCCGGCAAACCTACTTTCAGGACCTTTGATAAATTAATAGACTATGGTGAGGAGCGGGAAGAGCTGACGCTACAATATATAAGGGACCGCCATGGTATAGAAACCGAGAGTATAGAAATCACCCCAAGGATGGTGGTGCTGCATTGGACAGTGGTGCCAACTATCGAACAGACATTTTATGTTTTCGATCCTCACATGCTGGCAGGTGCCAGACCTGATTTGCAGACCGCCAGTGCGCTGAATGTCTCCAGCCAGTTTCTGGTAGACAGAGACGGCACTATCTTCAGACTGATGCCCGAAAACCATTTTGCCAGACACGTGATAGGATTAAATCATCTGGCAATCGGAATAGAAAATATTGGGAGCGATTCAAATCCTTTGACCAAAGCCCAATTAAAGGCTAATGAGGAGATCATCAGGTATTTAAAAGGCAAATACGACATCACCCATGTGATCGGCCACTATGAATACATAGAATTTCAGGGCCATCCATACTGGAAGGAAACAGATGCCTCCTATCTGACTGAAAAAACGGATCCAGGGGAAAGGTTTATGAGATGGATAAGGAAAAGGATTAGGGATTTGGAAATAGAGGGGGTGCCTTGAGAATATGGGAATCAATGGATAATAATCTGTATTACATCCAAGTAGGTTTAAATTTCATATAAAAAAATATTTAATTCTTCAATTTTCTTAAAAACTTTATCGCTGGTCAACAGTATGATTTGTTGAAAGTATGCATATGCTACAATTTTTGAATTAGGTAGTTTAATTTTATATTTCTTTCTGAATTCAATAGTCAAATCTTTAATCTTGCTTTAAGTCAAGAATTGTACATTCCTTTAAGGGATTTTTAATTTGATTTATGTTTTCTTCCCAAATCATTCCCCATTTAGCAAAATATTCTTGAATAGAGCTAAGCCCAACTTCAGATCATCTTATGTCTACATTTTCTGGGTCAACTATAGACATAAAATTGTGGTCCCCTGTTTCTCGATAACTACCAATTTGGCTTCCATATATTTGTTTTTCTCCTCCGCGAAGCGCGACACTTTCCTCCAACAGTGCTAAATACTA
>DATHVH010000336.1:0-2088 GCA_035461405.1 Anditalea sp.
ATTTGAATCAGAATCTATCAACCGGGAAGCTTCAGGATGGAGGTTTAGGGTCCAGTATGATTTCTCTTTCTAGCTATTATTGAAATATAATTCAAAAATAAGAAGGATTTTAACTGATTTCACGCAATAATATTTATACGACCCAATGGAACCATTATAATTATCTTTTAAATATTATATGAATGTTGGATGACCAAAACAGACCCGCTAGTCCCAGTCAAATCAAGCTGGAAATTAGATAGATAATACCCCCATTCATTTTTACTTATGTGGTTATAAAACATCCTCAACACATAATGTAGGAAATTATATTATGTCCTATAATCCACCTTTATTTATTGTTTCTTCATGCGAATAATAAGTCACCTATTTTAACCACTTTTAAAAAGATAGTTATTGCCAATTGTATACATAACCACTGATAGAGTTATAATGATCAAGTTTTAAGTCGTGAAAGATGCTTTTAACCATAACTTTATTTAAAAAAAACAGGCTAATAGCTAGTATTATTTGGATTGGAGAACGATTATTGCTATTAGCGGATTGCTCTAGGCGACGTTTCCAGAAATATTTTCCATTTTTAATAAATTCTATTTCTTGAAATCCCACCGCTTTGAGCCAATTGTTGCTATTATAAGAATTAAGTTAATATGGAAAATAAAATATTTAGAATTCTGGTCTACTTTACACTCTTGTCTCTGGGGCTAACCTCTTTTTTTTGGGGAGTAATTAAGGCTCAGGGGTTTCTCTCCCCTTTGGTTGTTGCCATTCTTTTAATGATGGTAGTATTACCAATATCCAAATGGATGGAAAAAAACAAAATCTCAAGGGGATGGACTTCTTTTCTTTCAACTCTCATAATTCTGTTATTCTTTGTAGTTATTTCAGGTGTCGTAGGGATACAAATAAAAAATTTTACTGAGAAGTGGCCGGAGATCAGAGATAGATTAAAACCACACATTGACCAGTCCAAGGATTTTGTAGAGGACAAAACTGGTATAGAGATGCAGATCCCTGCCATATTTGAATACAGTGAAAATGAAAGTGCTCAGAATCAAAGCTCCCAAGATGGGAGCGGTGCTGAAACAAATAGAAATGATCCAGCTGAAGAAACCACTGATCCAGCTAGCAAGGATACAGGACAGCCAACTGGCTCTTCTTCAGGGGGGAATGGTGAAGGTTCAATAGTAAAGACAGCAGGAGGTTATGCAATTTCCTTTTTCGGATTTATGGGGTCATTTATCCTTACATTTATTTATGTTTTCTTTTTTTTACTTTATAGAAAGAAATTTAAAAATTCTATTTTAAAAATGACGCCTGATAGAAATAGGAACCAGATAAAAGATGTCATCTCGAAGTCAATGCATATTGCCCAAAATTATCTTTTTGGTAGAGTTTTATTGATTATTTTTCTTGCCATTATTTATGCTATTGGTTTATCTATATCTGGGGTAGAACAACCGATTCTAATTTCGGTATTGGCAGCTGTCCTGTCCTTGATGCCCTATATAGGCAATATTGTGGGATACGGGCTGGCCATCACCATGGCCTTTATTGCAGGTAGCGGAATTACGGGGATTTTGGGAGTGACAATAACATTTACCATAGCTCAATTTGTCGAAAGTTATATTCTTGAGCCCTATGTAGTGGGGGACAAAGTCAATATCAATCCGGTTTTCACGATTATTGTCGTGGTACTTGGCGGTGCCGTATGGGGCATTATCGGAATGCTCGTAGCCATACCTTTATTGGGCATTCTAAAGGTAATATTTGATCACATACCTGCATTAGCGTCTGTTGGTTATCTTTTTGGGGGCGAAGATATTGGGAACGAAGATGATGATGATGGTATATTCAAAAAAGTAAATAACTGGTTCTCCGAAAAATTTTCCAAAAAGAATTCCTAAGCTATAGCAAAGCATTATCAAAGAAAGACAATAACTGGGTCTGGTATCAAATTACCTGACCCAGCCAATGCAAATCAAAATAAACTTTTAAGCTTTTCCATAATTAGTATCCGACGCCACAGCTAACTTATTTTTTGTTTATTTCATTATGCTAAATCCTCATATCATTATTTTTTAATAT
>DATHVH010000337.1:0-4927 GCA_035461405.1 Anditalea sp.
TATCTATCTGGGCCAGAATACTATTTATTAAATTTTAGGCATAGTTATTTATGGGTACATTTCTTTAAAAGAAGTATATTTTCAGAAAATGGGCTACTCTTCCATCCCAACATTAAAATGCAGGACGGTGAAATAATGCCAAAGATTTTAATGCATTGCAAGAAGGTGCATTTCTATAATAATAAATTGATTAAGTATAGATATAGGCCTAATTCCGCTGTTAATAATCAAAATGAATCTGCACGAGCTCATTTCTATTATTCTATCGTAACAGTTATGATTAAAATAAAAGAACTGAGAGTTTCATTAAATTCTAATTCTATGATGAATAAAGCCTTAATATTAAAAGAGAAACAGTTAAATCAAATGTTGTTTACGAATCTTATAAATAATAATTATAGTGAAGAAACCAACAGGTTTTTTGTCGCATTACTGCTTAAACATAAATTATTACCATTACAAAAGATAACAGGATTTACTCCTTTAATGAACCTAAAATTCAATGTCGTTAGATACATTTTAAATTTTAATCCTCACTTTGGAAGAAAATTACACAAAAAGGTTTTTGGCTCATTTTAATGGGTTCAGTTTATATTTTCCTTTTAAGGCTATAAAGTTTTAATAGATTAATTGATAAAAAAATAGAAGGTATATTATTTGTTTAGATTACTTATTAAGAAATTTTTCCTGTCATGAATTTTAAAACATACGCCGATTTAAGTAAAGATGTAAAGCTAAACTTACATAAAATAAAAAAAGAAAATTTTGATTTGATAGTAGGTATTCCAAGGAGTGGAATGATACCCGCCTATATGATTGCACTTTCTTTAAATCTCAATTGTACAACTATACAAGGTTATATTAATAACGAAAAATTGAAGCATGGTCAGACCCGACAGGTGGCTAAAGGTATTTCCTATCCTTGGGAGGCTTCAAAAGTTCTGGTAGTAGATGACAGTATTGCTACAGGAATGTCTTTAACTTCACTCAAGAAGTCTATACCCGCAGAATTGATGCAAAAGTTAACTTTTTTAGCTTTCTATTCATCTAAACCTACAAGAGACGAAGTGGACATATTAATTTCATATGTTCCTAATCCCCGCGTTTTTGAGTGGAATATATTTCATCATCCAATGCTTGGAGATGCATTACTGGAGATGGAAGGTATATTATGTAAAGATCCATCAAATGATCATATAAAATCGAAAGAGGCATATCTTGATTATATAACTAATGAGGAAACTTTTATTATACCTAATCATAGAATACACTCCATAGTAACCCGACGGAATGAAAAGTACAGGTCACAAACAGAAGCATGGCTTAAGAAAAATAAAGTAGAGTATGATAATCTGATTATGGATGCATCCCCAGAGAATGGAAGGATGATGAACACAAAAGCAAGCACTCAACTAAAAGTTTTGCATTATAAAAAATCGGAATCCAAGTTATTTTTTGAAAGTGATCCTAACGTAGCACGTAAAATATGTAAGTTAACTTCAAAGGCAGTTTATTGCTTCGGGGATAACCGAATGTATAATCCTAAATTTATTGATCATGTCCTTCATGATAATTCTTATTTTCCCAGAAAATTAAACGATTTTAGTATACGATATCAAATTTTGAAAAATGCTGTTATAAGTAAATTTTAAAATATTTATAGACACAATAAAAAAAGGAGGGCTTCAAAAACCCTCCTTTTAACTTTATTTTTTAGCTATGTAGCTAACTAGATCTACCACTTTGCAGGAATAACCCCACTCATTGTCATACCAAGCAACTAATTTCACGAAAGTATCGCTCAACTGGATACCTGCGCCTGCATCAAAAATTGATGTTCTGGAATCACCAATGAAATCATTGGAAACAACCTGATCTTCGGTATATCCAAGGATACCTTTTAGAGATCCTTCAGACATCTCTTTCATTTTAGCACAGATTTCTTCATAGCTTGCAGGGTTTTTTAACCTTACAGTAAGATCCACTACAGATACGTTAGGAGTAGGTACTCTGAAAGCCATACCGGTAAGTTTGCCGTTAAGGTCAGGGATAACTTTTCCAACTGCTTTAGCCGCTCCGGTAGAAGAAGGGATAATGTTTTGACCTGCTCCTCTACCACCTCTCCAGTCCTTAGCAGAAGGTCCATCTACTGTTTTTTGAGTGGCTGTGGTAGCATGTACAGTAGTCATAAGACCTTCTTCTATGCCCCAAGTTTCGTGAACCACTTTAGCCAATGGCGCCAAGCAATTGGTGGTACAAGATGCATTGGATACAAAGTTCATATCTGTGGTGTAAGTTTCCTCGTTTACACCCATTACAAACATTGGTGTGTCATCTTTAGAAGGTGCTGACATGATCACTTTTTTAGCACCTGCTTCTATATGTCCTTTGGCGCTGTCCTTAGTAAGGAACAGACCGGTTGATTCTACTATATATTCTGCTCCGATATCACCCCACTTCAGATCTGCAGGATTTTTCTCAGAAGTCACCCGGATAGTATTTCCGTTGACGATCAGCTGGCCGTCTTTTACTTCTACATCCCCTTTAAATTGTCCGTGGGTAGAATCGTATTTTAACATATATGCCATGTAGTCTACGTCCACAAGGTCATTTATGCCTACGATCTGTATATCGTCTCTTTCTTGGGCGGCTCTGAATACTAATCGGCCTATCCTTCCGAATCCGTTGATTCCTACTTTTGCTTTGCTCATAATTTTAAGGTTGATTTATATTATTAGGTTTGAATATTATACTTGTGGAAAAAATATTCTTGATATAACTTATTAATTCATTCTCTCAAATGGGTAATTAGTTAACATTATCAGTCTGCACAACCATCTTGTTATATGGTATCCTATGTGAAGATTTTCAGGGTTGCTGATAGAGTCCTTTATATGGCAATTCTTTCAAAATGTCCCGCCCTATTTTTCACGCAGTACAATATTATCAAAATAAGGGTGCAAATAAAAGGATTAATCTGTTTAATTGGTGAGGATTAATACCTTTCGAAAGGGATTTAAATCTCACAGAAATTTAATACCCTGCTTCCATCTGTATAAAGCAGGTTCAGCCCCCAATTGTTTTTTATAAACCTAAAAGTATCAAGATGATAAAAGTTGATATGCCTGCTGTCCTGTATTATTATACCAGGATGGAAATAGTTTTTATCATTATATCATTTTAGGGATTCCTAATTTATTATGGGAGAAAAAGTTATTAATCAAAGATACTTATTAAGATGAGATCAGGATGAAGTGTATAGAGAAAAAAAGGTGCTGAATTTCTCATTTCCGCACCTTTTTATTTTCATAATATTATAACTCACTTATCCCGTTTTACTTTCTTTAACAGCATGATCTACAGCTCTAGCGGCTAAGGCCATATAGGTAAGGGAAGGATTTTGAGTAGCAGTGGAGGTCATACAGGCACCATCCGTTACATACACATTCTTAACTGCATGGAGCTGGTTGTGCTTGTTAAGCAATGAAGTCTTTGGGTTGTGTCCCATTCTTACGCCACCCATTTCATGGATATCCAAGCCTGGAGCTCTATTGTCATCGCGAGTCTTTATATTGGTAAAGCCGGCTTTTTCAAACATTTCCGTCATCTGCTCATGATAATCTACAATCATCTTCTCGTCATTGTCATCATAGTCCATCTTTATACGGAGCAATGGCATTCCCCACCTGTCTTTCTCATTTGGATCTAGGGCTACATAGCTGCTTTCCTTAGGTATAGTTTCACCCATCATGTGGGATCCGATTCTCCAAGGCCCATAGGAACTAGGGTTTAGCAGACTTTCTTTGAGTTCTACTCCTATACCTCTCTGGTCAGAATATGGCTGTCTGTTTGCTGTAAAACCAGCCGCATAGCCTCGAAGAAAATCTGTTTCTTGCGTGTATAGATTTCTAAAACGGGGGAAATAGCCAGTGGTAGGTCTACCACCCGAGGTAGTATAATCTAAATGTCCTTCATAGTCTGCATTTATTCCCGCTCTATAGTTATGGAAAGCAACATATTTACCCATCAGGCCATTATCATTTCCAAGTCCTTCCGGGAATCGGGAGGAGGTGGAGTTCAGCAGGATCAAATTGGTGTTTAAAGCAGATGCATTTACAAAAATCACATCAGCATAGAACTCTTCCATTTCATGGGTGTGGGCATCTATAATTTTTACGCCGGTAGCCTTCCCTTTTTCCTCATCATAGATAAGTGAGTGAACCACCGCATCCGGACGCATGGTAAGGTTGCCAGTCCTAGCGGCCCAGGGCAGTGTAGAGGAATTGGAGCTAAAGTAGCCACCGAAAGGACATCCTCTCTGGCACAGGTTCCGGTTTTGGCATTGCGCACGGCCCTGGTCCTGAAAACGCTCTGCATGACCGGATATATGGGCACAGCGGGCCACGATCATGTGGCGCTCATTATTGTAATTTTTCTTAAGCTGCTCCTTGAAATATTTCTCTACGATATTAAGATCATAGGCAGGCAGGAATTCACCGTCCGGCAATTCGGGCAAGCCGTCTTTATTACCTGATATACCGGCAAATTTCTCCACATGGCTGTACCAGGGTGCCAGATCCTTGTACCGGATAGGCCAGTCCACCGCAAAGCCATCTCTGGCCGGACCTTCGAAATCCAGATCAGAGATCCGCTGGACCTGCCTGGCCCATAGTAATGATTTGCCACCAACCTGATATCCCCGGATCCAGTCAAAAGGGCTATCTTGAACATAAGGGTGCTCCTTGTCCTTCACAAAAAAATGTGCTGCATCTTCCCGATAGGCATAGCAGCGATTGGCTATAGGGTTTTCCTGTTGGTCGCTATATGGCATTTGCCCTCTATGTTCAAATTCATAAGGCAACATATTGGTGGTAGGGTAATCTTTAATGTGCTGCACATCTTTTCCACGCTCCAGTACCAGGGTCTT
>DATHVH010000338.1:0-10358 GCA_035461405.1 Anditalea sp.
GCCGTGTAAAAAACCTTCCCTTTACCCTGTTCTCTCACCCAAGTCCATGGTTCACGGTGGCCATCTTCCACACGTTCCATCAGGACTGTCATATCAGGATTTACTTTGCTATGTACATAAGTTTCATCCCAAGTTTCAAATTCCGAGAGGCCTTCCATTACCGGGTGATCTGCATTTACTATTTCCGCAGTAAAGGTGCCTGTTCCATGAGATTTAAATTGCCCGCCAACGGCATCCACATACCAATCAGAATTTCTGAACATAAAAGAAGCACTGTGAAGTGGTATAAAAGCCTTACCCCCTTCAACAAAATCTTTCATGGCATCTTCCTGTTCAGAGGTTATATCATTATGATTGGCGTAAATCATGAGACCATCATATCTAGAAAGATTGTCGGCATTTAGATCGTTGGGGTCACTTGTATAGGTCAAGCTTATACCTTTTTGAAACAAAGGCATAGCCAGCATGGGGGCAAATTTTTCTGAATTGTGATGCTCACTCTTATGCCCAAGGAAAAGTATTTCTATCCTTCTGGGGGCGTCTGGGTCAAAACCGCTTTCGTTTTGTGAGCAACTGCTTAACAGCAGCAGAAAAACCCCAAAAAAAATTGGTAATGATAAATTGTTAATATTCATTTTCATAATATTAGGTTATTTTATGGCGTATTTTTAATAGGGGGTTTATCTTAAGTTACATAAGTTTATTACAATCGTAGCATTGAGCGTTGCTAAAATCCAGCATAGCAATAATATCGTTTTAAACCCACTTTTTCTTGAAACATGTTAGCCAATCTTGATACAATGTTATCCTTTATAGACATGAATATTGGGTAATCAATCTCTCAGGTTAAACGATTACTCTGCCGTCCATTTTATGGCATTTTTAAGGAGAGTCTTATAAGCTTCCAAATCATGGGATTCATTATCATGTCCTAAAGCAATGCTTACTATTTTAGATTTTGGATGGTTTACCACGAATACAGAGGGAAAAACGTCCGAACCTTCTTTAGTAGCAGTAGCAAGGACTTCGATACCAGGACCTTTAGGATCTATTTTCTGATAATAGAGTTCATCTTTTAAACTAAATTTAGCGGGTACTCCTTTGGTAACAGGATGATTTTTCTTTACCACATTTACATCAAAATTACCGTATCTGTCATGTGATCTCGATCCCCCACTTACTAACTTCTGATTGAATTCGGGCCAATCTGACCAACTGTACCAAAGGGCAGCATGCCCTAAGACCAATCCATTTCCTGCATCTACAAAATCCATAATAGCTTTTCTGTTTTCAGGATCCTTGATGGGTTGATTATTGGTCATATAAAGTACATCGGCATATTCTAAGTAATACTTAATGGAATCCAAATCATCCAAATAGCGAACCTCGGCAAAACCATCTTTACTTAAAGTGGCCACATCCGTACCTTTAAACCATTTGTCATAATCATGGGCATCACCCCCACCAAGCATGAGAATTTTAATAAGATTTTTATCTTCCGATTCTTTAGCAACCAGCAACGTACTACTAAAAGCTAACCCTACAACTGCAACATTTAATAACAAATATTTTATAATTGACATATTTAGGTTCTCTTACGTGAAAATTTTAATAAATTAATAATCCTTCAATTAATTACTGGACCACTGCATTCTTACTTTTAATCATAAAGAAGAAATTTATTAGTGTCATTTATACGCTTAAATTATAAAATATATCTTTGGAAGCATAGTAGATGTGGAATTAAAAATTTAATATAGGCAGTTTATAGTTAAATGATAAAATTACTTTGATGAACGGTATAATTGCTGTTAAATATGGAGCTACTTTGGGCGGTTTTAAAAATTTTATAGCCTAACCCACCTTTCCTCTTTTGCTGATATAAAAATTGCTTCAAGCACACGCGTATTGGCCAGTGCTTCTTCTAATGATACCGGCTCTTTTGAATCATCAATGATAGATCGAATAAAATCTTCAGCTTGTAAAGCATATTGATCGCAGGTATCTATCTCAATTGTCTCCAGATTATTTTGGTAAATACCACCCTCGTCCAGGGTGATTTTGGTTGGCCGATCATTTGGGGAGTTAAAGGGAATCACTATTTCAAGTCTTTTTTCACTTCCCATAAAATGCATTCGCTGGTACGGCACCATCTGGGTTCCCACTGTGAATACTGCTTGAGTCGTAGGAAACTGCATGACTACAGAAGAAAGGATATCGGTACCAAATTCTTTATCATATTCCATAAGGGCTAATACTTTCTGTGGCTCCTCATTTAATACAAATCGGGATGTCATCACTGGGTAACAGCCAATATCCCACATAGCACCACCTCCAAAACTTGCCACATTTCTGATATTATTGGGATCATTATTAAAATAGCTAAAACAGCCCTGTATTAGCTTTACGTGCCCTAGCTTCCCCTCTTGAACAATGTTTTTGGCTTTAATCCATTGAGGATGCGTTTTCACCATAAAGGCCTCCCCAACTTTTACCTTATATTTATCTCTGGCTTGAATAAGCGTATTGATATCAGCGCTATTTAAGGCTATAGGTTTTTCACATAATACATGCTTGCCGGCCTCTATACATTTAAGTGTATATTCTACATGGAGATGATTTGGAAGTGGATTGTAAATAACATGAATATCAGGATCTGATATCATCTCTTCATAAGAGCCATAGGTTTTTTGGATATTAAATTGTTTTGCCGCAGCATTAGCTTTGGTAATATCTCGTGATGCTATACCGTGTACTTGGAAATTTTCACTTGATACCATAGCTGGAATTACTTTTTCCATAGCAATTTTTGCGGTACTTAAAATCCCAAAGTTTAGTTTCATTTTTAAAGGGTTAATAGTTTATGTAAGTCAATATAAGAAAGAGCTAAGGCTAATCAAATGCTAGAGAAGCAATCTCAATATTTAATACTTAAGTATCCGGAATGTTACTATTAGTTTCAAATTCTTAAATAATATCTCAATACAAGTAGTATCATTTTGTTTAATAGCTTCTATTCAAAATATTAATACGCAATTCACACAATTCACAAAAATTATCTGTTATTATTTTTATAAATTAGGTAATTTTATATAAAACAATTCATGTTATTAATTAAAGAGGGAATCACTTCATTAAAGTATTCTATAGATGAGATAAGGTAAATTATTTGAATTTCTCAGCTTGAACATTGGGTCGATGTTTAATCCAATTCTATTAAGTAAACATAAGCTACATCAATAAAAATCAACTTCAACTCTCATGAAAAGCATAAGCGCATCGATCTATGTAGCGGGGATAGCTTTCTTTCTAATATTATGCAGTTATTCTTCAAATACTAATTCCCAGGCTATGAAAATGCAATGTGAAATCAAAGGAAACGGAAAGCCCTTGGTACTGGTTGGTGGCGGCTTAACAGGTTGGGCTAGTTGGGAACCTTTCGTAAAAGAATTCGCGAAGAGCCGAAAAGTCATAAGGGTGCAACTCCTAGCAGTTCAATGGGGACTTGAGAACAATCCTTTACCTGAGGATTATTCCATTAAAACAGAAAGCAGAGCGCTTGCTTCCACTTTATATTCTTTGGATATCATTATGCCAGTGGATGTGGTAGCATGGTCCTACGGAGCGTTCACTTCTCTTGATTTTGCACTTGACCATCCGGACTATATCCGTACACTTACCCTTATAGAACCGCCTGCTATATGGGTACTTCGTGAAACTGGAAAGTGGAATGAGAAAACGCAGGAGACTGCAGACTTTTTCGAAACCCAAAAAGGAGATATTCCTAAAGATATGCTTGCCGAATTTTTACAGCGGGCCGGGTTGGTCCCTCCTGGAAAATCGGCTAGGGAACTTCCACAATGGAACAGCTGGGTTCCATACAGAAATTCCCTGCGTGCTAATCCATCAGTAGTTTCTTTTAGGGATGAACTATATAGATTAAATAATTTTCAATCCCCCGTACTCTTAGTAAAAGGAATTGGATCCACAGCATATCTACACCAAATTATCGATGACCTTGCAGATCATCTTCCAAACTCACAAGTAGTAGAGTTTCCAAGTGGCCATGCTCCACATATAGTTTCAAGGGATAAGTTTCTATCAACACTTGAACAATTTCATAATGATTTTAAAGATTGAGTTATAATATATCTGAGTTGATATTTAATATAATCTTGAGGTTTTGCCCGAACACGAACATTATTGTTCGCTTCAACCCATTTATTAAGCTAGAATAGTCCTCTTTTTCCTTCCAAATGCTATTATTCCATGGCATATAAATTGGCATTAGGGTTTGAACATAGTCATCTTTTATATGCTTCATCTGTTTTTTTCATTCAATAATCTTTCCTCATATGCTTAAAAGTTACTTTCTAATAGGACTCCGTAATCTTATGAAGGAAAAATGGTTTTCCCTTATCAAAATTTTTGGATTAGCTTTAGGATTGGCAGCTACCTTTATCATAGGATTATATATTCAGGAAGATCTTTCCTTTGATAAGTTCCATCATAATTCTTCACGTATCTATCGAGTGCTTACTTTAGACATGGCAGAGGGGGTGAGCAGTAAGCTAGTCGGTGTTACACCTAGTCCCTTAGGACCAGCTTTGGTAGACGAGCTACCAGAGGTGGCCAATTCAGCAAGACTAAGGCCTCAAGGTCGACTGAATCTCAGTTACGAAGACAAACTGCTCAGATGTGATGGCTGCTTCCGTACTGAATCTTCATTCTTCGAATTGTTTAACTTTCCTATACTCGAAGGAAAAAGAGATGGAGTATTAGACGAACCCAATACCATAGCCATTACCGAAAAACTATCGAAACGAATTTTTGGGGAAGAAAGCCCTATAGGTAAAACCATAAAGGTCAACCAGACCCTGGAACTATATGTAGTGGCACTTTTAGCGGATCCTCCTGCCAATTCGCATTTACAATTTGATCTGCTCCGGTCTATGGTACCCGGTCAGAATGAAGAAAACTACGGACAAAGTCTGCTTCAGTGGGGAGGTCTCAATACTTTCACATACCTGAAATTTGACAGAGAAATAGATAAAGCTGAGGTGGACCCCAAAATTCAGGATATCGCCCGAAAAAATGAAGTAGTGGATGTCTTTGTTCCCACTCTTCAGGCGCTTCATGATGTCCATCTAGGGTCAAAAGAGATCCTTTTTGAAAGCAATTTCAATAAGTCTGATAAGCAGCATGTAGTAACCCTATCTATTGTGGCAATTCTTATATTATTTTTGGCTATCATTAATTTCGCAAATCTTGTCACTGCTAAATCCACCACACGGGCCAAAGAGGTGGGTGTAAGAAAAGTAGTTGGTGCCTACAGGTCACATTTGATATGGCAGCATCTTTCGGAATCCATTTTGGTAGTGTTATTATCAGCAGTGATCGCCTATGTTTTAGTATTAGTCTTTCTGCCCCTTTTCAATGATCTATACCAGAGAGGTGCAGATATACAGGCATTGTTCGATTATCAGAATGTGTTAATTATAGCGGGTATGGTCATTGCAGTCGGCGTAATTTCCGGTTTATATCCTGCGTTTGTACTTTCATCCTTCAATCCGCTTTCCGTAATGAAAGGGGCTTTTAAGAATTCAGAAAGTGGTCAATCCCTTCGCAAATCCCTGGTAGTATTTCAGTTTACTATTAGCATAGGGTTAATAGTCGGAACGGTCATCGTCTATCAACAGATGAATTATATTTTCACCACCGACCTTGGATATAGCAGGGATCAGATTATCACCATTTCTCAAAATACCAGCAACAGCGAATTTCTAAGAAATGAACTGATCCAAAATCCAAACGTCTATGCTGTAGGTACCTCTTCTGCCCAGATCGGCCAGCAGCTCCCAAGAGGTGGAGTAGCACCGCAAGGCTCTACTGAAGAAACTACATATATCGTCAGCGAAATGAACATCGACGAATTCTTTATTCCCACTATGGGAATGACCATCCTGGAAGGAAGGAATTTTTCAATGGCATCATCCGACACCTTATCCGCGATAATAAATGAGGAAATGGCTAAGTTATTTGAATGGGATGAGCCTGTAGGTATGAAGTTAGAATTAGGAGAACAGCAGCCCCCACTCACCGTCATAGGCGTAGTTAAAGATTTTCATTTTGCCACTATCCGGCATAAAGTGGAGCCGCTGTTAATGTTTTACAATCCGCAAAACAGTCAAATGGCTATAAAAGTGGATGGCCAAAATCTTAACCAAACGCTAAAAGATATTGAGGCTACCTGGAAAACTGTTAATCCAGAAACTCCATTTGAATATAATTTTCTTGATTCAGAGTTTGCCGATCTGTACCGAAATGATCAGGCCTTTGCAACCATGTTCCTTCATTTTGCCATTTTGGCTATCCTAATAGCATGCTTGGGATTATTTGGGTTGTCAGCCTATACCGCTGAGCAAAGACAAAAAGAGATCAGTATCAGAAAAGTATTGGGGGCCTCTCCCAGTAATATCATGATAAAACTTTCCCTGGAATTTATTTCCCTAGTCGGCATAGCTTTTCTTCTTGGGGTTGTGCTCTCCTATTTTGCAATGAGCCAGTGGCTGCAGGATTTCCAATACCGAATCCAGATAGAGCCATGGGTATTCCTGATGGCCGGATTTCTTGCCCTCCTGATTACGGTAATGACTATAAGTTTCCAAACTATCAAGGCTACGTTCAGTGATCCGATTCGGTCGCTCAAGAGCGAATGATAAATTAAAAATCCCGTAATCCGGGGGATTGTAAAGATGAAAAAATCATACAATATTCAATCAAAAAATATAAACCCATGAAAAATCTTAAGATCGTTTACTCGCTATGTATAATGTTTTCCCTGATGATTACCTTGGTAAATGCCCAGAACAAAGATGGGTACAAGGTGGGGGACAAAGCCCGTGACTTTAATCTAAAAGGCGTCGATGGCAAGATGGTTTCTTTAGCCTCACATCAAGATGCCAAGGGATTTTTGGTTATATTTTCCTGCAACACCTGCCCTTACGTGGTAGCTTATGAGGATAGGATGATGGACCTACATCGCAAATATGCTCCAAAAGGCTATCCCCTTATCGCCATCAATGCCAATGACAAAGCTCAGTCGCCCGGTGACAGCTTTGAAAAAATGCAGGAAAGAGCTAAAGGCAAGAACTTCCCTTTTGCCTATGTCTATGATGAAAGCCAGGAAATCACCCGTGCCTATGGTGCCACCAAAACTCCTGAAGTCTACCTGCTGGAAAAAGAGGGCAATGACTACGTTGTAAGATACATTGGAGCCATTGACAATAACTTCAGAGAAGCCGACAAAGCCAATGAACGATATGTGGAAAAAGCCATGGACGATATCCTAAACAACAGACAGGTGGCACAAAACAATACTAAAGCTGTCGGCTGTACAATTAAATTCAGAAATTAAGAAAATTGCTCAGGGAAAAAATTAAACCTATGGTTAGTGTAGGCGAAAAAACAACTTTATGTAAAGGACAATAAAGAAGAAAAAGCCATTAACCAATGAAATTTAGTCAGCACCAAAAGTTTAATATAACTCCGTAAAGCTATAACTTAATGCTATTCTAGCCCCCATCAAAATGCGATTTCGATTATTGATCTCGTGATTAATTATAGAATAAAATGGCGGATCATATAGATTCTTTCCTTGCTGATGATTTATCCATACTGCAGATAGTCCTGTCGCTACCTGAAATCTGGAGCTAATATTATACCTTATGTTGGCAACCAAATTCGTGACATTATTGTCGATGGAAGTCAATGGAGAGAGGTTTCCAAGCTCTGGATTAAAATAAAACTTATTGCCCATAGAAATCAAGGATCCAAAGCCAAATCCTAAGGCAAACTGCTTACTATAACTATTATTATAGCTGCCCTGCAGATAAGAATAAAATCGAGGAACTCCAATTTTGAAGGCCAAGTTTAATGGATATAATTCATTGACTGAAACCTCAACTGCCCTATAGCCACCCTTTTCTACAAAAGAAAGGAAACCTATAGGAACTCCGTTTGGAATGGAGTCCGCCACGTTAATGAAACCGATCTGCGCTCCGTTCAATTCTTTCTTAGCAATATTCACAAAGCCCAACTGAAGTCCTTCGGTATTTTCCATAGTTGTATTCACAAAACCAATGGTGGCTCCTTTATAACTCCCCAATGTGGTATTGATATACCCTAGGCGAAGGCCTTCTGCATCTTGTCGGGTAGTGTTTACAAACCCAACCTTGGCTCCACGAGAATTTTGCAAGGTGGTATTGACAAAGCCTACCTGGAGACCCTCGAAATTTTTAATTGTGGTATTTACAAACCCTACCTGCAATCCTTTATGATTTCCTTGGGCAAGGTTGATAAAACCTATTAAAGGATATCCAAAATTATCCGGTACAGCATTGTATATTATGGTATAAACTATAGTTTGCTGATCAATGGGCTTATCTTGAGCGGTAACATTTAAATTGATAAGACAAAAAATTAATATTCCAAAAATAGGTGCTTTGGTCTTCATGTTAATTTGATTGAATTTAGTTGAAAATGAGATTTGCAGTTTCCCCCTTTTTATAAAATTACCGTCCCATATATTGAATATGGTTGATCATAAAATATGTACTCAGTATAGAAATTATATTAAAAGTGGGAATGATGAATATTACTGGAATAACATTGTCGCCATGTAGTCCCATTGCTATTACTTTTGCAGTTAAGGCTGTCATTAATATCGATAAAAATCCTAGATATACCGTTGAATAAATATAACCCGATTCTTTTTGCCTAAAAAGTAAAAGCCCAATTACAAAACAAATTGGCAATAATAAAGCGAGATCTAAACCTTGTACTATTAAAGTTGTAAAGTGATTCAAATCTGCCGGATAGATTGTACCTTCTACTAAAGGTGGTACTATGATACTTAACCATAACAGAGCAATTGCTGCTGCATTAAACATTAAAAATCCTCCAACGGCCTTAGCAGGTGTTTTTTCTGAAAAAAGGAATTGTTTCAAAAGTAACAGGGATCTCATGGTAATAAATAATCCAAAAAATGATAGGCATAAAATGGTAACATAGCATAGAAACAACACATTGTACATGGCCATAGTGGTATAGAACAAGTAAGTGACAAAAAGATAGCCCATCACTCCACTTAAAAGAAAATGGCAACGAAGAGAATTATTGTTATATCCAATAAGAGATATTATCAGTATCGGTATCGCTATAAATAGTGTGACATAATCCTGGGCTATACCTTGTATGGCCACATCTGCAGGCATATGGTGATAAAGTCCTGTACCATAAATTTCGACAGGAAGACTTCGGATGGATTCATATATATAGGGTCCATCACCGAATTTCATATATATACCACAGTAAGCAGCTATACCAGCAAGCATAACTATGATAAGACTTATCTGTGTTATCAATCGTTTCTCACTCATATTTGCCTCATATAACTTTATATTAGTGGCTAGAGAATTTAGACCATTAAAAAATCAGAATTTAATCCCTCTCTTAATCATTTCTTCTGCAATTTTTCCTTCAATCTTACGGCAGCTGCAATTTTTGGAATGTTCAAGATGCCATTCTATCCGCTGCTCTATAGTTGCGTTTTTAGGCATGCGATTTTGCTCATGCCATTCTTTATTGATTTTTGTGTTCATGGTATTTATAATAATTAATTACCACAGGTGTAAGCGTAAAAACAATAATCAACAGCCCGGTAAAAATCATCACTGGCTGTAACCAGAAATATTGGATCAACACTTGTTGGACCGTAATCCATGCTATCACGATAATGCCAGAAAATAAAGAATAGGTCCATGCCCAATGTATACCAGAGTAAATATTTAGCTTATTCGCCCATCCCCACTTAGGTTTTATTATCAATCCAAAAAGGATAAAAAGTGGAAATATCCCATTAAATGTAAAAAGGAGGATACCGGGAATCAAGTAGGATTTGAAAGGTGAATCCTGGATCCAATCGGTATCCATATTCAGCAATGATCCATCTGGTTTGAAAAGTAACATACCACCTCCAAACAAGGCACTCGTGCCCAGGAAGAATTGAACCACACAAAGCAGGTACAGAAATAATGGACGATTCATGCTTTCGTAAATAATCAAGTCATATGGAATTATGGATCACTGATATATCTAAAATAATAATAAAAATTACCCAATTTGCAAATAAATATTTATTGGGTTATACCTAATCAACTTACCAATTTAAAATTGAAGGCACCGTTTTGTGTAGCACCCCATATTCTTAGCCAGATAGGTAAAACAGCTTCGCTTCCTCTGGCTGAACTAATAACTCCAATATCCAAAATATTTTCGCTCTTCCAGCCAAATTCACT
>DATHVH010000339.1:0-2337 GCA_035461405.1 Anditalea sp.
CCCATAATTGGTAAAATATGCTTTAACCCCGTTCTCATTTTCAAGTGAAAAAAGTCTAACTTCCTTACCGTTAATGGTAGTAATAAAATCCTTCTGGTTTATAAACTCCTTTTTAGTCATAATTTCACTTTTGTAACGATCATCCTCTTTATTGCTTTTTTTATTTTCACAGGATGAGAAGCAAACAAATAATAAAATAATTTTTCCTATAAACTTAATTTCGGTCAGAATAATCTTTGTCTTCATATATAAAATCTTAAAATTGAAAAATTGAGGTTAAAAATGATCTCGGCTAATCTTGTAAAGTATCAATCACTTCCTGGTTAATTTTTCTTATTCGGCTAACATCCATTTTGACTTTCTTTCGATCATATGTCATTAAACCGTTCACTTCCCCTTCAACATCTGTAGTTTGCGTATATACAGCACCTGAAAAACCTGCTCGTACAAGGCTCTTTAAGGTTTCTGCGTATTCAACGTATTTATCTGTAACATCTTTCATATTCTCAAATTCCACGTACCCCCAATTCTTATCTGTAGCCCAAAGATGACCTTTCATTGGGAAACCAATCCCCCCGTATTCTCCTAATACGGTAACTCTATTGGCATCATAGAGGTATAACTGGGGATCTGGGTAACTATGTATATCCAAAATATCTCCAGTTTGAAAATGATTTCCACCACTAGCAGAATTTATTAGGCGGGTAGGATCCTGGCGCCGGGTCCATTGGGTAATTTCTTCAGTTTTAAACTGTCCCCAGGCTTCATTAAATGGCACCCATACAACAATGCTGGGGTAGGGGGTGAGAAAATCCATTACTTCTTTCCATTCCTTTCTAAAAATATCTTCTGATTTAGGATCCCTCACCATTTCATTCCCCTCAAAATAAGTGCGCATTTGCCAATCTTTCTGGTGGTCCCCATTTGGCATATCCTGCCAAACTAAAATTCCTATTTCATCACAGTGGGTATACCAGCGGGCAGGCTCTACCTTGACATGCTTCCTAATCATGTTATAACCCATTTCTTTGGTTTTTTCAATATCGTATTTTAATGCCTTATCAGTTGGTGCAGTATATAGTCCATCTGGCCACCAACCTTGATCAAGGGGTCCAAAATGAAAATAATCCTCATTATTCAGTTGCATACGAACTACTCCATTTTGATCACGCTTTTTAGATATTTTTCTCATCGCAAAATAACTCTCCACTTCATCCACTACCTCACCCTGGCTTATGAGTTCTGCCACCGTTCTATATAAAAATGGAGATTCCGGTGACCACAGGTTTGGCTTTTCTAAATAGATTTCCATGGATTCATTCGCGGCAAATTTTGATGTTTTAATCTCTTTCCCCTCCTCGAGTATTGTAAGCTTTATTATATCCCCTGGTTCTATTCCAGATATCTGTGTGGCGACCTTCACGATATCATTATCGATATCTGCAGTAAATGTAATCCTGTCAAAACTTTTTTCACTTACTGGCTCTAACCACACTGTCTGCCATATACCTGTTACCGGTGTATAATATATTCCTTCAGGATTCTTTACCTGTTTCCCTCTTGGCTGCGGACCTTTATCTGTAGGATCCCAAACCTTAACCCTTATCTCCTGCTCCCCCTCCTGCAAAAAAGGTGTTATATCAAATGAAAACGGGGTATAACCCCCGGTATGACTACCAATTTTCACATCATTAATCCATATTTCAGCTTTCCAGTCAACTGCTCCAAAATTTAATTTTACATTTTTTCCATTCCAGTCTTCAGGCACTGTAAATTTTCGATCATACCATAGAACTTCTGAAGGTTCGATCCTTTTCATCACTCCAGATAAACTAGATTCTACCGCAAAAGGTACCAAAATCCTTCCATTGCTTTTTTTAGGTTTATCAGATGCCTTAGGCTGTATAGAATAATTCCATAACCCGTTTAAATTTTTCCACTGCTCACGTTTTAAAATTGGCCGGGGGTATTCGGGTAGGACATTCATAGGATCAATCTCACTAGCCCATTCTGTTTTTAATTTTTCTCCAGCAGGTTGCCACTGGCACATGGCGAGAGAAGTAAAAAATGTAAATATTACGGAACAGATTAGTCTAGTCATCATATAAAGGGTATTGATTTGAAATCTTAAAATTAATAAAAAATTTTACTAAAACGATTTAGGTTTTATTATTTATCCTAAATGACTTCAATTTTCTTTGGTGGAAAAGTAGTTTATATCATTTTTAAATCTATATATTTTGATGAAATCAGCTGTCACTTTACCTAAAAATTCACCCTACAGACCATCACCCGAAAACCATTTTTTGGCAAGCAAAGGAATGTGATTTAGAAGTT